>JAURZK010000173.1 GCA_030653505.1 Rubrivivax sp.
GGTGGCGTAGGTCTCGAACTGCACACCCTGCGCGGCGTCGAAGCGGGATAGCGCGTCGCTCAGGCCGATCATGCCGACCTGGATCAGGTCGTCGAGCTCGACGTTGGCGGGCAGCTTGGCGATCATCTGGTGGGCGAGGCGGCGCACCAGCGGCTGGTACTGCTTGAGCAGTGCGCCGGCGTCGAGTTGTCCCTTGGCGGTGTACATGGTCATGCCTCTAGAGGAATGCAGGGCGGATCTTGTTGGTGTCGGTGCCGGGGGTCTGCCATGCCGGCATGCCGTGCGGCGCCGTGGCAGCCACCGGCCTGCGGGCGGCACCCGTCGTGTCGTCCAGCGCCAGCTGTTCGGCCAGCAGCCGCGCCAGCGCCGGGCTGGCCGGGTCTTCGCTGCCTGCCGCCGGGTCGACGAGCGCGCTGTGGCGCAGCACGGCACCGAGGAAGTTCTCGACACAGCCACCCAGGCTGGCCGCGATGCGGGCGGCGCGCGGCGACTGTGGCGGCGCGGCGAGCAGCAGGTCGAAGGTCATCAGTCCACAACGTTGCGCCAGCAGCTTGGCGCTGGCGTAGGCGTGCTTGATGCTCTCGGGGTGGTCGGCGCCGATGAGCAGCGGCCGCGCCGCGCGGCGCTTGAACAGGCGCGCCAGATCGCTGGCGTCGGCGTGCAGCAGCACCACCTCGGCCTGCGGCGCGGCCAGTTGCACGGCGTCGATGAAACCACCGGCCGAGCCGCGCGTGTCGACATAGGTCATCGGCAGTCCGCGTGCCGGCAGGTAGGCCACCCGCGGCGCGATGGACTCGATGCATGCGGCCAGTTCGACCTGCGCCAGTTCGTGCGGCAGCGGTGAGCTGCTGGCCGCGTCGACCACCAGCACCTCGCGGCCCTGCGAGGCCAGCACGGCGGCCAGGCGGTCGAGCACGACGCCGCCGAAGGCCACGTGCGGGTTGGCCGCCAGCGGCAGCACGTGGCGGCGGCGGCCGGCAAAGAGGCGGCGCAGGCCGTCGGCCTGGTCCAGTGGCATCGGGGCCGAGGTGGCGTAGAAGTCGCGCATGCTCTGTGGTTGTGTGCTCAGGCGTGCACGGGCGCGGCCATCGCGGCCTTCACGGCGGGCATGCCGGCGAAGATCAGGTTGACGTCGCTGTCGTCCAGGCGCCAGGCCGCGGTGCCGCCGCCCTTCAGGGCGCGTTGCACCAGGGCGTTGGCGCTCAGGCGGTGCCAGTCCTCGGGCACCCGCTGGCCGTTGGCCACGGCCAGCACCTTGAGCTTGTGGCGGATCATCGAATCGAGCGCCGGACCCAGTTTCACGGCCTCGTCGAGCTTGCTCAGCACGATGCCGCGGCAGTTCGGCGCGGCGTAGGCGGCGAGCTGGTCCTCGATGGTCTCGCCCTGCGCCGAGGCATTCACCACCAGCAGGCGGTTGATGGCGCGGTGCGACAGCATGTCCAGCAGTTCGCGTGTGCGGGTGTCGCGCTGCGCCATGCCGGCGGTGTCGATGAGCACCATCTTCTTGGCGCTCAGCAGGTCGAGCAGGTCTTCGAGCGAAGCGCGGTCGTGCGCGGTGTGCACCGGCACACCCAGGATGCGGCCGTAGGTGCGCAGCTGTTCGTGCGCGCCGACGCGGTAGGCGTCCAGCGTGATGAGGCCCAGGTTGGCCGCGCCGTGGCGCGTGGCAAAGGCCGCCGCGAGCTTGGCCGTGCTGGTGGTCTTGCCGACGCCGGTGGCGCCGATCATCGCGTAGATGCCGCCGGTCTCTTCCAGCGGCGCTTCACGCTCGCCGGTGGGCAGGTTGCGTTCCAGGATGTGCGCGGCCCAGGCGAGCTCATCGCCTTCGGCCGGCGCGCCGTCGACCAGCTTGCGGATCAGCGCAGGCGAAAAGCCGGTATCGAGCAGGCGCTGCGCGAGTGCGGCCTGGCGCGGGTGGCGTTGCAGCTTTTCCATGAAGGCCAGGGCGCCGAAACGTTGCTCGATCAGGCCGCGCATCGAACGCAGCTCGCTCATCATCTCGGTGCGCTCGGCACCACGGGCGGCGACGGCCTGCATCTCGATCTGCGCACCCTGGGCGGCCAGCACGGCGGCAGCGGCGCTGGCCGCACGCGCCATGCCGACGGCGGGTTCGGCGGGATGCACCGGCGACGGCACCTCTTCGCGCAGCACGGGCACCTCGCGCGCTGCGGGCTCGCGGCGTGTGGCGTGGCGCGCACGGGCGGCTTCGATGGGGGCGGCGCTGGGCGGCAGCGGCGCGGCCGCCGCAGCGGCGGAACGCTCGGCCTGCAGCTCGGTGTCGCGGCGCTTGAGCATGCGCTGGCGCACGTAGTCCTGGAACGACAGCGTGCTCATCTGCAGCTGTTCGACGTCGTCGGCGATGTCCTGCGCCAGCGGCGCCTCGGCGGCGCGGCGCGGTGCTCGTGGCGCCTGCGCCGACTGCGTCTCCGGTGGCGCCTCGACGGCGGGTTCGAAACGCGGCTCCTGGCGCTCACGGCCACGGGCGGCGGTGGCCGGCAGACGCTCACGCGCGGTCGGCGGCGTCATGTGTTCGGCGGTCTGGCCGATGCGTTCCAGCTGCTGGATGCTTTCGGGGGCCATCGCCAGCACCTCCACGCCTTCGGCGCAGGGTTTGGTCGACATCACCACGGCGTCGTCACCGAAGGCCTGCTTGACCATGGCCAGGGCCTCGCGTGACGTGCGGGCCGTGAAGCGCTTGAGGTTCATGCCGTGCCTCCAATGATGGAACCGATGCGGATCGAATGGGTGTCAGGAATTTCGCTGTGCCCCAGCACCTTCAGGCGCGGTGCGGCGCGGCGCAGCAGGCGCGCCATGGGTGCACGGATGAGGTCGGGCACCAGCAGGCAGGCCGGATGGCCCATGTCTTCCTGCTGACGTGCGGTGTCGGCGGCGCTGCGGCTGAGCGTGTCGGCCACACCGGGGTCGAGCGCCGCGCCATGCGGGCTGCTCAGGGCCTGGGTCACCAGTCGCTCGAGTTCGGGGTCGAGAGCGATGACGTCGAGCTCCTTGGTGGCGCCGTAGATCTGCTGCACGATGGCCGGAGCCAGGTGGACGCGGATGCGGCGCGCCAGTTCGCCGGGGTCGGTGACGGTGCTGGCGTGTTCGGCCAGGCATTCGACAATCGATCGCATGTCGCGGATGTGCACACCTTCGTCCAGCAGCAGCTGGAGCACACGTTGCAGGGTGGCGATGCCGACCATCTTGGGTACCACGTCCTCGATCAGTTTGGGGGCCAGCTTGGTCACGTGCTCGACGAGCGCCTGGGTCTCTACGCGGCCCAGCAGCTTGGCGGCGTGAACCTGCATCAAGTGTGAGAGATGGGTGGCCACGACGGTCGCGCAATCAACCACCGTAAACCCGGCCATTTGGGCCATCTCCTTGTAGCGCTCCTCGATCCAGATGGCAGGCAGGCCGAAGGCCGGGTCGTTGGTCTTCACGCCGGGCAGTTGCTGGGTCGCGCCACCGGGGTTGATGGCCAGCAGTTGCCCCGGCATGGCCTCGCCCTCGCCCACCATGGCGCCGCGCAGCGTCACGCGGTACATGCTGGGCTTGAGCTCGACGAGGTTGTCGCGGATGTGCACCGGCGGCGGCAGGAAACCCACGTCCTGCGCGAACTTCTTGCGCACGCCCTTGATGCGCGTGAGCAGGTCGCCCTGGCGCGCCTTGTCCACGAGGGCGATCAAGCGGTAGCCGACCTCCAGGCCCAGCGTGTCGACGGGTGTCAGGTCGTCCCAGCTGGCTTCGGCATTGGCCATCGGCTGGGCCTCGGCGCCGGCGGTGTTGCGCTGGCCCTCCTCGGCGGCCTGCTTGCGCTTTTTCATCAACTGCCAGCTCAAGGCACCCAGGCCACCGGCCACGATCAAGAAGACGATGTGCGGCATGCCCGGCACCAGGCCGAGCAGGCCGACGATGCCGGCGGCCACGCCCAGGGCCTGCGGCGAGTCGAAGACCTGGCCGCGGATTTGCGTGCCGATGTCCTGTTCCTTGCCCACGCGCGACACCACCATCGCGCTGGCCACGCTGATCAGCAGCGCCGGAATCTGCGCCACCAGCGCGTCGCCCACGGCCAGCGTGACGTAGGCACTGGCCGCTTCGCCGCCGCTCATGTCGTGCATCGCCAGGCCGATGATGAAACCGCCGACGATGGTGATGAAGAGGATCAGCAGGCCGGCCATCGCGTCGCCGCGCACGAACTTGCTGGCGCCGTCCATGGAACCGAAGAAGTCGGCTTCCTCGGCCACCTCGGCGCGGCGCTGGCGCGCCATCTTCTCGTCGATCAGGCCGGCGTTCAGATCGGCGTCGATGGCCATCTGCTTGCCGGGCATGGCGTCCAGCGCAAAACGCGCGCCGACCTCGGCGATGCGCTCGGCACCCTTGGTGACGACGACGAAGTTGATGACGACGAGGATGGCGAAGACGATCAGGCCGACGGCGAAGTTGCCGCCGATGAGGAAGTGGCCGAAGGCCTCGATCACCTGCCCGGCCGCGCCCGGGCCGGTGTGACCCTCCATCAGCACCACGCGCGTAGACGCGACGTTGAGCGACAGGCGCAGCAGCGTGGTCACCAGCAGCACCGTGGGCAGGGCCGCGAAGTCCAGCGGCTTGACCATCTGCGCGCTGACCATCATGACCGTAAGCGCCAGCGCGATGTTGAAGGTGAACAGCAGGTCCAGCACGAAGGGCGGCAGCGGCAGCACCATCATCGACAGCATCATGACCACGAAGGCCGGCAACACCAGGCCCTTGATCACGGCGCTCTGCGCCGGGCCGAACCAGGCGTTCAGGCGGGTGAGGACGGCATTCACAGTTCAGGCTCCCGGCGGGGCGTGGTAGCACGGCGGGCCTTGCGCTTCAGCGCAGGGTCGTAGGCGGCGTTCAGCGGGTCGAGGTCGGCGGGCACCTCGGGCATGGGCGCGGCAGCAGCGGCCATGCGGCCGCTGGCAGCGGCATCGCGCAGCTGGTAGACCCAGGCCAGCACCTGGGCCACGGCGCTGAACAGGCGCGCCGGGATCTCCTGGTCGACCTCGGTGTGGGCGTAGAGCGCACGGGCCAGCGGCGGCGCCTGCAGCACGGGCACCTTGGCCTCGCGCGCCAGGTCGCGGATCTTCATCGCCACCAGGTCGGCGCCCTTGGCCACCACCTTCGGCGCGGCCATGCCTTCGTTGTACTTCAGCGCCACCGCGTAGTGGGTGGGGTTCATGACCACCAGGTCGGCCTGCGGCACCGCCGCCAGCATGCGGCGGTTGGCCATCTCGCGCATCTTGGCCTTGATGCGGCCCTTGACCTCGGCGTTGCCCTCGGTCTCCTTGTGTTCCTGCTTCATCTCGACGAACGACATCTTCAGCCGGCGCTTGAGCATGTGGCGCTGCAGCGGCACGTCGACCAGCGCAAAGGTGGCCAGCACGCCGCACAGCAGCAACAGGCCGCCCTGCAGCAGGCCTGCGCCTTCGGCCAGCGCCGTGGGCAGGGGCATGGCCAGCAGCTCGGCGTGGTGCATCCAGCCGCGCCAGAGGTACAGCGCGCCGGCGCTGCCCAGCAGCACGGCCAGGAAGCTGGCCTTCAGCGTCTGCGTCAGCTGGTCGACGGAGAAAACCCGGCCCAGCCCGGTGAGTGGGTTGAACTTGTCGAACTTGGGCGCCATCGCCTTCCAGGTGAAGTTCCAGCCGCCCGAAAGCACGCCGCTGGCCAGCGCCACCAGCAGCATCACGGCGAACAGCGGCCCCAGCACGGCCAGCAGGCGCATCACGAGGTTGCCGAAGCGTTCCAGCATCTGCGCGGGGTCGGAGACCATCGCGGCGTCGAAGCGCAGGCCTTCGGCCAGCATGCGGGCCAGCCACTCGTTGAGCAGCGGCGCCGCGGCCGCCAGCAGCGCCACCATGCCGGTGAGCGCGCCGAAGTGACCGAGGTCTCGAGAGCGCGCGACCTGGCCGTCCTTGCGCGCTTTCTCGATCTTGCGCGGTGTGGCGGGTAGGGTGCGGTCTTGGGCGGAGTCGGCCATGGTCTGAGGTCGCTCCGACGGGGAGCCTTGCCATGGTGCCGTGCCGGCCGCCGAACTTGAGGGCGATAAGCCGGGGAAAGGCCGGTGTGTTCGCTGCACCGTGTGCAGACCGGCGCACCGCCGCCCGTCATCGCGATTGCAGGCTGCGTGCAAGGGCACTCAACCCACGGCCTGCCGGCGCGCATCACACTGGGCAGCGCCAAATCAAGAGAGCCCTGCCATGACCCGCCCCGCCCCACGCCTGCCCACCTACTTCATCTCGCACGGCGGCGGCCCCTGGCCCTGGCTGCCCGAGATGCGCGAGGCGATGGCGCCGCTGGCTGCGGCACTGCAGGGCATCGTGCACGAGATCGGCGCGCCGCCCGCTGCCGTGCTCAGCATCTCCGGCCACTGGGAAGCGCCGCGTTTCACCGCCATGGCCGCGGCGAAGCCGGGCATGATCTACGACTACCACGGCTTTCCCGCGCACACCTACCGCCTGCAGTACCCTGCCCCAGGTGCGCCTGCGCTGGCGCAGCGCATCCAAAGCCTGCTGCTCGGCGCCGGCATCGACGCCGGCCAGGACACCACGCAGGGCTACGACCACGGCACCTTCGCACCGCTGGCGGTGATGTACCCGCAAGCCGGCGTGCCGGTGCTGCAGCTGTCACTGAAGCAGGGCTACGACGTTGCCGCGCACCTGGCCGCGGGCCGCGCGCTGGCGCCGCTGCGCGACGAGGGTGTGCTCATCCTGGGCAGCGGCCTGAGCTTCCACAACCTGCGTCTGCGCGGCGCAGCAGCGCACGCACCGTCGAAGGCCTTCGACGACTGGCTGCACACGACGCTGGAAGGCAGCGGCCCGGACGCGCGACTGGCCCGGCTGCTGCATTGGGAAACCGCACCGTCAGCACGCATCGCGCATCCCCGCGAAGACCACCTACTTCCATTGATGGTGGCGCTGGGCGCGGCCGAGGACGAGGTGGCGGCCACGGTGCACCACGAGGAAGACGCTTGGCCGGGCTGGACAGTGTCGAGTTGGCGCTTTGGGGCCTTGCCTGTCGCCTGATGCGGGCACGGCGTCGGCTGTCGGCCCTTTGCGGACGTTCACGCTTGCTTGCTGTCTGCGCTCGAAGTTCTGCGCGGGTCGCGCCAGGCGGTGCCCGGCGGCGTCGCCGACTGTGGCGGCCTTCGCTTCGCTCAGGCTGCCCTGCGCTGCTCGCCTAGAGGGCGTGCCGCATAACTCGCTGCGCTCACTGCGTTCGCTACGCTCAGACAGGATGCGGCAAGTCAGTTCACGAAGCTCGCTGCGCT
>JAURZK010000016.1 GCA_030653505.1 Rubrivivax sp.
ATCTCCTTGGCCACCCAGTAGCGCAGCTCGTTGGCGATCTTCTTCGCCTCGTCGCCCGTGGGGCGGGAACGCTTCAGCACGACGAAGGCGCAGATGGCCTCGCCCGTGGTGTCCTCGGGGCGGCCCACCACGGCGGCTTCGGCCACCAGCTCGGTGCAGCTGACCAGTGCGCTCTCGATCTCCATCGTGCCCATGCGGTGACCGCTGACGTTCAGCACGTCGTCGATGCGGCCGGTGATGGTGAAGTAGCCGGTGTCCTTGTCGCGGATGGCACCGTCGCCGGCCAGGTAGTAGCCCTTGAGTTCCGGCGGGTAGTAGCTCTTGACGAAGCGGTCGGGGTCGTTCCAGATCGTGCGGATCATGCTCGGCCAAGGCTTCTTGATGACCAGGATGCCACCGCTGCCATTGGGCACGTCGGCGCCCGTCTCGTCGACGATGGCCGCAGTGATGCCCGGGAAGGGCAGCGTGCACGAACCCGGCACCATGGGCGTGGCGCCCGGCAGGGGCGTGATGACGTGGCCGCCGGTCTCGGTCTGCCAGAAGGTGTCGACGATGGGGCAGCGCTCGCCGCCCACGTGCTTGAAGTACCACTCCCAGGCGGCCGGGTTGATGGGCTCGCCCACCGTACCCAGGATGCGCAGGCTGCTCAGGTCGCTGCGCGCCGGGTGCACCGCGGCGTTGCCCTCGGCGGCCTTGATGAGCGACCGGATCGCCGTCGGCGCGGTGTAGAAAATGCTGACCTTGTGCTTCTCGATCGTCTTCCAGAAACGCGCCGCGTCGGGATAGGTCGGCACACCCTCGAACACGATCTCGGTGCCGCCCAGGGCCAAGGGGCCGTAGGTGATGTAGCTGTGGCCGGTGACCCAGCCGATGTCGGCGGTGCACCAGAAGACGTCGTCGTCCTTGAGGTCGAAGGTCCAGGCGGTGGTCAGTGCCGCGTGCAGCAGGTAGCCGCCGGTGCTGTGCTGCACACCCTTGGGCTTGCCGGTGGAACCGCTGGTGTAGAGCAGGAAGAGCGGGTGCTCGGCGCCCACCCACTCGGGCTCGCAGGTGGTGCTCTGGCCGGCCAGCTCTTCGTGCAGCCAGCGGTCGCGCGCCGGGTTCCAGGCGATGTTGCCGCCGGTGCGCTTGTAGACGATGACGTTCTGGATGGTCTCGCAGCCGCCCAGCGCAATGGCCTCGTCGACGATGGCCTTCAGCGGCAGTTGCTTGCCGCCGCGCAGCTGCTCGTCGGCGGTGATGATCATCACCGCGCCGGCGTCCTGCACGCGGTCGCGCACGCTCTGCGCGCTGAAGCCGCCGAACACCACCGAGTGGATGGCGCCGATGCGCGCGCAGGCCTGCATCGCGGCCACGCCCTCGACGCTCATGCTCATGTAGATGACGACGCGGTCGCCCTTCTTCACGCCGCGGGCACGCAGCGCGTTGGCGAACTGGCTCACCTTGTCGAGCAGCGCGCGATAACTCACCTTGGTGACGGCGCCGTCGTCGGCTTCGAAGATGATGGCCGTCTTGTCGCCCAGGCCGCGCTCGATGTTGCGGTCCAGGCAGTTGTAGCTGACGTTCAGCGTACCGTCCTCGAACCACTTGAAGAAGGGCGCCTGGCTGCTGTCGAGCACCTTCGTGAACGGCGTCTTCCAGCTCACGAACTCGCGCGCCAGGCGCGCCCAGTAACCCTCGAAGTCGCGTTCCGACTCGTCGACCAGGGCCTGGTAGGCCGCCATGCCCGACACCCGTGCCGCGGCGACGAGCGACGCCGGCGGCTGGTGGGTCTTCAATTCGGTGGGGCGATCGTCGGACATGCGGGTCTCCTGCTGATGATTAGCTGCTCTTGGAAGCCTAAAGCTATCGGGTCGCTCTGACGGACCCCTTACGTGGGGTCAAGCCCGGCTTCCCCGGCCCCTCATGGTGGCCCCTCTACAATTTCCGACCACGGGATTACCCCCAACATCCAGGCCCCCAGCGCATGACCACCCCCTCCCGCCCCGGCGATCCGCAGCTGCCCGTGCTGCCCCGCTTCATCTTCGCCACACGCTGGCTGCAGCTGCCGCTCTACCTCGGCCTGATCGTGGCGCAATGCGTCTACGTCTTCCACTTCTGGGTCGAACTCACGCACCTGATCGAGGCCGTCTTCGGCAACAAGGACGCGCTGAACCTGCTGATCAGCAGCATCGGCTACAAGGCCGACCCCGGCTGGGTGCCCAAGCTGAACGAAACGGTGATCATGCTCGTCGTGCTCGGGCTCATCGACGTGGTGATGATCAGCAACCTGCTGATCATGGTCATCGTCGGCGGCTACGAGACCTTCGTCTCGCGCATGAACCTCGAGAGCCACCCCGACCAGCCCGAGTGGCTGAGCCACGTCAACGCCAGCGTGCTGAAGGTCAAGCTGGCCACGGCCATCATCGGCATCAGCAGCATCCACCTGCTGAAGACCTTCATCAACGCCGAGAACTACAGCGAGAAGGTGCTGCTGTGGCAGACGCTGATCCACATCGCCTTCCTGTTCTCGGCACTGGCCATCGCCTACGCCGACAAGCTGATGTCGCACAGCGTCCCGGCCGACCACTGACCCGCCGCAGGCCGCCATGCAGAACCTGCTGTTGTTCGCTGCCGGCTTGGCCGGCCTGGTGATCGGTGCCAACCTGCTGGTGCGCGGGGCCTCGAAACTGGCGCTGTCCTTCGGCATTTCGCCGCTTGTCGTCGGCCTGACCATCGTCGCCATGGGCACCAGCGCGCCCGAGGTCGCGGTGTCGGTGGGTGCGGTGCTCGACGGCAAGTCCGACATCGCGGTGGGCAACGTGGTGGGCAGCAACATCTTCAACGTGCTCTTCATCCTGGGCCTGAGCGCGCTGATCACGCCGCTGGCGGTCCACGGGCAGGTGGTGCGGCAGGAGGTGCCCATCATGCTGGGCGTCTGTCTGCTGCTGGGGGTGCTGGCACTGGACGGGCGCATCGCCGCGCTGGAAGGTGCACTGCTGTTCGCGCTGCTGCTGGCGTATGTCGCCTTCCTGATCGTGCAGTCGCGCCGCCAGACGCAGGCCGATGCGGCAGAGTTCGACGAAGAGCTGCAGCCCGCCGCCCCGGGCGCCTGGGACTCGCGTCTGCCGGTGCAACTGGCGCTCATCGCCGTCGGCCTGGTCGCGCTGGTGGCCGGCTCGAACGCGCTGGTCTCGGCTTCGGTGGCGTTTGCCCAGGCGCTGGGCGTCAGCGATGTGATCATCGGCCTGACCATCGTCGCCGCCGGCACCTCGATGCCCGAGGTGGCCACTTCGGTGGCCGCGGCACTGAAGGGCGAGCGCGACATCGCGGTAGGCAACGTCGTGGGCAGCAACGTGTTCAACATCCTGGGCTGCCTGGGGCTGTCGGGGCTGGTGGCCGGCTTCGTGCCGGGCGCCGGCGCCTTGCTCATCGCGCCGGCGGTGCTGGCCTTCGACCTCTGGGTCATGCTGGCCGTGGCGTTGGCCTGCCTGCCGGTGTTCATCACCGGGCGAGTCATCGCGCGCTGGGAAGGTGCGCTCTTCCTCGCCTACTACGCGGCCTATGTCGGCTTCCTGGTGATGCAGGCGCAACACCACGCCGCCCTGCCTGCCTTCAGCCAGGCCATGCTGAGCTTCGTGCTGCCGCTGACGGTGGTCACGCTGGTGGTGGTGCTGCTGCGCCCGGCACAGCGCTGAAGCGCGCCGCCACGGCCGTTCAGGGCAAGGGCTGGTCGGGCGGTGGCGGTGCCCGGCTGGGCAGGCGCATGTGCAGCGCGGCCTGCGCCATCAGGTTGGCCGAAACGGGCGCGGTGACGAAGAGAAAGAGCGTGATCAGCAGTTCGTGCATGCCCGGCCGCCCCTGCAGCCAGGCCAGGCCCATGCTGGCCAGCAGAGCGCCGCCCGCACCCAGCGTGGCGGCCTTCGTGGGGGCGTGCAGGCGCATGAAGAAGTCGTCGAAACGCACCAGGCCGATGGACCCCACCAGCGTGAAGATGCCGCACACCACCAGCAGCGCTGCCAGCGTGATTTCGGCCCACAGGGGCAGCGTGTTCAGCATGTACCACTCCTCACTCGATGACCTCGCCGCGGGCAACGTACCGCGCCAGCGCCACCGTCGACACGAAGCCCAGCATGGCGATCAGCAGCGCGGCTTCGAACAGCAGTTCGGTGCCGCCGCGCATGCCCAGCAGCACGGTGAAGACCACGGTGTTGATGTAGAGCGTGTCCAGCGCCAGCACACGGTCGCAGACGCTGGGCCCCCGCACCAGCCGCCAACCGCACAGCGCCATGGCCACCGCCACCGACGCGAAGGCAAAGTCCAGGGCCCACGACAGGATCATTCGAAGATCTCCTTCAAGGCCTGCGCGTAGCGTTGCTCGATCTGCACGCGCACTGCCGCCGGGTCGGTGCCGTCGAGCAGGTGCACGACGATGACGCGCCGCTTCTCGTCGACCACGCAGGACACCGTGCCCGGCGTCGTGGTGACGATGCCGGCCAGCAGCATCACCGCGAAGGGGTGCTGCAGCGTGTAGGGCACTTCCAGCCACACCGGCCGCGGGCGCGACCAGGGCGAAAGCACGATCCGCGCGACGGTGATGTTGGATACGACGATGTCCCACAGCACCAGCGCGCCGAACCGCAGCGCACGCCCCCAGCGCCGCGGCGACGGGTCCTGGCCCAGGAAGCCCCGGACCAGGAGCGGCAACACCAGGCCCAGCACGGCGGCGGTGATGAGGTCGGGCAGGGCCAGGCTCTGGCGCAGCAGCAGCCAGCTCACCGCCACCAGCAGCGACTTCGAGGGGTTGACGAGTGCCTGCGGCTTCATGGCCAGACCGGCCGCGCGGGCGGCGAGGATGACGGCGCAGATGACGGCGTTGTGGCCCGGAAGGGCCGCGCGCTCTCGGCGCGCTCACCACCCAGCTCGGGCAGCACGGCACGGGCGTAGGCGGCGCGGTCCTGCAACTGCGCCGCCGCGGCGTCGGTGTAGCGCTGCACAGGCGCGGCAAACACACTCAGCACCACGCCGCCACCCAGCAGCAGCACGGCAGGCGCCCAGGCGTGCCAGGCTGCCGCGCTGCCGCCAGTAGGCAGGTCGGCCCGCGCGGCCCAGAAGACAACACTGCCGGCCCGTGCCAGCCCCACCAGCGTCAGCAGGCCCACCACCAGCACCACGGCCCACACCGCCACCGCCCAGCCGTGCGACGAAGCCGCCTGCAGCAGCATCAGCTTGCCGATGAAACCCGGCAGCGGCGGCAGCCCGGTGGCCGAAGCCGCGCCCAGTACCAGCAGGCCGCCCAGCAGTGCCGGCTGGGCGACGCGCGGGCCCGGCGTCAAGGCATCGCCCGTCTCGCCGCGCTGCGCCGCCACCAGCCCGGACAGCAGGAAGAGCGCGGCCACCACCAACGTCGAGTGCACCAGGTAGAACAGCCCCGCCGACCAGGCCGCGGCGCCGAACAGCCCGAGCGCGACGAGGATGGACCCCACCGAAGCCACCGTCAGCCAGGCCACCAGCCGCGGCAGCGTGGCCGCGGCCATCGCACCCAACACGCCCACGACGCAGGTCGCCAGCGCCAGCGGCAGCAGCAGCGGCTGCACCAGCAACGCCGAGGCACCGGCATCGGCTCCAAAGACAACGCCGTGCACACGCAGGATGGTGTAGACACCCACCTTGGTCATGATGGCAAAGAGCGCGGCCACCGGCGCGCTGGCCGCGGCGTAGGTGGCGGGCAGCCACATCGCCAGCGGCACCAGCGCGGCCTTGAAGCCGAACACCACCAGCAGCAGCAGCGCACCGGCCCGCAGCAGCGCCGCCTCGGGCGCCGGCACACGCGGCACGCGCACGGCCAGGTCGGCCAGGTTCAAGGTGCCGGTGGTGGCGTAGACGAGCGCGATGCCAGCGAGGAAGATCACCGAGGCCAGCAGGTTCAGCGCCACGTAGTGCAGGCCCACGCGCAGCCTCTCGCGGCCCAGGCCGTGCACCATGAGCACGTAGCTGGCGATGAGCAGCACTTCGAAGAAGACGAAGAGGTTGAAGAGGTCGCCGGTGACGAAGGCGCCGTTCAGCCCCATCAGCTGGAACTGGAACAGGGCATGGAAGTGGCGGCCGCGGGCGTCCCACCCGGCGCAGGCCTGCCACAGCACCGGCAGCGCGATGGCTGCGCTGAGCGCCAGCATCAAGGCCGACAGCCGGTCGACCACGAGCACGATGCCGAAGGGCGCCGGCCAGCCGCCGAGCCGGTAGACGGCGAGTGCGCCGCTGCCGGCCTGCTCCACCAGGCGGAAGGCCAGCAGCGCGCCCAGCGCCACCGACACCAGCGCGACGCCCCGCGCCCAGCGCAGCCGTGCCGGGCTGTCGCCGATGAAGAGCAGCAGCACGGCCGTCAGCGCCGGCAGCAGCACCGGCAGCACCGGCAGGTGGTCGGCCAGCGTCATCGCGCCTGCCCTTCTCCGCCTGCCGCGACGCCTGCGGCTGCAGCATCGGCCTGCGGGCCGTCGACATGGTCGCTGCCCTGCTCGTGGCGGCCGCGCAGCGCGAGTTCGATGACAAACCCCGTGGTGGCGAAGCCGATGACGATGGCGGTGAGCACCAGCGCCTGCGGCAGCGGGTCGGCCAGGCTGGTGCTGCTGCCGACGATGGGCGCGGACCCCACCCACAGGCGCCCGGTGATGAAGATGAAGACGTTGACCGCATAGCCCAGCAGCGTCAGCCCCAGCACCACAGGGAAGCTGCGCGCGCGCAGCAGCAGGTAGACGCCGGCCGCGGTGACGAAGCCGATGCCGGTGGCGAAGAGAAATTCCATCGACGGCATCAGGCAGCCCCCCGCCCTGGTCGCCCGACGGCGTCCAATGCAGCGCCCTCTGCGGCACTCTCGCTGGCCGCACCCAGCGCCGACAGCGTGAGCAGCGTCGAAGCCACGACGGTCACGTAGACCCCCAGGTCGAACAGCGCAGCGGTGGCCAGCGGCAGCTCACCCAGCAGCGCCACCACCGGGTGCCCCGAGGCGCTGCTGAGGTAGGGGTGCCCGAAGACAAAACTGCCCAGCCCGGTGAAGGTGGCGATGGCCAGACCCAGTCCGATGAACAGCGTGTAGCGCCGACCGCCGGTGGTGCCCAGCAGCGCGCCGGCGCGCTGCTGGCCCAGGGCCATGTACTGCATCACCAGCGCCACCGCCGTTACCAGCCCGGCGACGAAACCGCCGCCCGGCAGGCCGTGGCCGCGCCAGAAGAAGTAGATGGCGGCCACCAGCGTCAGCGGCAACAGCAGGCGCGCCGCCATGCGCAGCATCAGCGGCGGTTGAGCGAAGCTGAAGGCATGCCCGGCAGCGTCTGCCGCCGGCCGCCGCACGTGCAGGCCCTGCAGCAGCGCCAGTGCGCCCAGCCCGGCCACGGCCAGCACGGTGATCTCGCCCCAGGTGTCGTAGCCGCGGAAATCGACCAGGATGACGTTGACGACGTTGGTGCCGCCACCCTCGGGCACCGACTTCTCGAGGAAGAACCACGAGATGGCGTCGTGGTCGCGTGTCAGCACCAGCCACGCCAGCCAGGCCATGCCGCCGCCGGCGGCCAGCGCCAGCACCGCGTCGCGGCCGCGCCTCGCGGTGGACGACTCGCGCGGCGTCACGGCCGGCAGCAGCGCCAGCCCCATCAGCAGCAGCACGGTGGAGACGATCTCGACGGTGAGCTGTGTCAGCGCCAGGTCGGGCGCCGAGAAGCTCAGGAAACCGACCGCGGTGACCAGCCCCACGACGCCGACCAGGATCACCGCCTGGAAACGCTGGTGGTGGGTGGCCACCAGCGCGGCGCAGGTGGCCGCCAGCAGCAGCCACAGCACCCCGGCCAGCGGCGTGGCGGGCAGTAGCACGCGGGTGCCGGTGCCCGGGCCGGCCAGCAGCGGCCAGGCCGCCAGCAGCACCGCGCTGGCGACCATCCAGGCCGCGTAACGCTGCAGCGAGCCGTTCTCCAGCCGCAGCGTGAAACGCCGCGCGATGTTGAACAGCCCGTCCAGCCCGCGCGTGAAGACGAGTCGGCCGGTCCAGCCGCGCGGGTGGTGCAGGTGCAGGTCGTAGCCGCGCTGCAGCGCGAAGTACAGCGCCACGCCGCCGGCCATCGCCACCCCGCTCATCACCAGCGGCACGTTCAGGCCGTGCCACAGCGCCAGGTGGTACTCGGGCGGCGCACCACCCAGCATGGCCGCCGCCGCCACGTGCACGAGCGGCCCCACGGTCACCGAGGGCAGCACCCCCACCACGACGCAGATGACCACCAGCAGCGCCACCGGCGCCTTCATGAAGAGCGGCGGTTCGTGCGGGTGCGGGTTCGGCAGGTCCTTGGGCTCGCCGTTGAAGAACACGTCGTGGATGAAACGCAGCGAGTAGGCCACCGCGAAGATGGCACCCAGCGTCACCAGCACCGCCACGGCGCCGCTGCCCAGCAGACCCACGCGCGCGTGCAGCGCCTCGCCGAACATCATCTCCTTGGACAGGAAGCCGTTGGCCAGCGGCACGCCGGCCATGGCGGCCGCGGCGATCATTGCCAGCGTGGCCGTCACCGGCAACGCCTTCGCCAGGCCGGCCAGCTTGCGCATGTCGCGTGTGCCGGTTTCGTGGTCGATGATGCCGGCGGTCATGAACAGCGCCGCCTTGAAGGTGGCGTGATTGAGAATGTGGAAGACCGCGGCCACCGCTGACAACGGCGAATCCAGTCCGATCAGGAACACGATCAGCCCCAGGTGGCTGATGGTGCTGTAGGCCAGCAGGCCCTTCAGGTCGTGCTTGAACATCGCCACATAGGCGGCAAAGACCATCGTCGCCAGGCCGGTGCCGGCCACCAGCACCTCGAACAGCGCGCTGCCGCTGATCACCGGGTACAGCCGCATCAGCAGGAAGATGCCGGCCTTGACCATGGTCGCCGAGTGCAGGTAGGCCGACACCGGCGTCGGGGCGGCCATCGCTTCGGGCAGCCAGAAGTGAAAGGGGAACTGCGCGCTCTTGGTGAAGCAGCCCAGCAGGATGAGCAGCAGCGCCGGCGTGAAACGTGCGTCGGCCTGGATCTGCGCGCCGCGGCCGAGCATGGCCGACAGGTCGTAGGTGCCCGCGATCTGCCCCAGCAGCAGCACGCCGGCCAGCAGCGCCAGCCCGCCGCCACCGGTGATGGCCAGCGCCATGCGGGCGCCGGCGCGCGCCTCGGCGCGGTGGCTCCAGAAGCCCACGAGCAGGAAGGACGAGATGCTGGTGAGCTCCCAGAACACCACCAGCAGCAGCAGGTTGTCCGACAGCACGATGCCCAGCATGGCCGCCATGAAGAACATCAGCAGGCCGAAGAACTTGCCGACACGTTCCTCGGGGCCGAGGTAGTAGGCGGCGTAGAGGATCACCAGCAGCCCGACGCCGGTGATCATCAGCCCGAACATCAGCGCCAGGCCGTCGAGGCGGAAGTTGGCGCCAAGGCCCAGCGCCGGCACCCAGGGCACGTGCTGCAGCAGCGTCTGCCCGGCAAACACCGCTGGCGCCTGGCTCAGCAGCAGCGCCAGCACCGCCGCCGTGACGGCCGCAGCCGCCCAGGCCGCACCCTGGCGCCGCGCCGGCGTCAGGCGCGCGCCGATGGCGGCACACAGGGGGCCGCCCAGCAGCAAGGGCAGCAGGACGGCCAGGGCAAGAAGCTGCATCGAGGGGTCGGGCAAAGGAATTGTTCTGGAGCGCTGCGCCGGACCGTGCAGCGAAAGGCGCGCATTCTAGGAAGCACTTGAGCCAAGTCGGGTTTTGGGCGCCAAGCCACCCATAAGATCAGGGTCTGCGCCGGTGCGCCCCGCCCGCCCGACCCGCGGGTCTGATGTGCCTGCGCCGCGCAGGCCCGAAGACCGGCGTTGCCGGCCCGTCATTCACCGCTTTCTTGTGCGGCCTGTGCCGCAAGGCCCTCCACCATGACCACCATCCGCCAGAACGACCTCGTCGAGACCGTCGCCGCCGCGCTGCAGTACATCAGCTACTACCACCCGGCCGACTTCATCAGCCACCTGGCGCGGGCCTACGAGCGTGAAGCGTCGCCGGCGGCCAAGGACGCCATCGCGCAGATCCTCACCAACAGCCGCATGTGCGCCGAAGGCCACCGGCCCATCTGCCAGGACACCGGCGTCGTCAACGTCTTCCTGAAGATCGGCATGGACGTGCGCTTCGAGGGTTTCACGGGCAGCGTCGAGGACGCCGTCAACGCCGGCGTGCGCAGCGCCTACCTGAACAGCGACAACAAGCTGCGCGCCAGCATGCTGGACGACCCCATCTTCGAGCGCAAGAACACCAAGGACAACACACCCGCCGTGATCCACATGACGGTGGTGCCGGGCGACAAGCTCGACGTCACGGTGGCGGCCAAGGGCGGCGGCAGCGAGAACAAGAGCAAATTCATCATGATGAACCCCAGCGACAGCCTGGTCGACTGGGTGATGAAGACCGTGCCCACGATGGGCGCCGGCTGGTGCCCGCCGGGCATCCTGGGCATCGGCGTCGGCGGCACGGCCGAGAAGGCCATGATGCTGGCCAAGGAAGTGCTGATGGAGCCGATCGACATGTTCGACCTGCTCGCGCGCGGCCCGGCCAACAAGCTGGAAGAACTGCGCATCGAGCTCTACGAGAAGGTCAACGCCCTGGGCATAGGCGCACAGGGCCTGGGCGGCCTGACCACCGTGCTCGACGTGAAGATCGCCACCTACCCCACCCACGCCGCGGGCAAGCCGGTGGCGATGATCCCGAACTGCGCCGCCACGCGCCACGCGCACGTGGTCATGGACGGCTCGGGTGCCGCCTACCTCACGCCGCCCGGCCTGGACAGCTGGCCGAAGGTGAACTGGGCGCCCGACTATCAGAAGAGCCAGCGCGTCGACCTGAACAAGCTGACGCCGGCAGAGGTGCAGACCTGGAAACCCGGTCAGACGCTGCTGCTCAACGGCAAGATGCTCACGGGCCGCGACGCCGCGCACAAGCGCATCCAGGAGATGCTGGCCAAGGGCGAGAAGCTGCCGGTGGACTTCACCAACCGCGTCATCTACTACGTCGGCCCGGTCGATCCTGTCCGCGACGAAGTGATGGGCCCGGCCGGCCCGACCACGGCGACACGCATGGACAAGTTCACCGAGATGATGCTGGCCCAGACCGGGCTCATCGCGATGATCGGCAAGGCCGAGCGCGGCCCCGCGGCCGTGGCGGCGATCAAGAAACACGGCAGCGCCTACCTGATGGCCGTCGGCGGCGCCGCCTACCTGGTGGCCAAGGCCATCAAGGCCGCGCCGGTGGTGGGCTTCGCCGACCTGGGCATGGAAGCCATCTACGAGTTCGACGTCGTCGACATGCCGGTGACGGTGGCCGTGGACGCGCAGGGCAGCAGCGTGCACGAGACGGCGCCCAGGGAATGGCAGGCCAAGATCGGCAAGATCCCTGTGGTGACCGCCTGACGGCCTGAAGCCTGCGCGCCCGCAACGCCGCCGGCGCCCACGGCGTCCGGCGCCGGTGCGCACGGCGCGTCGACAATCCGGTTCATGTCGCAGCACTTCGAAGTCCACCCCCAGAACCCGCAGCCCCGGCTGCTGAAGCAGGCGGCGCAGATCCTGCAGGCCGGCGGCATCGCCGCCGTGCCCACCGACAGCAGCTACGCGCTGGTGTGCCGGCTGGACGACAAGGCCGCGGCCGAGAACCTGCGCCGCATCCGCCAGGTCGACGACTATCACCACCTTACGGTGTTGTGCTAGGACCTCAGCGTACTGGCCAGTTACGCGCG
>JAURZK010000001.1 GCA_030653505.1 Rubrivivax sp.
TGGCTGAAGATGCTGCGCAAGCACGGCTTCATCGCCGCGCCAGCCACCGCCTGATCCCCTGACCTTCGTCAGTCTCGAGGCACCGGCCCGCTTCAGGCCAGGACCTGTCGCGTCTGTGCAGGGAGTTCTTCCACATTAAGGACATGGGGCCGCCGCCCAACGTCACGCAGACTGGCGCTGGATTCGACCTTGTGCAAGACATGCTCGATACAACGGCATGTACAGCGCTTACGAACAACCGGGATTGCGTGCTGCGCGACTCAGTGTGCACCGATACGGCCGATAAGTTGTATTTCGGCTTCAGGTTCAGTAGGCCTTGCTGGTCCACGACTCAAACCTACACGTGTCCGACAGCCGCGACGAGCACTTGCCAGCCGCTTGTTGATGCTGGCTGCTCAGTCATACCTACTCAGACGCAGTGCACGAGCTACCTGCCGAGTGGCGCATGCGACGTGACGACCTACTACTATGAGTGTGGGTCGCCTATCACCGTGACCGAAGTTACCCAGACATGCGACGGCGTCCCGTACTGCATCAACGGTGTCTGCTACGACAGGTCACGGCCATCAGACCCGGACTTCGGCAGGTCGGTGGCAATGATGGAGGCCGCTCGCGAAGGTGGGAACTACATCGACGCGGCGACGTTCACGATCTTCAAGGGGGAGGCTGATTTCTGCACTCGCCGCCTGCTAGTGAATTGCTGCAAGGGGAATGGCGGTCCAGGGGTGAATCTGACCAACCAATCCATATACACGGCATTTGACTTTGGCCGTACGTTTGCTGGGTCAATGTACACATACGACGCGCTGTTCGCATCGAGCGCGCCAGACTTCTTGGTAAGTGGCCTTGAGTCGCTTGGAGCGACCAGTGCAGTGGGTGCGAACACATTCTCGGCGTACGGAGTGACGCTCGGTTGGGGGCCAAGCGGCTTTCAGATTGTGGCTTTCGACCCCGCGACGTTCGCGGCTATGGTTGTGGTCCAGATCGTGATCACAGAGTTGATGAGTTGCGAAGATGCGGATAAGCAGACTGCGGTGAAGAAGGATCAGGGCATTTGCCAGCACATGGGAAGTTGGTGTTCAAGCAAGGTTCTTGGCTCTTGCATGGAGCATCGAGAGGGTTACTGCTGCTTCAACTCGAAGCTCGCGAAAGCCGTATCCATGCAAGGTAAGAGACAGCTAGGTATCACGTGGGGGAGCCCACAACAGCCGAACTGTACGGGGCTGACGATCGACCAGATTAACTCGCTGGACTTTTCGCAGATTGATCTGAGCGAGTTCATTGCATCGATCAGCGCAAACGCAATTGGCGACGCGGATGCTGTTGGTCGTGCCATCACAAGGCTCACCAACCCCAACGTGCCACCTGGTGCACCCCCCATCCCGACTGGGGGGCCGGTACCTGGCGCTCCGCCGCCGCCGCCACCGCCGGAATTCCCTCCAACGCCTCCGGATGCTTCCGTGACTGCGTCGTTCGCACCTGCCACGGTCTCATATGGAAACAACTTCACGCTGACAACTGACACGGTCGGAGCAAACACGTTGACGTACACGTGTGCGGGCGCCTTTTCGGCAAGCGGCGCACTTGGCACCGGACTGACGAACACCATCTGGCTGGCACAACAGGCCCACCTCGGAGTCACGAAGTGCACCTTCCAAGCCTCCGGTCCGTACACAACGTATTCGACCGAAGCAACTCTCACCGTCATCCCACCGGTGCCGACGGTCGCCGCATCGTTCGCTCCCGAAGTGGTCAGCGGCGGAAAACCGTTCTCAATGACAACGACGACTGCGAATGCCGTCTCGCTTGACTATAGCTGTACCGGCTCGATGCCAATGTCGGGTTCGATCGCGACTGGCAGTGCGGTGACGCCCTTGGTCGCTAGTGTCACCAACATGGGGCTCACCAATTGCGTGTTCACGGCAAGAGACGCCATAGGTGGGATGACGATCAGCAATGCGTCCTTCACCGTGGCTCCTGTGACCCCGATGCTGACGGCGACGTTTGTCGCTCCCACCATCAATGTCGGGCAAACGACCACGCTGACGACGAATGCAACCGATGCTATTTCGTTGGACTATGTCTGCACTGGCGCAATGGCGGGCGCTGGCTCGCGGCCGATTGGGACATCCAGCACGGCAATCTTGGGCACGAACAGCAACATCGGTCTGACCACTTGCACATTCACTGCGAGGTCAGCCACTAACACTCCTGCGCAGGTGGTTGTTCAGGTGCAGGTTAACCCATAAGTGTGAATTGTGGGAGGAGCCTCATGTACGTCGCTCCTGCGCGCAAGCCAGTCTCGGGGCGTCAGTTGCGATTCGTTGGCTGCGTCTTGATTTCGTGGCTCTGCGGAATAGTGTGTCTAAAGGACAACCATGAATGACAGTCAAATGACGGAAGAGCGTGCGGAAACTGAAGCGACCAGGATGCAGCAGGCGCAGCCGTTAGCCCCCAAGGGTTTCGCCATCGTGCCGCTGCGTATGACACGCGAAATGGAGCAGGCGATTGAAATTGAGGGCTGGCAGTGGGAAGACCTGCTCGCCGCTGCTGAAGCCATCACGGAAGAACAGTACGCCGACATTCAGAGCGAGCCCTCGCAAGCGGTGCGGCAGGCGGTGGTCCCCGCAGCAAGGGACGTGCTGACCAAGATAGAGTGGCTGGACCGCGAGGTATTCCACACGGACTCACTGCCGAGCCATGACCCCGAGTCCACTCCTAAGTCAGATGAGCCCGACAAACAGTCGTGCGCGATGAGCCGTCCAACGGCACGATCAAGTACGCAGACACTTCGCGTGGAAGATTGACGCTATGGACCGATTGATGGAAGCCGATGTATCTACGCTGCCTCGCGTCGAACTGGAAGACATAGTCAGCCAACTGCGAATTGCGCGCATCGAACAATCATTCGGTGCCAACTTGAGTGATCCGCTGGTAGTACAGGGGCGAATCGATGCCGCGCGTCTGGCCGGCGTGCATTCGGTGCAGGCGCAGACGGCAGTGATCGTTCGCGCTGCGCTAGAACTGCTGGAGGCTGTTGATGGCTGCAAAGGACTCCCGCCCGAAAAGATTGCCGCGTTTCGACGAGTCTTTTTTTGGGGGCAACTATGACCTCCGGGGGCAATTCCACGCGCACCCACTTCCACGCCCCGAGCGAGACGGCGCCAGCGTGCATCTTCGGCATCAGAGAGTGCCTAAATATCTACGAGCCGTGCCCCAAGTGTCACGCCACGACTGGCATAGGTTTGACATCGAGGCCGGGCAGGCTGTTCGTCCATTGCAACTGCGGCCACGTACGCCCTGAAGTTGAGGCGCCCGCCGCCGACCAATGGGTAACTTGGCCGGTTCCCTGGCATGAGCGCGACCGCTTGGCATTCGAGGCCTGGAACAAGGCATCTGTCGCCGCGCGTTGAAGACAGTGCCGGCAAAGGAGCGACAAATGCAGAAGCTGAGCAACCTGATGGAATCCTTGGTGCAGGGCGCAAGCCTGAGCGGCAGCGAGGCGCTGGAACTATTGGAGGTGGCGAAGCCGGCGGTTCGCGCTGATGCTGATCTAGTGCCGGGGCTGGGGAAACACGGGCTACCGGAGGGCCAGCGATCATCGGCACGCTCGCACAAGGAGTAACGCAGCGGGCCGGCCAGGAGGCGCCTACGCATGAAGACCAAGCCATTGTGGCGCTACGTGCTGCGCAGCCTGATTGACGTTGCCGCGCTTTGCTGCGCGTGGGCAATCCAGTTCGCGGCATCCGGCAGCTACGCGGCAGCATTCATCACCGCCGTTGCCGTAGGGCTGTATGGAATGTGGTGTTTCTACGATGGAAGCGCCTAACCTAGAGTATCGGAGGGCGCGGCTTCGCGACATGGGGATGCACATGCCAGTGGCATGCATGCACGCAGCGCGGCGAAGGCGCCAACATGGCAGAAGACCGGAAAAGCTTCGACGTGCTTGCGATCTCACATTCCTCGGTTCAAGATCGCACGCTTCGTTGACCACAGAACGCTTGCGATGCCCTCGACCCTTCTCCCCGACGAGGCACCTCCGACTGAAAAGTCACTTCGAGAGTACGCCGCGACGGTGTTCGGTGGGGATGCGGCAGGCGCTTCTTGGTTCGAGAAACCTGCCATGTCCCTGAACCAGAAGCGACCGTCCGAATTGATGGACACGGCGGAGGGCCGGCAAATGGTCCAGACTGCACTAGGTCGAATTGACTATTCGGTCTACACATAGTCGACGGGGATCAGCAGGAGGTCGGTCGCTCGCGCCAGGGCGTCAACCAAGCTGCACCGCAGGGTGCGCGATCACGGGATGTCTAAGTACAGTTGGCGTGCCCGTCGCTCGGGGTGAGGATGTGCTTGGTCTCGTAGCCTCGGTCGAGGGTAGCCAGTGCTTGCTGGTAGTCGTGTGCCACCGTGACGCCATCGAGTCGAGACAGGTTGAAGTGGCGGCTCAACAGGCGGATGCAATCGAGGACCGCCGTGCCCAGTTCTCTCGCCTCTTCCTCGGTAGCGAAGCCTCGCGCGGTGAGGCCCAGGTTTTCCGGCAACGTTGGTGGCCCAAGATCGGTCTCGGAAGGCTCGTTGGCGGCGGGCGTCGTCATCAGGCGATTCTCGCAATCGCCGGGATGGATGCACGGCCTGATGGCTGAGAATCCGCCCGATCCCGGGGTATGTCAGTCAACAGTTCGTAGGAGTGATGGATGGCAATGCGACTTTCGCAGATAGAAGCTCAGATCAAGAAGCTGCAGGCCGAGGCGGCATCGCTGCGCCAGAAGGAGGTCGCCGGAGTGGTGGCCCGGATCAGGGAGGCGATCCGAGAATATGGGCTGACCGCCGATCAACTCTTTGGCTCGCCTGCGCGCAAGAAGCCGGGCCCGAAGCCCGCCCCCGAGAAGCCAGCGAAGAAGCGCGCGAAAGCAGGCAAGGTGGCGATCAAGTACCGGGACGGGGAGAACACATGGACGGGGCGCGGCAACAAGCCGCGTTGGCTGACGGCGAGGCTTGCCGCCGGCGAAAAGATCGAAGACTTCGTTGTTGGGCAGGCGGGCTGAGACCACCGACATGCGTTGATGCCTCCGGTTCGGCGTCCGCGCTCGGTGCGGCTGGTGGACCCCTGCTCCGCTTCCGCCCCTTGTGCATTGGTTGGCGACGTTCCTGGATACCCTCGACGCGTACACTGATTTGTATGAGCTACGCGTTTGACTGCGCCGAAGAAGTCTTCGAGCCCGAAAGCCTTGGAGTCATGTGCGGCGAAGATGTTGATGCCGTGTTGGCCGGGGACGAGGCATCCGTCAGAGCATGGGCGATCGGTGTGTTGAACACCGCAATGGAACGGGTCGGAACGTGGCCTGAAGCGGAGGAGCTATTGCGCCTTGCGATCGAGGTGCTGTGGCAGTTTTCCGGTGGCGATGCGGAGGTCTCTGAGGAGACCGCCATCATGAAGTGGCTGGATGGCGAGCATCCTCGCGGACGGCAGTGGAGCAAGTTCGTTGAGCTGGTGCCGGCCTTCGTTGGAAGCATGGACGCCATGCGTGCTTGCAAAGCCCCAAAGCAGAAACTCAAACCTATCTCTGACGAGGACTTGCCGTTCTAAGGTTCAAGGAACTTCGGATTTTGTCAGGGACGAGATCGAGGCTTGCCGCGCCGATCGTGACGCAGCAGTTGTGGCACCGCAGCAGGCCCAGTCGCATCAAGTCGATCTTGACGCTCATTCTGTGTTTGTCGATCGCTTGCGCCGAGTCGTTGACCTCACGTTGGCGCCAGAGGCGCTACTTCGGCGTCCTGCGCCCGCGTCTCGTTGTCACGCAGAACTCGCCCGCCTGGGTGTTGGTGAGCGCCGGGACTTTCCGGCATAATCCAACTTAACGAACTAGACAAACCGTCCGGTTCGTCACTGGCTGGGTCGTCGAGGCCCACCACATGAAGGAGCTTCCATGCTGGTTTGGGACATGCCCGATGGGCCCCAGAACGTCTTCCTGCGGGGCGGTGCGCCTGCGAGCGAAGGTGTTTGGAACGCGTACGAGAGCTATCTGTCCGTCTTCAACAGGATCATTCGGCGGCACGCGGTGGAGTACATCGAGTTCGAGCCGACCAAGTTGTCGATGGCGATGATCGGTGCCTTCAAGGCCATGGGCGGGCGGGTGGCGCAGTGCGCCGAGACCAGCTACGCCCAATGGCAGCAATTCGTGGTCTGCGCTTCGCAGGCCGTGGCTCGTCGCTCCTGTGCCGACCGGGGCCGTCCGATCCTGGCGGCGCCGGTCACTGCCGTACGCCGCGTGAAGGCCTTCTTCGTCTCGCAGAAGGTCAACGGCCGCAACGCGCCGTAAGGCGCGTTCACAACGGCCTTGCGAGGCCGCCAGACCTAGAAAGGCTGGACATGAAAGACACGGTTCAACACTCCCCCACCACCACCTCCCGCGTTCCTGCGAGAAGTCGTCAATCACCCCGCAAGCCAGATGACTACGTGCCGGTCGCCGAAGTTCGTGCCCTGCTCGCCGGCAGCCTGGCTGCCCGACAGCAAAGGCTGGCAGCCGCCGACATGATCTCCACCGACGAGGCCGCCCAGCTCGTGGACACGACCCGCGTCACCATCAACGCCTGGATCGCCAAAGGTCGTGCTGTCGGTCTGACACAGACCAAGCGCGGGTTCCGGATGCCGCGCTGGCAGTTCGAGCCGTCGATGTGGGATGCCCTTCCAAAGCTGTCGACGGCCCTCGGGACAACCGAAGGCTGGGCTTTGCTGTCGTTCCTGGAGTCGCCGCACGGTGCTCTGGACGGACGATCGCCGCGCCAGGCCATCGAGCAAGGCCAAGCGGACCGGGTGATTGAGATCGCAGGACACGAGGGGAACTGAGTCCCTTCTGATGAAGCTTAGAGACCTACAGTACCTGCCACCAACAACCCTGGCGACCTCCCAGACGGTCTACCGGGTGCAGCGCACGAGATCGCGACCAGGTACAACGACGATCGGTGCGTTGAAGTTGGCGCCGGCCGGTGACATGTCCAGCCGCTTCGCGGTGCCCTCGGTGCCGGCCGGCTACTTCGCCGAGAGCCCGGAAACGGCCGTCTACGAATCGCTGGTGAGGCGGGAGGCGGTCTCCCTGTCGATCAGCAACGCCGCCAGCAGGGTGCTCCTCTGTCTGCGCACCACGAGGCCGATCCGCTTGCTAGACCTTCGGCCGCACGCTTCGTCGTGGCCAGTCCTGCAATCCCTGCGTTTCACATCTACGCAAGAGGTCGCCGCCGAAGCGGTGGCAGAAGGTTTCGAGGGCATCGCCTATCGATCCGCCCAGCAGCACGGCCAAGATTGCTTCGTGGTCTTCGGTGATGCCCTGCAGGCGTTCAGGCTGGTTTGGCGCAAGGTGCTCGTGCTGGAGGACGGTTCGGCCCACCAGGCTCTGGTGTCGGCGATGCGTGGTGGCCAGATCATGGTGGTGCCATAGCGGCCAGCTCGGCGTCGAGGTGACGACGCTCGGACGTTGGGGCATGACCGTTGGCATGAGTGCCCAGTTTGATCAACGAAGACGTGCCGCGCCTCGTTGGCGTGGCTGAGTTCGCAGGAAGCATGAGATGGTCGCCTGGTTCGGCGGGCGAGGCCATTTCTGCCGGCAGCGGCAATTGATGCATGTGCTTCCCTGCTAGGATTTAAGTAGGAACAAAACCATCGTGGTTGATGCCGCTGCGCCCTGCAGCGTTCTTGTATCCCACAGATGGCAGTCCTGCGGGGAGGAGATGCTTTGGCAGTGAAGCTTCCGAAGAAGCTGGTCGTTCGCGACGAGGCGACAGCTTTCAAGTACCTTGAGCAAGCGCTGAACGACGAGCTTGGGAACGAGCAGGTAGTCCTGAACTTTGAACATTGGCCGGTCCTCACGATCAAGCTGGAAGGGCCCGGCTACGACAGCACGATCACGCCGGACATCGCGGAGTCGCTGGTACAGCTTCAACATGCGATGAACCGGGCCTACGCAAGAGCAGTCCGGGACACCACAAACGCCAGGACGCTGACCGCGCAAGAGCGGCGACAGCTCAAGTTCAAGGCTAAAGTCGAGAAGGGTAGCTCCCTCATCAAGGTCGACCTTGGCGACTATGCGCAGCAACTGATGACGGCGTTGGCGGGCAGGATGGAATCACAGCACATCGTCGCAACCGTTCTAGGCCTCGCGCTCGTCAGCGGTGGCGTGCTCGCCTATCGGACGTTCCTGAAGCAGAGGAGCGAGGATCGCAAGATCGAACAGGAAACCCAAGTCCGCGTCGCCCTCTCCAAGGAAGAGACCCGTCGCGCTGAGGTCATGGCTCAAGCGCTTGGTGCCAAGCCGCAGCTTGCTTTTGCGCAAGAGGACTTCGACGACGTTCGCCGCGAGTTTCTGCGAAGCACCGGCGATGCGAAGGCCATCACGGTTCAAGGTGTCGAGTTGACCAACGCCCAGGCCCGCACGATCGCCTCTACGCCGCGCTCGGAATCAGAGGATGTTCAGCTGAACGGGCACTACGTCATCCAGAAGATCGACTGGACCAACCCGGAAGAGGTCAAGCTGGTCGTGTCGAGCACGGACATCAACCAGGTGTTCGTCGCAACGTTCAAGGGCGGCGCGCTTAGTGCCGAGCACCGGGAGCGGCTGAAGTCGGCAGAGTGGGAGCGCCGCCGTGTCTACATGGCGATCAACGGTACGCGCCTCAGAGGTGAGATCACGACCGCGTCGATCATCAACGTCGAGTGGCCGAAGGACGCGGCTCCGCCTGCTGCCTGACCAAGCATTGGCTGCGGAAGGCGCCGTATAGAGACCTTTCGCGCCTCCGGACCAGCACCGTAGAACCTTCTGGCCCAGCTCAATTGGTGGGCAGGCAGGTCTTGCCCAGGGCGCGAACGCGGGTTTAGCGCCCTGAACGACGCCATGCACGAGCACCGCGAAGCAAGGCCACGGCAGCGGTTCGGTAAGCCTGGTCGGTAAGCTGGCCCAAGCACGGCAGCGGCAAGTCAAGGCGCCCTTGAGGGCCTGATGCCGTCAGCCCGTCGTGCAGGGCCCGCAACGCCTGGCCGCTTTCCAAACGGACGCCTGGCCAAACCATGATCGATTGATGGGGCTCGGCGGTTCGAGGTGCGAGCGAGATCATCGCCAGCGAAGCATTGCGCACGGTGAGGTTGACGAAGGATGCTCGCCTTGGCGTCCGAGTCACTGTACCTGGCGCCGTGTCCCCGAGGGTTTCCCGAAGGATGACCCCATCGGAATCGGAAATCTCGGGCAAGGACGCGTAGTGCCAATAGAACTCGTTAGGAAGCTGGACGTACTCGATTTGCTGAACCCAGGCCTCCTTGTCCAATGCGCGGATGAAGTCGAAGAAGCAAGACCATGCCTCGATCGGAGACTGGACGAAATTGAGATCGCAACCGTCCTGGAGGAACAACTCGACCCTGCGGCCATCAACGCCGGAACTGCCTCCACTGCTCGTGCTGTCGAAAGCTGCCGCTGGCAGGCTTCGCACATTCAACTGCCTCCTCTGTGCTGCGTCAATGTCGATCACCGGTTTGTTCCAAAGGTCGGTGAAGCGCATGCCCCGGGCATAGCCTTGGAAGCGCAAACCTGACTTGGCCGAAGCCTCACGAGGGTCGATGGCGTTGCCTGGCACGCGCCTCGCTATCGACGGGGCGGGCTTGCTGACTTCCGCCTCGGATTCACCTCCATCTGCTGACTGGACAGTCCCCTTGCCTTGAAGCGAAGCAATGACGTTCAGGTTCGTCCATGGGAAACGAGCTGAGCAAGCAAGAATCTCCGTCACCAGGAAGCGTGGCTGGCCATCGCCGGCAGTGAGCGAAAGCCCGCGTACCTTGAGGGCTGCGGTCCCAGAGTACGGCAACTCGACTCTGGCGTAGCTCGACTGACGACCACCGCGCTGGTCCGACGATGCCGCGACAAGCGATCGTCCCACCGAGCGGGCTGCCCGGAGCGCTTCCTCGCTGAACACGATTCTTGCGATATCGACGCCAGATGATCGAGGTACGTCAGGCGCGAGTTCGACAGTGGCATCGCCATGGCTGAGGCGGTGCGAGATGCACAGGTCGTCTGGCGCAAAGCGGCTTGAGAAGAGGCTCTTGATCAACCTGCCGGACGAGCCGAAGTAGAAGCGGATGACCTCGATCGCGGGCAAGATGACATGCACGCCGTCCACGAGCACCCTCAGGCACTGCGCTCGCGTGTGCGGGCGATGGTGCGGGAAGAGGCCGAAAGGGATGAGGAAGTCGCTTCCTGCCTCAGAGGTCAGCGGCACCCCTGCGACACAGTGGCCAACATCGTTGACTGGAAAGCTGAGTTCTCGTTCTTCACCCCAGGGCTCGGTCTGAACCAGCTCGGTGTCTTGCCACACACTTCCGAGTCGGAGTGCCCATAGCTGCGCAATCGCGAAGGACGCAGAGATAGGACCACTGCTTGTTCGGCCTTCCTGATGCAACACGACGTTTATCGTCGGCTGGCTCCAGGTAACCTGACTGCGAAAAAGCATGACATCGCCGTGCCAAACGACCCGCCAGCGGCCCTGTGGCATCCCTCTGAACCTGACGGCATTGGTGGTTGCCGGGCCTGCTGGCGACTTCGTCATCGAGGACGCGCGCCGTGCACATCCCGCGCTGGGCGGGTATGCGCTCTCTTGCGAACCTGCGAAGGACCTTGAAGGGCGGAAGCTGCAAGCAGGACCGACTGGCGCCTGCCGGCGCCTTGAACAGGGCTACCCGAAGGTCGGACTGCCGCCGGGCTGCTGGGTGCCCTGAAGACTGTCCGGTTGCTTCGGGGTTCGTTCAACGAAGGTCCAGTGTGCGAAGTTCTTGATCCGCCTACTCATGTCAGCGAATCGCACGGCCCTCATGAACCGCGAACCGATCAGGCTCTCTGACATCTGCCCACGAGGTCCTGAGGCCAAGAAGAGCCACGGCTCAATGTCGGCGCTTGGATACTTTGGGCGGACCTCATTTTTGTACCACACAAAATAGTCCCGAAGCTCCGGCGGCGTCGACGGGACGAGCGCAGACCGCTCGTCGGCGCTGTCGGCGGCGGCTTCGATGGCATCTTCCAGGCGCAGCCCAGCGAGCCGCCTTTGTGACAGCCCGAGAACCCTGCCTGTCACGAAGACAACCTTGTCGCGCAGGTGGTCAAGGCGTTCCTGCCCATGGGTGACGGCCACACGGTGGTCGATACCGGCAATCAGCACCTCGGCATCCTCTTGGCCGACGGCGGTCCTGGACCGTGACAACGCCGGCGCTAAGTCTCGACCGAAGATCGCCCGTGCGCGGGCCAGCGAAAAACGGCCGTCAAGCCACTCGATGTGAGCCTCGATGTACGCAACCTCCTCATCGGAAATGCGTGGCACGTCTCGTCGAAGTTCTGCATCGCAGACTCGATAGAACCAGTAGGGTAGTGTTGGGTTGTCACGCGTGAAGGTGATAAACGGGCGCGCGGCGGACTTGCACCGCTTCAAGAAGCTTGCCGGCCAGTCGTCGATGACATCAGCGAGATCAACAAGCAAGTCCGTTCGGTCTTGCAGAGGCAGGCTCTCCAGGCCAGCCGAAGTGACTTTCGCTCCGCCGGCCATCTTGCGTAGCGTCAGCAGGCCCTTCGCGATCGCCCGCAGCCCACCGAAGAAGAGCACCGAGTGCAAGTTGCTGTTGCCGGCAAAGTCAACGTACCCGTCCCGCATGGCACCTTCCAGGCGGCGTTGAAAGTCAATCAGCGTGGCCGATGTGGAGCAAGGCAATGCCCCCCGCCGAAGGTCCTGGCCGCACCGCGCGCACCGTGTCATCGTCACCTGATCGGCCAGGCCTCGGCGACGCACCATGTCGGCACGGTGCGGCTGCACTGGGCTCTGGCAGTTGCTGCAGCGGTCCAGCAGGACTTGGCAATGCCGCGTGCAGCAGGTGATGAAGGCGAGGCGCCACTGGCGTCGGAAGTACGGTTCGCGATCCTCCCTGAGGCAAGCGCGACAGAACATAAGCCCAAAGCCATTTCGGGTTCGGTGATACACCTGCAGAGGCATCAACCAGTCAGTGTGCCCCCCGACCGGCAAATCCTCGGAAATGATGCCTGCAAAGCTACGGCAGGTGTGGGATGTAAGGGTTGGCTCCGGAATACCTGTGGACGATGAAAGAGCGGATATCAAATCTGGTGGTGCCAAGCGATCAATATCGCGGTTCCATATTTCAACGGAGCGCCCAAGCCACCCGCCATAGAACGATTGAACTTTGAGGCCGTTGCCGTGAGCTAGCCGTATGAGCCAGCTAGAGAACAGTTCGTCCGGCAACGGCTGGGGATGCACTGGCCAAAACTGCTGTTGCTTGGGAGGCAACATGGTCTGCACTCACTTGGGCTTTTTTCGGCGCTCATCGGCAGGACGGTACTTGCAGTCCTTTATTACTTTCACTGTAATTTGTTCGATTCCATTTTTTATGGCGTATATGGCGCTGTCAGTGAGAAGTTGTCTGACCTCACCCAAGAGGCCACCGGTTCTCTGGAGGATCTCGTGTCCTATGACTGTATGGTTTAGCTTTGATGGCTTTCGAAGCGGGAGAATCGTCTCGTATGCGACCAAGAGTCCGCGAAAGTCTGGGCCCCATTTCCATCGAGGCAGATACACCGGTATAAATCGATTTGCAATCTGCCCATCCAGGCTGAAGGCGTTAAGCACTTCGTCAATCCCAAAAGCCGCAATTGGTACGTGGGTTAAATTAGTGATGGCCTTGATAGCAGACTGGCACGCCACGACGCTTCGATTCACGCCTTTGGCTAGCTCATGAGCTTCATCAATGATAATCAGTTTTGGTTTCAGGCGTCGAAGCTGATTGATCACCAGCTTTTGGCTGTCCGGCGTACTTAGTTTGGGGTCGAGAGGCTCGAACAATGCCGCCAAGAGCCAGTCGTAAAGTGCCTTTTCGTCGGCGCGCAGTGCTGTTATTGCGACAACTGTAATGACTACGGCGTCTCCGTCGAGGTTTGGATTGGTACGATGTCGCTTGAGAAAGCGATCAATTATCGAAGACTTACCGTTGTTCGAATCGCCAATGATCAGCCGACACTGCGGACGCAAGTCTTCGGGCGAAGTTATCAAGTCTTCAAGCTCGGCCAATACCTGCTTGGCGGCGGTGTAGTCGATCCACTTCGCAGTCCTGATGTACTGGATTCTCTCGAAATCTGGGTGCTCGACAATCTCGCTAGCTTTCCCCGCGAGGTATGGATACTTCGGGTTCGGTGGGGGTTTCTCGGTCACGATTCGTCTATCTCAAATTCGGTAAATGAGTCGTCGCTGTCGTCCTGCTTCGTGCCCCGCTTGCCCTCCTTGGGTGGCTTGCGAAGTGTCTCGCCGCTTTCTGCCCAGCCCTTGCGCCGCTCCGAGGCTCGTCTTGAGCCTGTGGTGGTGCGGACGGCCTTGCGTCGCCTCCTCGCTGTGGTCGTGGCAGCGGCGGCATCAGCCTCGGTCTTTCGAAGCAGCTCGATGCCCTGAAACACCAAGTCCTCATTAGGCTGTCTATCCGGGTCTTCTTTGAGTTTCCGCGTCGCCGCTTCCAGTTCCCACCTGCTAATTGCCGGCCGTGTTTGATCACGATAGGGAACATCGATGTACTTCTTTAGCTCGGGATCGTAGAAATAGATGAAGCTCAAGTCTCGTGGATCAGTCACGCAAATGAACTTTCTTAGTCGCTCGGGCTTTTCTGGATCGCGAGCATTTACCCATCGCCTCAGGCGGTCGTTCATATAATGAATATGATCGATCACGATGCCTTCTCTACTGACTACCCTCGTCACAAACGGCAAGAAGTCCAGTAGCAGTTGTCTGGGGTCTGCTATAGGTTCCGGTCGCCCGATCCCGGGCGTTTCAGGAGTTCCTTTGACGAGTCTCTCGTAGTGCTTTATGGGTGGGAATCCGGTGCCGCGATGTACTCTCTGGTGATATCGATAGGCGATATAAATACCGAACCATCGCTCTAGGTTGGCAAGTGTTAGTATGGCTTTGCCGGCAGAGTTGTACTTTACCTTCTGAACTACGTTTGAGAATGTTGTGCCGCGAACGCGTTGAGCGGCCTTCATGAACGTTCGGAATGCTCTCTCAACGGTTCCACCATAGTTTGGGAGACCCTTTGGACGGTTCGCGTGATCAATATTGTGCTCAGCGCAGCCTCTCAGCAGGGCCGTCCCAAGAAACTCCTTGGCATTGTCGGCATATATCTTTCGTGGTTTCCCGTAGACTGGCCAAAGTGGCTTTAGGCCATGTTTGCGCATCCACTCATTCTTTGGCAATATTGCATGATGCAACGCCAATGCGGCCGTCAACGAACTCGGATGCTCTAGCGAGAGGCAGAATCCGCAAATCACCCGTGTGCAGACATCGATCACGATGGTGAGAAATGCCCGGTTGATCGATTCTCTTTCTTCTTCGTCGACGATAATGACATCGACCGGTGTATGATCGATCTGAACAACTTTCAGTGGAAAGTCTGCACCAGGAAAGCTGCCTTTGACGGGTTCGTGCTGCTCGCGGGCGGCCTTCTTCCCATGTCGACCACGTGTGACAGTTTTCGGAGGCAGGCGGCTGATAACGCGAAGGAGGGTCTTGAGGGAAGGCGGCTTTACCTTTGCCTTTCTGCAATCCAGTTCAATTTGTTCCAGCGTGGCGGATGGCGTCGGCCGTTCTTCTTTGAGATAGAACTCGCCGATAACCCTATCCACAATAGCTTGGACTTTTTTCGGCAGCCTCGACCCTCCCTTGTCGCTGCGCTGCTTGCGAATGAAGACCGAGATACGTTTTGATTTGTCGTATTTCCCTATATATTCGTAGACGGTGCTCCTTGATTTCCCCAGGGCGAGGGCGGCCTTGTCGATGTCGGCAAGCGATCTGTCGTAGTTGGCCGAATCCAGAAGTGACTTGAGCGTCTCGAATAGCTTCTGGGCCCCGAGCCACTCAACCTCGGAAAACTCGTTCAGCGTTCTGTCTTGATCGACGGAGTGCTCTGGAGCCAGGTCCTCGACGGGCACCAGGCGGTGCCGCTTGCCAGTCAGTGGCTGAAGTTCGGCGGTCTCAAGGTCTCGGAAGTCTGCAATGACCCAGACCCGCTCCTTCCAGCGCACCTTGGAGCCAGGGCGGAGGTGTCCCATGTCGTCAGGGCTCGATCCAGACCGTGCTGGCCATCGTCAGCTTCACCCCAAAGTCGATGTGCACGACTCGTCGTGCGATCAGACGCCACAGGGATGGCAGCACGTCGTCCGGGGAAACCCCGGTGGAGGCGACAGCTGCCACCACGTCAGCCGGCGTTGACTCGCCGGAGGCGATAGCCGACCGGACGAGCTTTTCCAGCTTAGGGCGCGCTCTTCGACGACCGTAGTCCTCCAGAAACTGAAGGTTTTGGAGCAGCGGACCTCGGATTCGATCTTCGGTGAAGACCTTGAACACCCATCCTCGTGCGACGGCAAAGTCACTCGCGGCTCGAAACTTCCGCCGGAGCACCCGCCACTGGCCCGCGCAGTCCTTTCGGTACTTCACCTCGACGAGCCAGGGCGGCTTGCCAGACTTCCACTGAACCAGGCCGTCCGGCCTGTAGGGGCGGGCGGGCCGTCCATCCGACTTGGTCATGAGAACCACGACCGGCTGCGCGTTGAAGGAGAGGAAGTCGGGATCGCTGCGAACGAGCGCCATGAAATCTGCCTCCAGACTGGACTCGTACCGGTTGGAGTCCGGCATGGTGCCTGTCAGGCTCCGTGTTTGGATTCCAATCCTTCTCGTGGGCGGATACCGGGCGTCAGGCACCGAAAGTTCCGGAATAAAGTGGTCACTTTAGACCAAGTTCCGAAAAAGCGCGACCCCCTACACCACCACCCACCAGCGCCACCGCACTGGCCGTGTGATGGGGCCCGCGCACCGGCCGCTGGCCGAACAGCCGCGCGTCTGCGCCGGCGGCGGTCAGGCCCAGCAGCGCAGCGCTGGCCAGCGCCTCGCCCTCGTCGGGCGGCGGCAGCAGGCCCGGCAGGCGCTGCGCCAGCATGCTCTTGCCCGTGCCCGGAGGGCCGACGAGCAGCAGGCTGTGGCCGCCGGCCGCGGCGATCTCCAGCGCCCGCTTGGCGGCGGCCTGGCCCTTGACCTCGCGCAGGCAGGGCCCAGGCGGTGTGTGCACACGCGGCAGCGGCACGGCCGCCGGCAGCGGCACGGCAGCTTCGCCCGGCAGCAAGGCCGCCACCACCTCGGCCAGCGTCTCGGCGGCACGCACGTCCAGCCCCGGCACCTGGGCTGCGGCGCGGGCGCTCACCGACGGCAGCACGAGCGCGCGCGCGACGCCGGCCCGCCGTGCCGCCAGGGCCAGCGCCAGCGCGCCGCGCACCGGACGCAGTTCACCGGCCAGCGACAGCTCGCCGGCAAACTCGCAGGCCGCCAGCCGCGTGGCGTCGATCTGGCCGGCGGCGGCCAGGATGCCCAGCGCGATGGGCAGGTCGAAACGCCCCGACTCCTTGGGCAGGTCGGCCGGCGCCAGGTTGACGGTGATGCGCTTGTTGTGCGGAAAAGCGAAGCCGCTCTGCTGCAGTGCCGCACGCACACGTTCGCGCGACTCCTTGACTTCGGTGTCGGCGAGGCCGACCAGCGTAAAGCTGGGCAGGCCGTTGGCCAGCTGGACCTCGACGTGCACTTCGGGTGCTTCCAGACCATCCAGGGCCCGGCTCATGACCACGGCGAGTGTCATCCCCATCTCCTTTCACGGCCATTCTGGGCAGCGCCCGACTCGCTGCCCATCCGCACCATGAGCGTGCCGAGGGGGGATATGCACTACCTTGGTGCAATATTCACCACCCGTTGGAGGGATGCGCCATTCCCCTGCGCCAGAGGCGGCACTGCGGGGCGCGCTGTTGTTTGGCACAGAAGCTGCAATGCCCTGAGCAGTCCCCTTGATCCCGACCCCCTCTCTTCCCTCTCCTGGAGCCCGCCGACATGAAATTGACCGTACCGATCCTGAGCACTGCGGCCTTGTTGGCCGCAGCCCCGCTCGCTGCTCAGGCCGCAGACAGCCCGTTCTCGGCCAACGTCGCGCTGACGAGCAAGTACAAGTTCCGCGGCCAGGACCAGAGCGACGCCGCCAAGGCCGTGCTGCCCGCCATCCAGGGCGGCTTCGACTTCAGCAGCGGCGGCTTCTACCTCGGCAACTGGAACTCCAGCGTCGGCTTCCTGGGCGGCACCGAGATGGACTTCTACGGCGGCTACCGCGGCGAGGTCGAAGGCTTCAGCTACGACGTCGGCGCGCTGTACTACTACTACCCGGGCACCGACAGCAGCGGCAACACCACCGAGCTCTATGCCAGCGTCGGCTTCGGCCCCGTCACCGCCAAGTACTCGCGCGTGATCTCGTCGAAGTGGTTCGGTGTCGACGGCGGCAAGGGCACGGGCTACCTCGAACTGAACGCCGGCTACGAAGTGGCCAAGGGCGTCAAGCTCGTGGCGCACCTGGGCGCCACGCAGTTCTCGGGCGGTGCCAAGAACAACGGCGCCGTGAACTTCAGCGATTACAAGCTCGGCGCCGACTTCGACGTCGGTTCGGGCTTCACCGTCGGCGCGGCTTATGTCGGCGCCACCAAGAAGGGCGACTGGGGCGACATCAACAAGTCGCGTGTCGTCCTCACCCTGTCCAAGGCCCTGTGACGGCCACCCACTGAACGAGGCACATCAAATGAAAATGGTGACAGCGATCGTCAAGCCCTTCAAGCTCGACGAAGTGCGCGAGGCCCTCAGCGGCATCGGCGTGCAAGGTATCACGGTGACCGAGGTCAAGGGCTTCGGCCGCCAGAAGGGCCACACCGAGCTCTACCGCGGCGCGGAGTACGTGGTCGACTTCCTGCCCAAGGTGAAGATCGAGGCGGCGGTGGACGACGCCATCGTCGACCGCGTCATCGAGGCCATCGAAGGCTCGGCCCGCACCGGGAAGATCGGCGACGGGAAGATCTTCGTCACCTCGCTCGACCAGGTGGTCCGCATCCGCACCGGCGAAACCGGCAAGGACGCGCTCTGAACCCCGGCACCCGCAAACAACCCCACATCATGAAAAAACTACTTGCGACTCTCGCCCTGGGCCTCGCGGTCCTGGGCTTCGCCGGCAGCGCGCTTGCGCAGGCTGCCGACGCCGCGTCGGCAGCAGCTTCGGCCGCCGAAGCGATGGCGCCCGCAGCGGCCGTGGCCGCCGCCCCGGCGGCGGCCGAACCCGCCAGCGCGCCGGCGGTGGTGGCCACCGTCAACAAGGGCGACGTGGCCTGGATGATGACCGCCACGCTGCTCGTCGTCTTCATGGCCGTGCCCGGCCTGGCCCTCTTCTACGGCGGCCTGGTGCGCAGCAAGAACATGCTGTCGGTGCTGATGCAGGTGATGGTCGTGTTCTCGATGATCGTCGTGCTCTGGGCCGTGTACGGCTACAGCCTGGCCTTCGGCGGTGAAGGCGCGATCATCGCGGGCCTGGACAAGCTCTTCCTCAAGGGCGTGACCCTGGAAACGCTGTCCGACACCTTCTCGGCCGACGCCAAGCTGCCCGAATACGTGTTCGTCGCCTTCCAGGCCACCTTCGCGGGCATCACCTGCGCGCTGATCGTCGGCAGCTTCGCCGAACGCATCAAGTTCAGCGGCGTGCTGCTGTTCTCGGTGATCTGGTTCACCTTCTGCTACCTGCCCATCGCGCACATGGTCTGGGGTTCGGGCGGCTACCTGCTGGGCAAGGGCGCGCTGGACTTCGCCGGTGGCACGGTCGTGCACATCAACGCCGGTGTCGCCGGCCTGGTGGGCGCCTACGTGCTGGGCAAGCGCATCGGCTACGGCAAGGAAGCCATGGCGCCGCACAGCCTGCCGCTGACCATGGTCGGTGCGGCCATGCTGTGGGTGGGCTGGTTCGGCTTCAACGCCGGCTCCAACCTGGAAGCCACCGCCGGTGCCGGCCTGGCCTTCATCAACACCCTGTTCGCCACGGCGGCCGCGGTGCTGACCTGGTGCATCGGTGAATCGCTGACCAAGGGCAAGGCCTCGATGCTGGGTGCGGCCTCGGGTGCGGTGGCCGGTCTGGTGGCCATCACGCCGGCCTGCGGCTCGGTGGGCCCGATGGGCGGCATCATCATCGGTGCGCTGGCGGGCTTCGTCTGCCTGTGGGGTGTCAGCGGCCTGAAGAAGATGCTGGGCGCCGATGACTCGCTGGACGTGTTCGGTGTGCACGGCCTGGGCGGCATCCTGGGTGCCATCCTCACCGGCGTGTTCACCGCGCCGGGCCTGGGTGGCACCGGCAAGCCCGACTTCTCGATCGGCAGCCAGGTGCTGGTGCAGGCCGAGGGTGTGCTGATCACCATCGCCGTCTCTGCGGTGGTGGCCTTCATCGCCTACAAGATCGTCGACATGACGGTCGGGCTGCGTGTGCCGGAAGAGGAAGAGCGCGAAGGCCTGGACATCACCTCGCACGGCGAGACGGCGTACAACAAGTGATATTCGCGACACCCCGGGCCTGACGGCCCGGGGTGCGGGAATATCTCGCGCGGATCGAACCGACAGGCTGCGCCTGCGGCTCATCCGCGCGGGGTGGAGAGGGCGCTTCGGCGCCCTCTGTCGCTTTGTGCAGGCGGCAGGGGGGTCTGCGAGAATTGCGGGTTAACACGCCGTCTTCGCTGATGGCTTTTGCGAGCACGCCATGGTCCCCCACCTCACCACCGCCCTCACCGGGCCCATCAACGAACTCGAGCAGCGCATCCTCGAGTCGATGCCGGCCATCGAACGCTGGTTCAGGCTGGAATGGATGGAGCACACGCCGCCGTTCTACACCTCGGCCGACCTGCGCAACGCCGGCTTCAAGCTGGCGCCGGTGGACACCAACCTCTTCCCCAGCACCTTCAACATCCTCACGCCCGAGATGCTGCCGCTGGCGGTGCAGGCGGCGATGGCGGCCATCGAGAAGATCTGCCCCGAGGCCAAGAACCTGCTGCTCGTGCCCGAGACGCGGCTGACGAGCAGCTTCTACCTGGAAAACCTGCAGACCCTGGTGCAGATCTTCACGCAGGCCGGGCTGAACGTGCGCCTGGGTTCGCTGGACCCGGCCGTCGACGGCCCCACCCCACTCGCTCTGCCCGACGGCAGCGAACTGCTGCTGGAACCGCTGCTGCGCACACGCGGCCGCCTGGGGCTGAAGAACTTCGACCCCTGCACCATCCTGCTCAACAACGACCTCAGCGCCGGCGTGCCGCGCACGCTGCAGCACCTCCACGAGCAGTACCTGCTGCCGCCACTGCACGCCGGCTGGCCGATGCGGCGCAAGAGCCGGCACTTCCAGAGCTACGAGGAAGTGGCCAAGAAGTTCGCCAAGTTGCTGGGCATGGACCCCTGGCTCATCAACCCGATGCACGCGCATTGCGGCAAGGTCGACTTCGAGACCGCCACCGGGCTGGACTGCGTGAAAGGCAACGTCGACGCCCTGCTGACCAAGGTGCGCCGCAAGTACAAGGAATACGGCATCAACGAAAAGCCGTTTGTCGTCGTCAAGGCCGACAACGCCGGCGGCCAGGGCATCCTGACCGTGCGCGACGTGAAGGAGCTCGACGATCCCGAGCGTGTGATGCGCGGTCGCGAAGGCCTGATCAGCGAGGGCAAGGTGCCCGACGAGCTCATCATCCAGGAGGGCGTGCCCACCTATGAACGCATCCACGACACCGTGGCCGAGCCGGTGGTGATGATGATCGACCGCTACGTCGTCGGCGGCTTCTACCGCGTGCACGCCAACCGCAACGCCGACGAAAGCCTGTGCGCCCCCGGTTCACGCTACGTGCCACTGGCCTTTGCCGGCAGCAGCATGCTGCCCAAACCCGGCGGCAAGCCGGGCGCGAGCGCGCCGAACCGCTTCTACATGTACGGCGTGATCGGCCGCCTGGCGATGGTGGCGGCGTCGTACGAGATGGAAGCCACCGACCCCGACGCCGAGAACTACGAGTAGTTTGGCGCGCGGCATGCGGCGGCCCGCCCGGCGCATGCTGCACCGCAACACCGGCCGCCGCCGCACGCGCACAATGTGGGCCTGCCTGCCATGAGCGCCGCCCCGCACCTCAAGACACCTGGCGCCCTGGCCGCGCTCACGCTGGCGGCCATCGGCGTCGTCTACGGTGACATCGGCACCAGCCCGCTGTATGCGCTGAAGGAAGTCTTCGCGCAGGGCCGCGTGCCGCTGACACCCGACAACGTGCTGGGCATCCTGTCGCTGGTCTTCTGGACGCTGACGGTCATCGTCTCGCTGAAGTACGTGGTGCTCATCCTGCGTGCCGACAACCACGGCGAAGGCGGGCTCATCGCGATGCTGGCGCTGGCGTCGCAGGCGGTGAAGGACAGGCCGAAGCTGCGCGAGCGGCTGCTGCTGCTGGGCATCTTCGGCACCGCGATCTTCTTCGGCGACGGCGTCATCACGCCGGCCATCAGCGTGCTCTCGGCGGTGGAGGGCCTGGAAGTCGCCGCGCCCGCGCTGCACCGCTTCATCGTGCCGGTCACGCTGGTCGTGCTGACGCTGCTGTTCATGGCACAGCGTTTCGGTACCGCCACCGTCGGGCGCATGTTCGGGCCCGTCACGCTGCTGTGGTTCATCACGCTGGTGCTGCTGGGCGTGCCGCACATCGTGATGCACCCGCAGGTGCTGGTGGCGCTGTCTCCGCACCACGCGCTGCTGTTCATGGCCACGCAGCCGGGCACGGCCTTCGTCGCGCTGGGCGCCGTGGTGCTGTGCGTCACGGGCGCAGAGGCGCTGTACGCCGACCTCGGCCACTTCGGCAAACGGCCCGTGCGGCTGGCCTGGTTCGCCGTGGTGATGCCGGCGCTGGTGATCAACTACTTCGGCCAGGGTGCGATGCTGCTGCAGCACCCCGAGAACGTGAGGAACCCGTTCTACGAGATGGCGCCGGCGTGGGCGCTGTTCCCGCTCATCGGGCTGGCGACGCTGGCCACCGTGATCGCGTCGCAGGCGCTGATCACGGCCGCCTTCTCGGTCACCAAGCAGGCGACGCAACTGGGCTACCTGCCCCGCCTGCGCATCCTGCACACCAGCGTGCGCGAAACCGGGCAGATCTACGTGCCCTTCGTCAACTGGGCGCTGTTCGGCTGCGTCGTGTTCGCGGTGGTGGTCTTCGGCAGCAGCGGCGCGCTGGCCTCGGCCTACGGCATCGCGGTGACGATCGACATGACCATCACGACGGTGATGACGTTCTTCGTCATCCGCTGGGCCTGGAAGATGCCGCTGGCGCTGGCCATCGGCGCCAGCGGCCTGTTCTTCATCGTCGACATCACCTTCTTCGCAGCCAACGCGGTGAAGGTGCTGGAAGGCGGCTGGTTCCCGCTGCTCATCGGTGGCGGCATGTTCACGTTGATGGTGACTTGGAAACGCGGCCGCGCGCTGCTGGGTGAACGGCTGCGCAGCGAGGCCATCGAGCTGCCGCTGTTCCTGGAGTCCATCTTCATCAGCCCGCCGCTGCGCGTGCCGGGCACGGCGGTGTTCCTCAGCGCCGAGCAGGGCAGCACGCCGTTTGCGCTGTTGCACAATCTGAAGCACAACAAGGTGCTGCACGAGCAGAACCTCTTCGTCACCGTGCAGCACCACGAATTGCCGTGGATAGGCTTCGACCGCCGCTGCGAGATCGCGGCACTGGGCCACGCCTGCTGGCAGGTGACACTGCACTTCGGCTTCAAGAACGAGCCCGACGTGCCGCTGGCGCTGAAGTTGCTGCAGGGCCACGGCGTGCATCTCAACGAGATGGAGACGAGCTACTTCCTCAGCCGCGACACCGTGGTGCCCACCTTCGGCGGCAGCATGCCGCTGTGGCGCGAGAGGCTCTTTGCCAACATGCACCGCAACGCCGCCGGCGCCGCCGACTTCCTGCACCTGCCGACCAACCGCATCGTCGAGTTGGGCTCGAAGATCGAGATCTGAACTGCGGCGCTACTGGCCCAGGGTCAGGGTGTAGCGCCCCGGGAAGGAGCCGAAGGCGCCACCGAGGTAGACGGCCTTGACGTAGACCGTCATCGTGTCGGCGGTGGTGTTCGTGATGCCGGCCGTGCTCGCCTGGCCGGTGCCGGGTGCGCTGTAGCCCAGGCGCTGGCCGGCGGCGTCCAGCAACTCCAGGCTGGCGCGGGTGCTGGCACCGGGGCTGAGCGTGGCCGCCAGCGTGCGGCCGGGGGGCAGGCCGGCGCGGTAGACATCGCTGTCGGCGCGGCTGGCCATGCGGGTGGCGGCCTCGAAGCCGCCCTGCACCACGGCCGGCAGCGTGGCCACGGCCTGCGCGCTGGCCAGCGTGTCGTTGCTCTCGACCTCGGTCACCGCCAGCGGCTGACCACCGATGTCCAGGAACACCGCCGACACCGGGCCCCAGCTGCCACCCACGTCGCGGGCACGCAGGTAGACCAGGTGGCGCCCTGTGGACAGGCCGAAGGTCGGCAGGGTGCCCGACAGCAACTCGGTGCTGCTGTCGAAGCTGCCGTCGGCGGCCACCAGCGGGCGTGGCACGGCGGCGGCGTCCCAGGGCGGCACGTCGACGGTGAACTCGGCCGCCGCGATGGCCTGCGTGCTTTCGACGCCGTTGCTGTTGTTGAAGCGCATGTCGGTGGCCGTGGCGCCGAGCGTCACCGCCGTGCCGGCCACCACGGCCGCGCCCCCGCCCGAGAGCACGGGCGTCAGCACGTCGGGCCCGGCCGGCGTGAGGTAGGGCGTTCGCACCACCTTCGCGGCGTAGATCAGCGCCGGCAGGTTGCGCGGCTTGACGGTGTTCTCGTAGACGCTGCAGCTCTGGAAGAAGGACGTGCCCAGTTCGAAGGTGTAGGCGGCCACACCCAGTTCGCCATAACTCGGGCCGTCGCTGGTGCCGTCGGTGGGGTACAGGCCGATGGACTGCGTGGGCTGGTAGCCGTTGAAGAAGGCGAAGCGCCGGCCCAGCGTCTGCAGCGCCGGCCCGTTCGGCGCCGGCGTGGACGTCGCGCCCCAGGGCCAGAGCACGAGTTCGCTGTAGCTGTGGATGTCGATGTGGATGCCGCTGGTGTCGGCTGGCGCGGCGTCGTTGACGCCGGGGCCGCGGCGGTCGGGCCACAGGCTGCGCACGTAGGCCTCGACGGCCTGCGTCTCGGGCTCGCTGGCGGGCGTGGGGCCGCGGAAGGTCAGGCTGCAGGCGCTGCCGCTGCTGCCCTGGCCGCCGGTGCTGTTCCACTCGAAGCTGAAGTTGCGGTTGAGGTCGACGCCGCGCGTGTTGGTGTTGGCGCAGAAGTTGTTGTCGACGTTCTTGCGCCAGCTCAGGCCCGCCTCGGCGCGCTTGCGGCCGTCGGGGTTGGCGTGGAACATCAGGTGGACCTCGTGGTGGTCGAGGATCCACGTCGCGTCGGCGTCGACGCCGTAGCCGTCGACGAGCCAGCGCGCGAAGGCCAGCGTCAGCGGTGCCGTCGTGTACTCGCGGGCGTGGATGGCGCTGTTGACGAAGAGCCTGGGTTTGTCGCCCACCGCCGGCTGCACGGCGCCGTTCGTCAGCTTCAGCACCTTGATGTCGTAGCCGCCCTGGCCCTGCGCCTTCAGCCACGAACTGCCGGCCGTGGCCCACGAGGCCAGCGTGGGCTGGGCGGCGACCAGTGTGTCGCCGGCGGCGAAGGTCTCTTCCACCGTCTCGTAGCAGCTGTAGCCGGGGATGGACAGCGGCTCGGCGGCGCCGCGCAGGCGGCGCGTGCGTTCGATCTGGAACTCGCTGAGCGCGCGGTTGCGGCGCTGGATGAATTCGGTGGCCTGTTCGAAGCGGAAGCCGAAGCGGCGCAGCTGCGCCATCTCGCGTTCGTCCAGCTGCAGGACGAGGAAGCCGCCGGCATAGTCACTCTCCAGCAGGTTGGCGTGGAAGCTGATGGCCGCCTTGCGCGCCACGTCCAGGCTGGGGAAATACGCCTTGTAGACGTTGTAGACGCTCTTTTCCTGCTCGAGCTCGTCGTAGATCGGGTCGGTGCCCGCGGCCGCCAGCACCCAGCCGCAGGGCGTCGCCAGCAGGCCGGCCAGCAGGAGGGGGAAAACACGCTTCAAGATGCCGCTCTCCTGCCCCGCTGTGCGACGTGCCCGGGGTGCGGCGGATGATAGGCGCGGGCACCTTGCGAACGGGCGCCGGTCCACCCGACTGCGGGGTGGCCGCAGGCGCGGCTCAGACGGGCGTCAAGCGGCCAGCAGCGTGCTGAACAGCGGGTCGTGCCGGCTGCGCGGCCGGTAGGGGCCGACACGTCGCGCGATCTCGGCAATGTGCGCAGGCGTGGTGCCGCAGCAGCCGCCGACGATGTTCAGGAAACCCGCCTTGGCGAAGTCTTCCATCAAGCTGCCGGTGACGGCCGGTGTCTCGTCGAAGCCGGTCTCGCTCATCGGGTTGGGCAGGCCGGCGTTCGGGTAGCAGCTGATGTAGGTGTCGCTGGCCACCTTGCTCAGCTCCTCGATGTAGGGCCGCATCACGGCCGCTCCCAGGGCACAGTTCAGGCCGATGGCCAGCGGGCGCGCGTGGCGCACCGAATGCCAGAAGGCCGCCACCGTCTGGCCGCTGAGGATGCGCCCCGAGGCGTCGGTGACGGTGCCGCTGATGACCACCGGCAGGCGCTCGCCGCTGTCTTCCATCAGCTCGTCGAGCGCAAAGATCGCCGCCTTGGCGTTCAGCGTGTCGAAGATGGTCTCGACGAGGAAGAGGTCGCAGCCGCCTTCGAGCAGCCCCTCGGCCTGTTCGCGGTAGGCCGCGCGCAGTTCGTCGAAGCTGGTGTTGCGCGCACCCGCGTCGTTGACGTCGGGGCTGATGCTCGCGGTGCGCGGCGTCGGGCCTAAAGCGCCGGCGACGAAACGCGGCTTGTCGGGGGTGCTGTACGCGTCAGCCGCCTCACGCGCGATTCGGGCGGCGGCCACGTTCATCTCGCGTGCGATGTGCGCGAGGCCGTAGTCTTCCTGCGCCACGCTGGTGGCGCCGAAGGTGTTGGTCTCGATGAGGTCGGCGCCGGCGGCCAGGTACTGGCCGTGGATCTCGCGGATGACGTCGGGCCGCGTGATCACGAGCAGGTCGTTGTTGCCCTTCAGGTCCTTGCCGTGGTCCTTGAAGCGTTCACTGCGGAAGTCGGCTTCGCCGAGCTTGTAGCGCTGGATCATCGTGCCCATCGCGCCGTCGATGATGGCGATGCGCTGCTGCAGGACGGTGGCCAGCGCGGCGCCGCGGGTGTAGACGGTGGGGCGGGCGTTCATCGCGCGATTGTAGGCAGGCCGGATCGGCCGCGCACCGAAGTCAGAGCGTGCGCACCTTGTGCCGCCGCTTGCGGCGCTGGCCCGGGTTGAAGTCGCCGTGGCCGCGCTGCTGGCGCTGGTGACGGCGCAGCCACAGGTCCAGGATCATCGCCACCAGTACCAGCGGCACCACGACGCCTCCGACCAGGCTCATCACCGTGCCCGGGAACTCGCCGCTGAAGCTGGAGGCACCCTGGGTCTGCAGTTCGGCGGCCAGGGCCATCAGCCACTGGCCGGCCATGAGCGTGACCGCCGCGACTGCCGCGGCAGCCACGCGCCACAGGGTGCGCCGCCGACTGGCCTGGAAGGCCGGCGAGTGCCCCATCCACTGCGCCAGCGCCAGCCCGACGGCCCACAGCACAGCCGTTGCAGCCACGAGCTCCACGCGCCACAGCACACCCGGCCTGAAACCGGCCGCCCACACCCAGCCGGCCTGCAGCGCCACCGCGGCCGCGGCGAGCAGCGCGCCGCTGCTGAAGAGCACGACGTTGGCCCACGCGCCCTGACCGCCCAGCACCACGGCCACCACGGCCGGCGCGCACGCCAGCACCGCGGCCGGCACCAGCAGCGCCACGGCCAGCCAGCGGTAACCCACGGGAAAGGCCAGCGGCTGCGCCTGCACACCCAGTTCCAGCGCCGCGCCCAGGCCGATGCCCAGCACCGCGGCCGCCAGCAGCAGCGCGCGCCATTCCTGGCGCAGCGTGGAGCCGCGCTGTGCCATGCGCACCCAACCCTGGCCCAGGTGCACGGCCAGCCCCGCGACCAGCCCGCCCAGGGCCCACAAGACAACGGAGATCTCGGTTTCGACAGCGTTCATGGAGGCACGGGGCGGGCAAAGGTGTGTCGCACTGCGACGGGCGGGGCGCATCATCGCGCCCGGCCACCGCGTTCAGTCCAGCGGCATCGTCGCCGTGGGGTCGAAAAGAGACGCCCGGAAGTCGGAAGGCGCGCCATCGTGCGGTTCGTCACGCTCGGCCCACAGCGCCAAGGCGGTCGCGGTCATCGGCCGCGCGAAGAGGTAGCCCTGCAGCTCGTCGCAACCCAGCGCCACGAGCACGTCGCGCTGCTCGGTGGTCTCCACGCCCTCGGCCACCACGCGCAGGTCGAGCGTGCGCGCCACGTCGACGAGGGCCTTCCCGATCGAACGCGCACGCTCGCTCTGCCCCAGGTCGGTGACGAAGGCGCGGTCGATCTTCAGTTCGGCCGCAGGCAGGCGGCGCAGGCTGGCGAGGCTGGAATGCCCGGTACCGAAGTCATCGATGGAGACATGCACGCCCAGCTGGCGCAGGCGCTCGAAGGTGGCGCGGGTGTGTGCGGTGTCTTCCATTGCCACCGACTCGGTGATCTCGCAGGTCAGCCGCCCGGCCGGGATGCCGTGGCGCTGCAGCGCGGCCGCGATGTGCTGGACGAGGTCGTCCTGCCGCATCTGGTGGCCCGAGATGTTGACGGCCACGCGCATGCGCAGACCCAGGCCGCGCCACTGCGCCGCCTGGCGGCAGGCCTCGTTGATGACCCAGTGGCCGATGGGGCCCATCAAGCCGTGGCGTTCGGCCAGCGGCACGAAGACCGCCGGGCCGATGGTGCCGCGCTGCGGGTGTTCCCAGCGCAGCAGCGCCTCGGCGGCCGTGATCTGCAGGCTCTGCGCGTCGACCTTGGGCTGGTAGACCAGCTGCAGCTGGCCCTGCTCGACGGCGCGACGCAGCGCCTGCAGCAGTTCGGCCTTGTCGCGCTCGTCCACCGCCAGCGCGGGGTCGTAGAAGGCGTGACCCCCGCCCCCCAGCTGCTTGACCGAGCGCATGGCCACCGCGGCGCAGCCCAGCAGCCGCGGCCGCGCGCCGTGGTCGGGGTAGATCGCGATGCCCACCGACGCACCCAGCCGCAGGCTCAGCGCATCGACCCCATAGGGGCGATGCAGCTCACGAAGCAACTGCTCGGCGGCGTCGGCGGCTTCGTCGTCGGTGGCCGCCAGCAGCAGCACGTATTCGTCTCCGCCCAGGCGGGCCAGCGCCAGCTGCACACCCAGCGCGGTGCGCAGCCTGTCGGCGGCCTGCGCCAGCACGGCGTCGCCCACCGTGTGGCCGTAAGCCTCGTTGAGCGAGCGGAAGTTGTCCAGGCCGACGTACAGCACCGCCAGCGACGCGCCGTCGCGGTTGCAGGCCAGCACGGCTTCGTCCAGCGATCGCTCGAAGTCGGCACGCGTCATCAGCCCGGTCAGCACGTCGCGGCCGCGCAGGTCCTCGAGCTGCGAGTTGGCCGCCTGCAGGCGCTTCGCGAGATGCTGCCGGCTGCGCACCACGCGCCAGTGCTCCAGCGCCAGCAGCACCAGCAGCCCCACGCACGCGCCGAGCGACCAAGCCAGCAGGTCGGCCCGGACAAGGCTCGAGACATCGGCAGCAAGGGAGCCCATCGAAGGTGTATCGGCCCGCCGGCGAAGTCGTTGAGGCTGCCCAGAGCCCTGGCGCAGAAACGGATGCGACAACCGCGGCAGGCTTCACGCCGGTGGACTGCACGTCGCGGGTTCGGTCCTCCCGGTGCGCCCCGCGCTCGGGCGCGCGGGCTGCGTGCAAGACCTTGCGACCTCGCACGGTCCGCCTTCAGGGCAGGCTGAAACCCGAGAGCAGGAAGTCGGTGCCGCCGCCGTCGCCGCGGTGGTCCAGCCGCACACGCACCGGCAGGTGGTGGCGCGACGGGTCGAGCCAGACGTCGACGCGCGTGTCGTACGGGCGCTGCGGCTCGCGCCGAAGGTGCACGGCGTCGGCGACGGTGCCGGCGGGCAGATCGGCCGGCCCGCGGTCGACCACCGTGAAGGTCCACCAGCCGGCGTCGCCGCGCACGCCGGCCACGAAGAGGCGCACTTCGCTGCCGTGCTGGCCCAGCGTGGGGTCGGCCTCGAGCACGGCCGGCAATTGCAGCATCCAGCTCAGTCGGTCCTGGGCTCCGGGCAGCAGGGCAAACACGGCCGGCGGGCCGCTGAAGGTGATGCGGCCACCGGTGGGCCCGGCCTCGCGGCGGAAGTTCGCCGCGCGCACCTCGCGTCCGCGGCGGGTCTCGACATGGCGCTCGGGCGCGACGCCGTCGGCATCCAGCCCACCCACGCTGGCCCAGCCCACGGCGCCGAAGCCCAGCGTCAGCGTGTACTGTGCATCGGCCGGGCGCCAGCGCATTTCGGCCTGCAGCCCTGCGTGGCCCGCGGCGCCTGGGCCTTCACGCTGCAGGCTGTACTGCAGCGTCGCCGCAGGCGGCAGGCGCGTGGCGTAGCGTGGCGACGGTGTGCCGCCTGGCATGGCGCCGGCGGACGGCGGCAGTGCCTCGTCCGGGTCGGCGACAACGACGGGCAGGCCGGGTGCAGACAGCGGCGCGGGCCCAGCGGACGCGGCACCGGACGCTGCGGTCGGCGCGGGCGCACGGCGCACCTGCGCCACCGGCGCGGCGGCAGCCACCGCGTCGGGCGTCAGACCGCCATCTGGCGGCGCCGGCGCCGCCAGATGCAGTTGCCGCACCTGGAGCGCCGGCGCGGCGTCCAGGCGATCACCCGCCCCGGCTCCGTAGGGCAGCCGGCCCAGCAGCAGCACGTGCAGCAGCAGCACGGCTGCGGCCACGCCCACTCCGGCCAGCAGGCGTTGCGGGCGCCGCGGCGGCCGGGGGCGCAGAGGGGGCAGGCGCGTCACCCCACAATACTGCCACCCCGTTCCCCGGCCGCTGCACCGCAGGGCCAAGCACCCCCGATGAAACTCGCCACCTTCAAGGACGGTTCACGCGACGGCGTGCTCGCCGTCGTCTCGCGCGACATGACGGTGGCGCACTACGCCACCGGCATCGCCACCACGCTGCAGCAGGTGCTGGACGACTGGAACTTCCGCAGCCCGCCGCTGGAGGACCTCTACGCCACGCTGAACGGCGGCAAGGCACGCCACGCCTTCCCCTTCGATCCCCAGCTGTGCATGGCGCCGCTGCCACGTGCCTTCCAGTGGCTGGACGGCTCGGCCTACCTGAACCACGTCGAGCTGGTGCGCAAGGCGCGCGGCGCCGAGGTGCCGTCCAGCTTCTACGAAGACCCGCTGATCTACCAGGGCGGCAGCGACGACTTCCTGGGCGCCACCGACGACGCGTGTTTCGCGAGCGAGGACTGGGGCATCGACTTCGAGGCCGAAGTCGCCGTGATCACCGGCGACGTCGACATCGGCGCCGACGCCGATGCCGCGCTGGACAGCGTGCGCCTGCTGATGCTGGCCAACGACTGGAGCCTGCGCAACCTCATCCCGGCCGAACTCGCCAAGGGGTTCGGCTTCGTGCAGAGCAAACCTGCCACCGCCTTCAGCCCGGTGGCCGTGACGCCCGATGAGGTGGGCCAGGCCTGGACCGGCGGCCGCCTGCAATTGAGCCTGGAAAGCCGCTGGAACGGCCACCGCGTCGGCCTGTGCGAGGCCGGGCTGGAGATGACTTTCCACTTCGGCCAGCTCATCGCCCACGTGGCGAAGACGCGGCGGTTGCGCGCCGGCAGCATCGTCGGCAGCGGCACCGTCAGCAACAAGGACTGGAGCCACGGCTATGCGTGCGTGGCCGAGCAGCGCGCCATCGAGACCATCGAGACCGGTGCGCCGGTGACCGCGTTCATGCGCTACGGCGACAGCATCCGCATCGAGATGCTGGGCCGCGACGGCCACAGCGTGTTCGGCGCGATAGAACAACGTGTCGCGCCGCTGGTGCCCTGACGTCCCGACGTCCTGACATCGGCATGCACGAACTGCCCGGCTGGCTGAAACACGCCACCGTCTGGCTGCTGCTGGCCCTGGGCCTGTTCCTGGGCGTGCAGGCCTGGCAGCGCCAGGCGACGCAGGCGCGCATCGAGATCACGGGCGGCGTGGTCGAGATCCGCCGCAGCGCCGACGGCCACTACCACTGGCCCGGCAGCGTGAGCGGGCAGCCGGTGGACTTCCTCGTCGACACCGGCGCCACCGGCACCGCGATCCCGGCCGCGCTGGCGCGCCAGCTGGGCCTGCCGGTGGTGGGGCGGGTGCGCTCGAACACCGCCGGTGGCGTGGTCGACGCCGATGTCGTGCAAGGCGACCTGCTGCTGCAGGGCGGCCTGCGCGCCGAACGCCTGCGCATGGCCGCGCTGCCCGACCTGCATGCGCCGCTGCTGGGCATGGACGTGCTGGGCAAGCTGCGCTGGCAGCAGCAGCAGGGGGTGCTGCGCTTCGAGATGCAGGGCGCGGCGCGCTGACGCTGCCGCGCGCCGCTGGCGCTGCCGCAACGCACCCTGTCACCCCGCTTGCACCGTTCGTCGCAGGGGAGTGACCGCGCGCAGCCCGCCCGCTACATTGCCCGCGAACGCGAAGAAACGAGCCCCACGCCATGGACACCACCCTGCCCGTCAACGCGGCCGCCGAACCCGAGCGCGGCACGCCCGCGGCAGTGATGGCGCCCATCGCGACGACGCAGCGCATCGAGTCGCTGGATGTCGTGCGCGGCTTTGCGCTGCTCGGCATCTTCCTGATGAACATCGAGTGGTTCAACCGCCCCTTCACCAGCTTCGGCGAAGGCATGCCGCGCGACCTGAGTGGCGTCAACTGGCTGGCCAGCTGGTTCGTCGCCTACTTCGTGCAGGGCAAGTTCTGGACCATCTTCTCGCTGCTCTTCGGCATGGGCTTCGCGGTGATGATGGTGCGCGCCGAACAGGCGGGGCGCGAGTTCAAGCCCGTCTACCTGCGGCGCGTGCTGGCGCTGGCGGTCTTCGGTGCGCTGCACTTCATCTTCCTGTGGGACGGCGACATCCTGTTCTCGTATGCCGTGGCCGCGCTGATGTTGATGGTCGTGCTCTACGGCCGACCGAAACCGCTGCTGCTGACCATCGCGGTGCTCGTCGGCCTGGGCTTCGTCCTCGACATGAAGGGCTTCTTCGGCATCGCCGCCGGCCTGGCCATCGCGGGGCTGGTCGCGCTCTACCTGCGCAACGAGAAGCGGATCAAGCTGCGCGGCCGCAGCCTGCCGGTGTTCAGCGGCGTGCTGCTGCTGCTGGGCGCGGGGCTGTGCATTGCCGCGGCGGTGTTCTGGCTGCTGCCCGACGGCCCTACCGAGCCGCGCCTGCCCTTGTCGGTCTTCGGGCCGCTGGTGCTCGTCGCCGGGTGGCTGTCGTGGAAGTATTTCGACCCGGCCGAACTGCGCGGCCTGCGCCTGGGCGCCAGCCTCTACCTCTTTGGCGCCGTCGCGATGACGCTGGGCGGCCTGGTGCAGCACTACGCGCCCGACCCACTGGCCGCCTACGCCCCGGGAGCGCAAGCCGCGGCGCCGGCGGCCGGCCCGGTGGCGGCCGTGGCACCCGCCCCGCCGGCCAGCAGCACATCGGCCGATGGCGAGAAGCCCAAGAAGACGCCGGCCGAGCGCTACGCCGAACGCGAGGCGGAACGTGCCAAGCGCCTGGCCGAAGGCCGCGCCGAGAAGGAAACCGAAGTCCGCGTGCTCACCCGCGGCAGTTATGCCGAGGCGGTGCTCTACCGCGCCGGTCGCTTCCCCGAGAAGGTGGCGGGCGACTTCGGCTTCGCGATGGTGCTCATCGGCATGTTCCTGCTCGGCATCGGCTTCGTGCGTTCGGGCGTGATGGAAAACGCGCGTGAGCACCTGCCCCTCTTCCGCAAGCTCGCGCTGTGGGGCCTGCCCATCGGCATCGGCCTGGGCCTGGCGGGCAGCCTGATCGCGATGTCGCACGTCCCCGGCGACCGCACCGACGGCTGGGGCATCGCACGCGGCCTGACGATGCTGGGCAACCTGCCGGCCTGCCTGGGCTACGTCGGCCTGGTGGTACTGATGCTGCACGGCAAGACGCCCTTGGCGCGCATCGCCGTGCTGGCGCCGATGGGCCGCATGGCATTGACGAACTACCTCCTGCAGTCGCTCATCTGTGCCGTCTACTTCCACGGTTATGCACTGGGCCACTGGGGCATGCCGCGTGCCCAGCAGCTGGTCTTCGTCGCGGTCGTCTTTGTGGCACAGCTCGCTTTCAGCCACTGGTGGCTGTCGCGGTTCCGCTACGGGCCGCTGGAATGGTTCTGGCGCGGCTACACCTACCGTCAAGTGCCGAAGTTCAAATTGTGAGCTTCAAGGCGCCGGCAGCAGCTCAAAACGCTGCACCGTCGCCGCCTCGATGCGGCCGCGCGAATACAGCAGCGGGAAGTACTCGCCCTTCAGCCACAGCGGCGCCAGATCACGGTAATGCGGGCTGGCCGGGTCACCCGACTGGCCCGGCGCGTTGACGGCGCGCGAGTTGTCCCAGGCGCCCACGTCGAGCACCATGCGGAAGGACGGGCCGCCGATCTGGCGGAAGTTCGCCGGGTCGTAGCTCGACAGGTTCACGGTGTCGCTGCCGCCCTGCTTGGGCAGCGGGCCGACGTTCAGGCGCAACCGCGTGGCAGCGTCGGCGGCGTTGGCCAGCGGGTGGGTGAAAACCGCTTGGTGCAGCGCGTCCCAACGCCAGCGCGCGGGGTCGGCGCCGGCCAGCCGGCGCATGTCGGCCCAGGCCGCCGCCAGGCTGCGCGCCAGCAGCGCGTCGCGCCTGCGCACGGCGTCGGGGCCGAATCGCAGCTGCGGGCTCTCGAGCGCGGCCAGCATCGGTTCGGTGTCGGTTGTACGCAGCAGCGCCGCGGCGGCGCCGTCGAGCACGGCCTCGCGAAATGCGGCGCCCAGGTGGCGCGACCACCAGACCTCGAAGAGCGCGGCGGCCGCCGAATGGGCGCTGGCCTGCAGATTCCAGCCGGTCAGCAGCTTCACGGCCGCCTGCACGTCCATGTCGGCAGACCGCAGGCCGCGCAACAGGGCCTGCAGGCGGCGCGCCGGCACAGACAGCACGTCGTTCTGCAGGCGCATCGAGTCGCCGATGTTCGCCTTGCGCAGGCCGGCAAGCACCTCGGCAATGCGCTGGTGGCGTGCGTTCGACGGCCACTCGAACCCCAGCTTGCGCTCGCGCCAGGGGTAGTCCGCTGGCAGGTTCATCTCGTTGGCACTGGCGAACCAACCGGCCGCCGGGTTCAGCAGCCAGGGCAGCTCTTCGCCCGGCCAGAAGCCCGCCCACTCGTAGCGGCCGTCGCCCGGCACGGGCAGCAGGCCGTCCCAGTTCGGGCGCTTGGGCGCCAGCCCGCCGGTGACCCAGCCGATGTTCCCGGCGACATCGGCGTAGACCTGGTTCACGGCCGGCGCGCCCCAGTTCGACAGCGCGCGGCGGAAGTCGGCGAAGTTCTTCGCGCGCATGTAGCCGATGCTGCCGAGATAGGGTGCCATGCCGGGCTCGAACCAGCCCGAGCGCACGGCGTAGGCGCGCCGCTTCGCGACGTCGACATGGGTCACCGGCCCGTGGCGGGTGTAGGCCAGCGTCACGGTCTGCGCCGCCTGGCCGCGCACGGCGATGGCCTCGGTCAGCACACGCAGCTTCTCCCACCGGCCCTGGTAGCGGTAGGCGGCGGCGTCGGCGCCGTCGGTCTCGTAGACGACGAGGTCTTCCTGGTCGATGGCGAAGATGGTCAGTCCGAAGGCAACGCTGCCGTTGTGGCCGATCGAGACACCGGGTAGCGCCGGCTCGCCGCCGCCGATGACGTTTAGCCCCGGCGCGTTCAGGTGCACGATGTAGCGCAGCGAAGGCGCACCGTGCAGACGGTGCGGGTCGCTGGCCAGGATGGGCCGGCCAGTGGCCGAACGTGCGGGTGCCACCACCCAGGCGTTGCTGCCTTCGGGCGGCGCGTCGGCTGCGGCCGCGGCCACCGTTGGCGACACCTCCAGCGCCGCGCGCCTGCCGTCGCGGCCGCTCACCAGCACACCCTGGGTGGCCAGGCCGAAGACACGCAGCACCTCGGGCGGGATGCAGGGGTCCAGGCCGTCGGGTACCTTCACTGCCCAAGGCGGCGACATCGCCACGCGCACTTCGTCGGCCTTCAGCTGGCCGCGGCAGGCCAGCAGCGACCGCCAGGCTTCCGACGCGAGGTTGCGCGTCAGGCCGTGGCTGCGGATGCGCACCACGTCCTCGGGCTGCCACTTCTCGGGCGCGTAGCCGAAGTGACCGAACTCGAAGGGCAGCCGTGCCGGTTCACGGCCGACGAGGTCGATGTAGGCGTTGATGCCGGCGACAAACCGCGTGGCGATGCGCTGCGCATCGGGGCCGTAGGCCTGCCACTCGGGCGCCATGTCGCCGCGGTAGAGGAACAGGCGCGCGGCGCGGTCCTGCTCGACGAAGTTGGCACCGAAGACCGACGCCAGCCGACCCAGGCCGCGGCGGCGCCAGAGGTCGATCTGGAACAGGCGGTCACGGGCGGCGTTGAAACCCTGCGCGAAGAACACGTCGTCTTCGCTGCCGGCGTAGATGTGCGGCACGCCCCAGCGGTCGACGAGGATCTGCGCCGGCGCGGCAAGGCCGGGGATGCGCAGCGTCTGCTTCGGCGCCCGGTCCGGCGCCTCCGCCGGGGCGGCCGGCGCGGATTGCGCCTGCCTCGGGGCAGCACACAGCAGGGCCAGCGCCACCGTACTGCAGGTCAGGACACTAGCGAAGTGCATCGCCGCTCATCACGCTGAAGGCACCTCGACCGGGAAGTGGCGCGCAGTGTAGGCCGGCGCCGCCTGCCGGGGGGCTGCGCGAGCGCCGGCCGGATTTCCGCGGACAAGGTCGCATCCCCCGCCGACCGGTGGCCGCCCGCTCGGCTTTCATGGCATCGTGCAGGCATGTCGAGCTGGCTGAGGATGATCTGCGTGGCGCTGGGCGCGGGGCTGGGCCTGCTGGCCTGGGCTGCGGCCGCCGAACCCGCCCCTGCTTGCCCGCCGCCGCTGCCCGCGCAGGCCGGCACCGCCCCCGAGCGCGACCGCGGCCTGCTCTGGCGCGTCACGCGCGACGGCCGCAGCAGCTGGCTCTACGGCACGCTGCACGTCGGCAAGCCGGCCTGGCGCCGCTTCGGCCCGCAGGTGGCGGCGGCCCTGCGCGCCAGCGACGTGCTGGCGCTGGAGATCGACCCGGCCGACCCCGCCCTGCTGGCAGCGCTGGCCGAACTGCACCCGAACTCGCTGCTGCCCGAGACTCTGCAGGCGCGGCTGGACCAGGCCTACGCGCGCGCCTGCCTGTCGCGCGACGCCATGGCCACGCTGCACCCGGTGCTGCAGGCCACCACGCTGACGGTGCTGGAGGCGCGCTGGCTGGGCATGGACCCGGCCTACGCGATGGAGCAGTTGCTGGCGGGCCAGGTGCGCGCCAACGGCCGGCGTGTGGTGTCGCTGGAGACCGCGGCGCAGCAGAAGGCCGTGCTGGTGCCGGAAGACCCGGTGGAAGCGCTGTCCGTCGTCGAGCAGAGCCTGGCGCAGCTGGAAGACCGCAGCGCGCGCCGTGTCATCGAGCGCCTGGCGCAGGCCTGGGAAGCCGGCGACCTGGCGGCGCTGGAGGACTACGCCAGCTGGTGCGAATGCGCCTCCACCGCGGCCGACAAGGCCTACATGCGCAAGCTCAACGACGAACGCAACGGCCCCTTGGCCGCGGGCATCGAGGCCCAGCACCGCCAGGGTCGGCGGGTCTTCGCCGCCGTCGGTGCACTGCACATGACCGGCGCGCAGTCGCTGCCGCGTTTGCTGGAGCAGCGTGGCTTCAGGGTCGAGCGGGTGCACTTCAAGCGCTAGTCTGACGGCCGCACGCGGCCATGCGGCGCCGCGCAGGCTCACAATGCTGACGACGCGCGGCAAGCGCCGAGGAGACCCCGCATGAGCTCGCCCAACGACCTGGCCCGCATGGTGCCCGGCTTCGAATTCCTGCAGACCCTGATGAAGGGTGCCAGTGCCAGCCTGCCCGGCGTGCAGGGCTTCGGCCAATGGGTGGCGCCGACCCTGGACCCCGAGGAGATCGACAAGCGCATCCAGGAGCTGAAGACGGTGCAATTCTGGCTCGAACAGAACGCGCGCCTGCTCGGCACCACGGTGCAGGCGCTGGAGGTGCAGCGCATGACGCTGTCGACCCTGCAGACCATGAACCTGCCGCTGGCCGACCTGCACAACGCGTTGCAGGCGCGGCCGCCGGCGCCAGCGCCCGCACCGGCGGCAACACCCTCGTGGGCCATGCCGGCGGCAGCCGCGGCGCCGGATGACGACGAAGGGGAGGACGAGGACGAAGAAGAAGGCGACGAAGCCGGCGCCGCCGCGCCGGCGCCAGCACCACCGCCGCAGAAGAAGGGCCCGTCGCCCAAGCCCGCCGCAGCGCCGGCGGCCATCGACCCGATGCAATGGTGGGGCGCACTGACGCAGCAGTTCACCGAGATCGCCGCCAAGGCCGTGAAGGACGGCAGCGCCGATGCCGCGCGTCACCTGGCAGCCACCGTGCCGGCGGCGGCGCCGGCGGCGTCGGCGACAACCCTGGGCAAGACGGCGGGCAAGGCCGCGAAGAAACCGGCCCCCGCGAAAACCACGAAAGCCGCGCGCGCGGCGACACCCCGCAAGCGCGAGGCCTGAGCGCCCGCAGTACGCCAACGCGCGGCACAGGCCATGTTCGGCTTCCTCGTCGGTCACGCCACGCACCCGGACTGGCGTGCTGCGCTGGCACTGGCCGGCGCGCAGATAGAGGCCCGCCTGCCCGCCCACGAAAGCAGCGGCGCCGGCCCGCTGACGCTGGGCTTCGTGTATTTCACCGACCACTACGCGCCGCACGCGCAGGCCCTGCTGGCTGAACTGCGCGTGCGCTGGCCAGGCGTGGCCTGGGTGGGCAGCGTGGGCGTCGGGGTGTGCGCCAGTGGCGTCGAGTACATCGATGAACCGGCGCTGGTGCTGATGCTGGCGGCGCTGCCCGCCGGGCGCTTCGAGGTCTTCTCCGGCGCGCGCAAGCTGCAGCGCATTACGCCCTACACGGCGCTGGTGCACGCCGACCCGGCCACGCCCGACCTGCAGGACCTCATCACCGAGATGAGCGACCGCACCGAGAGCGGCTACCTCTTCGGCGGGCTGGCCAGTTCACGCGCGACCACGGTGCACCTGGCCGACGGCGTCTGGCAGGGCGGGCTGTCGGGCGTGGCTTTCTCGCGCGAGGTCGCGCTGGTCTCGCGTGTCACCCAGGGTTCGCAGCCCATCGGCCCGACCCGCGAGGTGACGGCCTGCGAACGCAACATCGTCACCGAACTCGACGGCGAGCCGGCCCTGCCCTGCCTGCTGCGCGACCTGGGCCTGCCGACGCTGGAAGACCCGCGCGCCGCGCTGCCGCGCCTGCGCGCGACGCTCGTGGGCCTGACCGACGCCACCGACACCGCGCTGGTGCGTCCGGGGCAGTTCGGCACCGACACACGTGTGCGCCACCTAGTGGGCCTGGACCCGGGCCGCCAGGCCGTGGCCGTGGCCGACCTGCTGGAACCCGGCATGCGCCTGGCCTTCTGCCAGCGCGACGTGCAGGCGGCGCGGCGCGACCTGGTGCGCATCTGCAGCGAGATCCGCGACGAACTCGAAACCCAGGCCGAGGCCACGCTGGCCGCCAGCGACCGAGCGCAAGGCCCCCCGGCGGCGCGGCGCATCCAGGGTGCGCTCTACGTCAGCTGCACCGGCCGCGGCGGCCCGCACTTCGGTGGCCCTTCGGCCGAGTTGAAGATCATCCAGCACGCGCTGGGCGGCGGCGCCGACGAGGACATCCCGCTCGTCGGCTTCTTCGCCGCCGGCGAGATTGCGCGCCACCACCTGTACGGCTACACCGGCGTGCTGACGGTGTTCACGGGCGAGGCCTGAACCCCCCGGTCAGCCCGCCGCCTCAGCGTGGCTGGCGCCGCTGCCGCGCCAGCAAGGCCGCCACGCCCAGCGCCATCAGAAGCCAGGCCGCCGGCTCCGGCACCACGCCGACCTGGATGCCGGTAAGCGGCGTGCTTTCGAAGGCGTAGTCGATCAGGGTGCCCGGCGTGCCGGGGCTGAGGATCACCTGCGCCCAGCCGAAGTGCACGGTGTCGTCAGCGGCAGTCGACAGGTCGGGGCCTTCGTTTCGGAAGCGGAATCCGAAGTACACCGGCTGGCCGGTGCTCAAGCCCGCGCCCGAAGGTGAACCGGTGTTGAAGACGCTGCTGCCGTCGATCACGGTTCCGAAGGTCAGGCTGGACGCCGCACCGGTGGTGGTGGCCGACACATAACCACGCGAGGTGGTCGGCACGCTGGGTGCGCTCTGGCCCGAGGCGGTGGGCGAGAACAGCGTCCAGGCGCTGGCGCCGAAGATGTTGAAGTCGTAGTTGGCCCCCGGGCCTCCCAGCACCGGAAAAGTACCTGGGCCGCTGAAGCTGCTGCCGTTCAGCACGTTGACGTACAAGCCCGCCGTGGTGTTCGGAACGGCCAGGTTCACCGGGCCGCTGTAGACCAGGCCGGCCTGCGCCGGCAGGGCCGCCACGAGGCCGGCCAGGGCCAGCACGCCTGCCGCTGCGGCGGCACGATTCACCTGCTGCATGGAAATCCTCCTGGGTGGGCGAAAGGGCCCTGTCGAGGTATCGATTCGCGCAGGCCACAGGCCTAGCGTCGAAACTGCATGGTTCGGCAGCCGCGGACGGAATGCAATCCCCCTGCCCTTACCCGCACCGGGCTCATCCCTCGAATCGGGGGGCAGGGCTAACCCGGCCGCCGCAACTCGGGTGAGCCGCACCGTTCAGGACAGAACCGCCTAGGCCGGGCGGCATGCAGGGTGCGGCGTACAGTCACTGCGGGCCGGCACGGCCCGCCCCACCGCCCTCGAGGAGACTGCCCCCATGAACGCCCCCGCCGCGCCGCCCGCCGTCGCTGCCGCCGAACGTGCCGCCCGCCAGACGCAGGTGGTGGCTGCGTTGTCGCCGCTGCTGCCAGCGCACGCGCTGTTGTGGCACGCCGAGGACACCGTGCCCTACGAGTGCGACGGCCTCACGGCCTACCGCCAGATGCCGCTGCTGGTGACGCTGCCCGAGACCGAGGACCAGGTGGCTGCGGTGCTGAAGGCGTGCCACGCGCTGCAGGTGCCGGTGGTGGCGCGCGGCGCGGGCACGGGGCTGTCGGGCGGCGCCCTGCCGCATGCCCTGGGCGTGACGCTGTCGCTGGCCAAGTTCAACAAGATCGTGATGATCGACCGCGCCGCGCGCACGGCCACCGTGCAGTGCGGCGTGCGCAACCTGGCGATCAGCGAGGCTTCCGCGCCACTGGGCCTGTACTACGCGCCCGACCCGTCGAGCCAGATCGCCTGCACCATCGGCGGCAACGTCGCTGAGAACTCCGGCGGCGTGCACTGCCTGAAGTACGGGCTGACGCTGCACAATGTGCTGCGGGTGCGTGGCTACACGGTGGAAGGCGAGGCTGTCGAGTTCGGCAGCGAGGCGCTGGACACACCTGGCCTGGACCTGCTGCCGCTCATCGTCGGCAGCGAAGGCATGCTGGTCGTCATCACCGAGGTGACGGTGAAGCTGGTGCCCAGGCCGCAGCTGGCGCGCTGCATCATGGCCAGCTTCGACGACATCCGCAAAGCCGGCGACGCCGTGGCCGCGATCATCGCTGCCGGCATCATCCCGGCCGGGCTGGAGATGATGGACAGACCAATGACGGCGGCGGTGGAAGACTTCGTGCACGCCGGCTACGACCTCGACGCCGTGGCCATCCTGCTGTGCGAGAGTGATGGCACGCCCGAAGAGGTGGCCGAGGAAGTCGACCGCATGATCGACGTGCTGAGCGGCTGCGGCGCCACGCGGCTGGAAGTGAGCAAGGATGAAGCGCAGCGCCTGAAGTTCTGGAGCGGGCGCAAGAACGCCTTCCCCGCCAGCGGCCGCATCAGCCCCGACTACATGTGCATGGACAGCACCATCCCGCGCAAGCGGCTGGCCGACATCCTGCTGGCGATTGCGCAGATGGAGGTCAAGTACGGCCTGAAGTGCTGCAACGTCTTCCACGCCGGCGACGGCAACCTGCACCCGCTGATCCTCTTCGACGCCAACGACGCCGACCAGATGCACCGCTGCGAACTCTTCGGCGCCGACATCCTGGAAACCAGCGTCGCGATGGGCGGCACCGTCACCGGCGAACACGGCGTGGGCGTGGAGAAACTCAGCAGCATGTGCGTGCAGTTCAGCAGCGAAGAGCGCGAGCAGATGTTTGCCGTGAAACGCGCCTTCGACGCTGGCGAGACGCTGAACCCCGGCAAGGTGATCCCGACACTGCAGCGCTGCGCCGAGTACGGAAAGATGCACGTGAAGAAGGGGCTGCTGCCCTTCCCCGAACTGGAGCGTTTCTGAATGGATGAGACGCTGCAGCGCCTGGTCGAACAGGTGCAGGCCGCCCGCGCGGACAAGCGTGTGCTCGACATCCGCGGTGGCGCCACCAAGGCCTTCTACGGCGGGCCCGTCGTGGGCGAGCCGCTCGACTTGCGTGGGCTGGCGGGCATCAGCAGCTACGAACCCAGCGAACTGGTGATCACCGCGCGCGGTGGCACACCGCTGGCCGAGCTGGAGGCCGCGCTGGCCGAGAAGGGACAGTGCCTGCCCTTCGAACCACCGCGGTTCGGTGCACAGGGCACCGATGGCGAGGGGGTGCCACTCCGTGGCACCGTGGGCGGCATGGTCGCCGCTGGCCTGGCCGGCCCGGCGCGGGTGTCGGTGGGCGGCGTGCGCGACTACGTGCTGGGCGCCAAGCTCCTGAACGGCCGCGCCGAGCTGCTGGCCTTCGGCGGCACGGTGATGAAAAACGTCGCCGGCTACGACGTGTCGCGTGCGCTGGCCGGTTCGATGGGTGTGCTGGGCGTCATCTGCGAGGTCAGCCTGAAGGTGCTGCCGGTGCTGCCGGCGATGCTGACGCTGCGCCTGGAAGCCGACCAGGCCGCGGCCATCCGCCGCCTCAACGAGTGGGGCGGCCAGCCGCTGCCGCTGAACGCCAGCGCGTGGTGGGACGGCATGCTGGTGCTGCGCCTCGCGGGCGCCACGGCGGCGGTGCGCTCGGCACGCGAGAGGATCGGCGGCGAGCTCATCGAAGCCGGCACCGCCGCCGCCTTCTGGACCGGTCTGCGTGACCACCGCGACGAGTTCTTCGAAGGCGCCGCGAAGGCCGTCGACAGCGGCGCGGCCTTGTGGCGCCTGTCGGTGCCCGCGACCACCGCGCCGCTGAAACTGTCCGGCGAACAGCTGCTGGAATGGGGCGGCGCGCAGCGCTGGATCTGCACCACGGCGCCGGCCGGCGTGCTGCGCGAAGCCGCGCAGCTCGCCGGCGGCCACGCCGTGCTCTTCCGCGGCAATGACAAGTCCGCAGGCGCGTTTGCGCCACAGACACCGGCGATGGCGCGCCTGCAGCGCGAGCTGCAGCGGGCCTTCGACCCCGAGGGTCTGTTCAACCCCGGCCGGCTGCTGCCCGCCGCCTGAGCAGGCTGCGCATGGGCAAGGACGTCATCGACGACATGGCCGCGTACTACGCGCAGCGGGCGGGGTACTACGAGCGGGTCTATTTCAAGCCCGAGCGCCAGGCCGACCTGCGTGCGATGGAAGCCGCGCTGCCGGCAGCGTTCGCGGGCCGCGACGTGCTGGAGATCGCCTGCGGCACCGGCTGGTGGACACCCCATGCGGCACGCGACGCCGCCTCGTGGCTGGCCACCGACCTGAACCCGGAAACACTGGCCATTGCACGCACGAAGGTGCTGCCGGCCTGCGTGCGCTTCGCGACCGTCGACGCCTACACGCTGGCTGCGCCGGAGGTCGCCGGGCCCTTCACCGCCGCCTTCGCCGGCTGCTGGTGGAGCCACGTGCCCTTGCAGCGCCTGCCCGGCTGGCTGGAGACCCTGCACACGCGGCTGGCACCGGGCGCGCGCGTGGTTTTCCTCGACAACAGCTATGTGCAGACGAGCAGCACGCCCATCTCTCGCAGTGACAGCTTCGGCAACACCTACCAGCAGCGCACGCTGGACGACGGCAGCGTGCACGAAGTGCTGAAGAACTTCCCGACACCCGAACAGGCTCTGGCCTTGCTGGGACCACGCGCCCACGAGACGCGCTGGGTCAACTACACGCACTACTGGCTGCTGTCGTATGCGCTGCGCTGAAGCCACGCGCCACGGGCCTGCCGCATGGACGCGCTGAGAGGCCTGGCGCTGCTACTGCTGTGCCAGTCGGCCGGCGAAGTGGCCGCGCGCGGTGCCTACCTGCCGCTGCCCGGCCCGGTGCTGGGCATGCTGCTGCTGCTGGCGTTGCTGGCCTGGCCCGCCGTGCGCCGGCCGGTGGGCGCGGCGGCCGACGTGCTGCTCGGGCACCTGTCACTGCTCTTCGTGCCGGTGGGTGTGGGTGTCATCACCCACCTGGCGGTGATCGGCGAATACGGCGGCCGCCTCGCGGTCGTGCTGCTGCTGTCGACCGTGGTGGGCCTGGTGGTGACAGCGCTGACGCTGCGCGCGCTGCTGCCGGCGGCCGCAACGCCCGGCGCTTCCGGCGCTTCCGGCTCGCCCGGCGCATCTGGCTCACCGGCCGCGAAGCCCTGAAGTCGGCACCGGCCATGCAAAGCGTCGTCGAACTCTGGGTCTACCTGTCCGCCACGCCGCTGTTCGGCCTGACGGCCACGCTGGCCACCTACGTGCTGGCGCAGGCCACCTACCAGCGCCTCGACCAGGCCCCCTGGGCCAACCCGGTGCTGTGGACGGTGCTCACGCTGGCGCTGCTGCTGACCTTGACCGATACGCCCTACCCGACATATTTCTCGGGCGCGCAGTTCATCCACTTCCTGCTCGGGCCTGCCGTGGTGGCACTGGCCTGGCCGCTGTGGCAGCGCCGTGCCGAACTGCGCCAGCGCTGGCTGGCCGTGCTGGCGGCAGCACTCGTCGGCGGCAGCGCTGCGGCGGGCAGCGCGCTGCTGGCCGGCTGGGCGCTGGGCCTGCCGCTGCCGGTGCTGGCTTCGCTGGCGCCCAAGTCGGTGACGGCGCCCGTGGCGATGGGCATTGCGCAGCAGCTCGGCGGCATCCCGGCGCTGGCCGCCGTGTTCGCGGTCCTCACCGGGCTGATCGGCGCGCTGCTGGCCAAGCCGCTTTTCGACCTGCTGCGCGTCCGCCAGCGCGAGGTGCGCGGTTTTGCCTTGGGCACCGTCTCGCACGGCATCGGCGCGGCGCGCTCGATGCAGGTGCACCCGGCGGCCGGCGCCTATGCTGCGCTGGCGCTGGGCCTGCAGGTGCTGCTGGCCTCGCTGCTGATGCCCTTCGTTTCGTTGCTGCTCGGCGCGCTGCCGGCACTCCGCCCCTGACCTGCCATTCCACGCCCAAGACTTCATGCAAACCAAGCTCGCACCCGAGTTCAAGGGCACCCGCCAGGGCGAAACCGCCGAGGCCATCCTGCGCAAGTGTGTGCACTGCGGCTTCTGCACCGCCACCTGCCCCACCTACCAGCTGCTGGGCGACGAGCTCGACAGCCCGCGCGGCCGCATCTACCTGATGAAGCAGGTGCTGGAAGGTGCGCCGGTCACGCGCAGGACGCAGCTGCACCTGGACCGCTGCCTGACCTGCCGCAATTGCGAGACCACCTGCCCCAGCGGCGTGCAGTACGGCCACCTGGTCGACATCGGGCGCGAGATCGTCGAGGCACGTGTCGAACGCCCCGCCGGCGAGAGGGCCGTGCGCTGGCTGCTCAAGGAAGGGCTGACCTCGCCGCTCTTCGGCCCGGCGATGAAACTCGGCCAGCTGGTGCGCCCGCTGCTGCCGCAGGCGCTGAAGGACAAGGTGCCCGGTGCGGCCGGCAAGCGTGCACAGCAATGGCCGACACGCACGCACAAGCGCAAGGTGCTGATGCTGCTTGGCTGCGTGCAGCCGGCGATGATGCCCAATGTCAACAGCGCCACCGCACGGGTGCTCGACGCCGCCGGCATCCAGACCCTGGTGGCCGACGACGCCGGCTGCTGCGGGGCGCTGCGCACGCACCTGAACGACACCGCGGGTGGCCTGGCCGACATGCGCCGCAACATCGACGCCTGGTGGCCGCTGGTCAACGGCCTGACGAGCGAAGGCCGTGTCGAGGCCATCGTGATGAACGCCAGCGGCTGCGGCGTGGCGGTGAAGGACTACGGCCATGCGCTGGCGCACGACGCCCACTACGCCGAGAAGGCGCGCAGGGTCAGCGCACTCACGCGCGACATCAGCGAGCTGCTGCCCGACATCGTGCCGGCGCTGCAGGGCAAGCTGCGCGAGATCCAGACCAAGCGCCTGGCCTTCCACCCCCCGTGCACCTTGCAGCACGGCCAGCAGTTGCGCGGCGGCGTCGAGACCCACCTGCGCGGGCTGGGTTTCGAGGTGCGTCTGGCCAGCGCCGAAAGCCACCTGTGCTGCGGCAGCGCCGGCACCTACAGCGTGCTGCAGCCAGATCTCGCCCTGCAGCTGCGCGACCGCAAGCTGAAGCACCTGGCGTCAGCGGCGACCCAGGACCCGGTGGACGCCATCGTCAGCGCCAACATCGGCTGCATCCAGCACCTGCAGAGCGGCACGGCCACGCCAGTTCGGCACTGGGTGGAAGTGCTGGACGACGCGCTGGCGGGCTGAGCCCGGACTTGACGCTCCGACAAGGAGCCGCACGCCTGGCGAAGGCCCGAACGCGAATTCGCGCGTGAGGGCTGTGGCGGCCGCCATCGCGGCCCCAAGCTACGGTCAGAAGCGCATCAACAGGCGTGCGCCAGCGGCCCAGGCACCACGCCGTTCGGTCTGTGCGTCCGGACGTGGCCAGAAGTGGCCGACGACGATGCCGCCGATGAGCCAGTTCCTGTAGACGGGCTGTTCCCAACGCACCTGCAGGCCGTAGTCGGTCGCGGCCACACCCGAGCCCTCTTCGCCGTTGACCAGCGCTTCCAGGGACAGCAGCCGCTGGTCGCCGAAGGACCGGTGCAGGCCCAGCAGGCTGGACCATTCGAATCTTCGCGACGCCTGCGTGATCGTGGCCGAGCTGAGCCAGCGCGTGGCCAGAACGGGCGACAGCAGGTGCTCGTAGGAAAAGGCCGTGGTCGAACCGGCGCGGTCGGACAGCGACCAGAACAGCGTCTGGCGCAGCTCGGCCAGGCCCTCTTCGCCGATCTCCCACTGTGTCTTGTAGCGTCCCTGGACATAGGGCTTGAGACCACCGCGGAAGCCGAGGCGGAAGTCGATCGTGTCGGTGAGCGAACGCCCGATGCCGGCGAAAAAGCTGCGCTCGGCGTTTTCGCTCGCCAGCAGGCGGTCCTGGCGCGAGACCGGGCCTGGCTTGTCGGTGATCACCTCGCGAGGGTCGTCGCGGCCGAGGAAGAAATAGGTCTTCTCCTCGAGGTTGGGCAGGCGGAAGCGTGCGTTGAAGCGCACGTCGACATCGGCGGCTTCGCGCTGCCGCTTGAGCAGGCTGACGCTCAGGCGGCCGTCGGTGACCTTGCCGCCGTCGGCGAAGGGCCGGTCACCGAACCAGCTGTCGACGCCCCTGGCCAGCCAGTGGGCCATCGCCCGCACCGAACTGCGGGCAGACTCGGCGGTCTCGTTGACCACCGTGGGCGCGGCCGCAGAGGCTGCGGAATCTGCAGCAGCAGCGGCTGCCGACGCTGGCCCAGCCGCGGCAGGCACACTCTGCGGCACCGGCGCAGCCGGCGGGGTGGCCTGGGCGCAGACCAGCGCCGGGGCCAGAAGCAGCGCTGCGATGCAGCAGGAGGCAGCGTTGGGCACCGGTGCAATGTACTGCGCCACGACTTGGCCTTCGGGTTCCTGGCGCTCATTGGCGGCCAGGATTTCCCCGGATGGACGCGCTACACGGCCGGGGAGGGTCGGCTTCATTCGCGTGCTGCGCCGACGAAGATGTCGGTGTCGGGCAGCAGCCGGCGCAACGTGTCGAAAGCCACCTCGGCCGAAGGCCCGCAGGCGCCGCCCAGTTCGGGCGTGATGGCGACGAAGGCCTCGCCTTCGTCCAGCCGTAATTCGTGCAACCAGGTGCCGGCGGGCAGGCGCCAGCCCAGGCGGGCCTGCAGCGCGGCTTCCAGCGCGCCGAGCACGCGGCGCAGTTGCGCCGGTTCGCCGCTCAAGAGCGGCTCGGCCCAGGGAACGCCCGGTCCGGCGTTCGCACGCAGTGGCAGGATGGGGATGATGCGGGACAGCATGTAGACGAGATCTTAGCGGCGCCGCCGTCGGGTGGATGCGGGCCCGTCCGGGCGCCTGCGCAGTGACGCCCGGCTATCGTCATGGCCCCGATTCACGCGAAAGCAAGACGATGCAATGGATGCGCTTCAACCACCGCGGCCAGGCCACGCTCGGGCTGCTGCAGGGCGACCGGGTGCAGGTGCATGCCGGCAGCCTGTTCGACACGCCGCAGCCCAGCGATGAAACGCTGGCTTTGGCCGACATTCCGCCCGGCGCCTGGCTGCCGCCCTGCGTGCCGGGCAAGATCATCGGCCTGTGGAACAACTTCCGCGGCGCAGCCGAGAAAAACGGCTGGGCCACGCCGGCTGAGCCGCTGTACTTCCTGAAGAGCCCGGCCAGCGCCGCCGCGCACGAACAACCCATCCCCGCCGTGCCGGCCGAGGTGGGCCGCGTGGCCTACGAAGGTGAACTGGCGGTGGTCATCGGCCGCCGCGCGCAGCGCATCGCGCGCGAAGGCGCTGCCGCGTGCATCTTCGGCTACACCTGCGCCAACGACGTGACGGCCATCGAACTGCTGTTCCGCGACGCGAGCTTCCCGCAATGGACACGCGCCAAGAGCTTCGACGGTTTCGGGGCCTTCGGCCCGGTCATCGACACCCGCTTCGACCCGTCGGCGGCCACGCTGCGCACGCTGGTCGGTGGCCGCGAGCGCCAGAACTACGCGCTGGCCGACATGTTCTTCGCGCCCGAGGAACTGGTCTGGCGCATCAGCCAGGACATGACGCTGGAACCCGGCGACGTGATCCTGTGCGGCACCTCGCTGGGTGTGCTGCCGATGAAACCCGGCACCACCGTCGAGGTGGCGATCGACGGCCTGGGCACGCTGCGCAACGTCTACGGCTGATGCCTCGGGCCGCCGGCCGCACAGGCTTGCAGCCCGCCTCGCCGCAAGCACGCGGCGACCCCTTCGCTGGCGTTCGGCCCTGCGCAGGCAGGGCCGAACGTCCCGCTCAGGCCTTCTTCGCCCAGGCGCTGCACCAACCCTCGGCGGCGACCAGCTGACCGGCGAAGAGCGGGCAGGGGCCTGCAGCCTCACCGGCCACGCCGGTGTAAAGCGCGCAGTTGGCGCAGGTCTGGCTGGCGTCGTGGGTCTTGTACTTCGTCGCGTCGGCCTGGCTGGACACGGGCACGTAACCCAAGGTCTGCGCCTGCGGATCGCTGGGGCTGACGAGCGTCGGCGCGGTGCTGGTCGCGGCGGGCGCCGGGGTTTCAGCAGGGGCGGCCGGTGCAGGGGCAGGCATCGGTGCCGGCGCCGGGCTGGCGGCGGGCGGCGGCGCCTTGTCGGAGCAGGCGGCCAGCAGCGACACACCGGCCAGCGGAACCCAGGGCATCAGCATGACAAAACGGCGGCGCGTCTTCATGGGCGGGTCCTCTGTGACAACGGAGGCCCAGATTCTGTACGTCAAGGCGCGCCCGCACCGTGCGGCAGCGGACGAACGCGCAGCGCCGTCACCACACCCGCGACCAGCAGCGCCACGCCGGCACCGGTGACCCAGCCGGGCCACTGGCCGCGCAGCATGAAGGCATAGGCCAGCGCCGCCAGCGTCTCGAAGACGATGAGCTGACCGGCCAGCGCCGGCGGCAGGCGCTGGCTGGCCTCGTTCCAGCACAGCGTGCCCAGCCACGACGCGAGCAGCCCGATGGCCAGCATCAGGCCGATGAACTTCAGCGGCTGCGGGCCGAAGGGCATGTCGAAGCCCACGGTGCCCGCGCCGTCATTGGCGGCCCACAGCCAGAACAGCGCGTAACCCGCAGCCGCCATCGGCAGCGTGGTCAGCCCCTGCGCAGTGGCCCAGGCGCGCGGGCTGCGGTCGGCATGGGCGCGCAGCCACTCGGCGTTGCGGATGGGGTACCACGTCCAGCAGGCGACGGCGGCCAGGGCCAGCAGCGCACCGAGCGCGTAGCGCGGCAGGTCGGTGCCGGCGGGCAGCTGGCTGATCTCGGCCTGGTTGACGCAGGCCAGCCCGCCCGCGATGAGCAAGAGTGACGGCAGCATGCGCAACCAGGGCAGGCGGGCCTCGCGCGCGGCGCCGTCGGCCTGACGCCGCAGGTTGGCGGTGACGGCGATGACCACCGGCAGCGTGCCGATGACCATCGTCGGCAGCGGCCCGCCGGCGCGCTGGATGGCGGCCGCCAGGCACAGGTAGTACAGCACGTTGCCCACCGCCGAGAGCTTGGCGGCCTCGACCCAGTCGGCACGTGTCAGTTCGGCCAGGCGGTCGCGGTCCCACCAGGCCAGCGGCACCGCGATGAGCCCGAAGGCCAGGTAGCGGCCCATGGTCAGCAGCACCGCCGGATAGTCGCCCAGCAGCGTGGGCGCGACGAAGACCAGGCCCCACACGAGCCCGGCGGCCAGGGCAAAGAGCGTGCCGGTGACGAGGGCGTGGCGGTGCTGGGGCATGGATGTGGGCGCGAGGGGGCGCCACTGTAGCCGCAGCCAGGTGTGGCACCCGTGCCCCGGGCAGTCCCCCGGTGGCGGGGCCGCGGCTTTGCATTACGCTGGCCGGACCGAGGAGACAACGCCCATGACCCACATCCTGGCCCTCGACCAGGGCACGTCCAGTTCACGCAGCATCGTCTTCGACGCCCGCGGCCAGGTGGTGGCGATGGCGCAGCGTGAACTGACGCAGCATTACCCGCAACCCGGCTGGGTGGAACACGACGCCGAAGAGGTCTGGGCCGGCCAGATCGCGACCGCGCGCGAGGCGCTGGCCCAGGCCGGCCTGCAGGCACGCGACATCACTGCCATCGGCATCACCAACCAGCGCGAGACCACCGTGCTGTGGGACCGCCGCAGCGGCCGCCCGCTGCACCGCGCCATCGTCTGGCAGGACCGCCGCGGCGAGGCCTTGTGCGCGCAGCTGCGGCAACACGGGCATGCCGAGGCCATCCGGCACAGCACCGGCCTGGTGGTCGACAGCTACTTCTCGGCCACCAAGCTGCGCTGGCTGCTCGACCACGTAAGCGGCGCGCACATCGCCGCCGCGCAGGGCGAATTGGCCTTCGGCACCATCGACAGCTGGCTGATGTGGAAGCTGACGGGCGGGCGTGTGCACGCCACCGACGTGAGCAACGCGTCGCGCACGATGCTCTACGACATCCGCCACAACGCCTGGGACCCGGAACTGCTGGCGCTGCTGCACGTGCCCGACAGCGTGCTGCCGCAGGTGCACCCGTCCGCCCATGTCTACGGCGAATGCGACGCCGAATGGCTGGGCGGCGCGATCCCCATCGCCGGCGTGGCCGGCGACCAGCAGGCCGCGCTCTTCGGCCAGGCCTGCTTCAAGGCGGGGCTGGTGAAAAACACCTACGGCACCGGCTGCTTCATGTTGATGCACACCGGCGAACGTTTCGAGTCTTCGACGCACGGCCTCATCACCACCGCGGCGGCGCAGCCCACGGCGAGCAAGGCATACGCGCTGGAAGGCAGCGTCTTCATCGGCGGCGCCGTCGTGCAATGGTTGCGCGACGGACTGCGTGCCATCAACAGCAGCAGCGAGGTGCAGGCGCTGGCCGAAAGCGTGCCAGACGCCGGCGGCGTGATGTTCGTGCCTGCCTTCACGGGCTTGGGCGCACCCTACTGGGACGCCCACGCCCGCGGCGCCATTGTCGGGCTCACGCGCGGCAGCACGGCGGCGCACATCGCGCGCGCGGCACTCGAGAGCATCGCCTTCCAGAGCGCGGCGCTGCTGCACGCGATGGCCAGAGACGCCGTGGCCGCCGGCGGCACGGCACCGCTTGAACTTCGTGTCGACGGCGGCGCCTGCGTCAATGACCTGCTGATGCAGTTCCAGGCCGACCTGCTGGGCATCCCGGTGGTGCGTCCGCGCGTCACCGAGACCACGGCGCTGGGCGCGGCCCTCCTCGCCGGGCTGGCCACCGGCATCTACGCAGGCCTGGACGAACTGGCCGCGCTGTGGCGCGAGGACCGGCGCTTCGAGCCGCGACTGACAACCGGCCAGGCGGCCGAGCGCATGGCGCAATGGGAGGCCGCCGTGCGGCAGGCGCGGGCGAGATAGATCCCGCCAACGCGCCCGCCAAGAACGGCTTACTTCACCGCGAAGTCGGCCAGCGTCTTGCCGGAAGCCAGCGCGTCGCGCAGCCACTGCGGACGCTTGCCACGGCCACCCCAGGTGCCGCCGCTGTCATTGCGGAACTTGATTTCCCTCACCGGCTTGGCCTTGACGCCGCGCTTCTTGGCCGGCACGGCCTTGACGGCGCTCTTGCCCTTGCCCGCGAAACCCAGGTCTTCGGCTGTCAGGCCGTAGGCATCGATGGCTTCACGGATGCGCCCGACGACGCCTTGCACTTCCTTGCGCCGCGCCTTTTCGGCGTCGGCCTTGAGAACTTCGATCTGCTTGATGTATTGCGCGTAGGTCTTGGTCATGTGGGGATGGATATGGAGTAACTCCCTGATTGCACCCGCGGCAGGCCGGGCCCAGGCGTCTAGGCATTCAAAACGCGCCTTTGGGACGGTGATTATTACCCGTGTTTGCGGGGCGGGGTTCTCGAAGTTAACGAATTGCAACGGTCTGGAATTCGCCAGCGCTACTCGTAGGTAATCGGCACGCTAATTTAGATTGAGGCGAATGGGGTTGCAGGTGTCAAGCGACATCAGGAACTGACCCCCTGGCGACATCCAGAAGTGACCCCGGTTGCTGATCAATCGGTTTGAGTTGCGGTGTTCGCGCTGGCCTGGTTAACCCGGCCAGCGCGGCGCTTCGTTCGCAGCCGGTAGCTGTCGCCGCGGATCGTGATGACGTGGCTGTGGTGGAGCAGCCGGTCCAGGATGGCGGTCGCCACCACCGCATCGCCGAACACACCGCCCCACTCGGCCACTGAACGGTTGCTCGTCACCAGCATCGAGCCGCGCTCGTAGCGCCGGCTCACGAGTTGGAAGAACAGATGCGCCGCGTTGGCCTCGAACGGCAGGTAGCCCAGTTCGTCCACCACCAGCAGCTTGGGCTTCGTGAAGTGCAGGAGCTTCTCCTCCAGGCGCCCCTCGGCATGCGCCCGGGCCAACTGCGTCACCAGGCTGGTCGCCGGCACGAACAACGTGCTGTAGCCCCGAACGATGGCCTCGCGACCGAGCGCCACCGCCAGATGCGTCTTGCCCACGCCGGGCGGTCCGAGCAGCAACACGCTGTCGCCGTTGGCCACCCAGCGCGATGTCGCCAGTTCGCGGATCTGCTTGGGGTCTACCGACGGCTGCGCGTCGTACTCGAAGCCCTCCAGCGTGCGCACGCATGGGAACTTGGCGATCGACATGCCCATCTGGATGCGCCGCTCGTCCTTGCGTGCCACTTCGGCGGTGCACAGCATCGTCAGCGCCTCGCGCAGGTTGAGCTCTGCCCGGCCGGCCTGGTCCAGCAGCGTGTCGAGCTGGTCGCGGATGGCGGTGAGCTTCAAGCGCGTGAGCATCGGCTCGAGGTCGTTGAGCAACTCGATCGGCTGGTTCTTCTTGGCCGCTGCCATCACCAGCTCCCTCCCAGCGCCGTCTCGTACTCGGCCAGCGGTCGAAGCAGTTCGGCCGGCGCGGCTGGCGGTGGCGCCGCGGCAGCGCTCGGGCGTGCCAGCCAGCTCACCCCGACCAGATGCGCGCCGACGATGCCCACGAGGTGGCTGCGTTCGATGATGCTGATGCGCCGACCGGCGTTCTGCGCATGGCAAGCCACTTCCTGGCCTGCGTACAGCACTCGCACCTGCCGCTCGGCCACGACAACGGTGACGGCTTCGCCGATGAGCTTCCACGGCACGCTGTAGCGGTTGGTGTCGAGCTCGATGCAGGCATCGGTATGGACCCGGCGGCTGAGTTCGCGCACCTGCAGGAACGGCGCCTTGGCGGCCAACGGGCTGAGCGCGCCGCGCTCATCGCGTTCGAAGCGGTCGATGGGCGGCTCGGCAGTGGTGCCGTGCACTCGCACGTCGGCCACCTCACGCATCCAGCGCGCGAGGTGCGCTTGCAGTTCCTCCAGGGACACGAAGCGATGGCCGGCGATGGCGTTGCGCTTGACGTAGCCCACGCCGCGCTCGTCCTTGCCCTTGGTACGGGCGCGGTACGGGGCACAGGCTCGGGGTGTCACACCCCAGTAGCGGCAGAAGGCGTGGAAGCGGTCGTTGAAGGCGACTTCGCGGGTCTGGGCGTCGTGCTCGTTGACGAGCGCGCGGGCGTTGTCGACCAACACCTCCCGGGGCGTGCCGCCGAAGTGCCGGAACGCGCCTTCAAGGCCCTGCAGCCAGGCGGACTGTCGCTCGTGCAGGAACAGCGCCACGTAGGTCCGGCGCGAGTAGCCCAGGGTGGCCACGAACAGGTGAACCTTGACCAACTCGTCGCCCACCGGCACGCGCACCGTGCCGAAGTCGATCTGCAGTTGGTGGCCCGGCGGCGTCTCGAAGCGAACGGTGGCCGCCGTCTGGGCGAGCACTTCGCGGCGCAGGTGAGCCACGGCACGCTCGACGGTGCGTAAGCTCACCGCAATGCCGTGTTCCCGCTGCAACTCCTGGCGCACGACATCGCAGTTGCCGCGGTGCTGGCGGAACCGCTCGGCCAGCCAATCGCTGTGGGGCGTCAGCCGGCCGGGGCGCTGCGGTGACTGGTACGGCTGCCAGCCCCCTTGGCGCAGGTAGCCGCGCACCGTGTTGCGGCTGCACCCCAACTCGCGGCTGATGCGCTTGGCGCCCCACCCAAGCGACGCCAGCTTGAGCATCGCCTGCACATCCTCAGGCGTTTGCATCGCCTGCCTCCCCTCGATCCACTCGGACCGGGGAGCTTGCTCGACCACTTCTTGCACTTCGACCTCCTTCCACGAAGGGGGTCAATTCCTCGTGTCGTCAGGGGGTCAGTTTGTCGTGTCGCCTGACA
>JAURZK010000004.1 GCA_030653505.1 Rubrivivax sp.
GACGCCATCTCGCCCATCGTCACCAGCCGGCTCGTCACCTGGGCCTTCTCGGCCTGCACTGCGGTCTGTTCCTCGGCGCGCAGGCGGGCGGTGATGTCGGTGGCAATCAGCATCTGCGCCAGCCGGCCGTCGGTCCACTGCAGGTAGCGCGCGCGCACGTCGAACCACTTCTGCAGCGACTCGATGTAGACCTCGCTCGGGCTGCCCCCGGTCTCGGTCAGCTCTTCCGTCGGCAGGCCCGACATGCCGTCGACCTCGTCGTGGCCATCGCCGCCGAAGGCATCGACGCCGACCGCGCCGCCGGCCATCTGCTGGTGGCCGGCCGGTTCGTTGCCGAACCACAGCCGGTAGCTGCGGTTGGCGAACAGCAGTTCACCCTGCTGCACCGACAGCACCGACACCGAGGCGTCCAGCGCCTCGAGCACGGTGGTGAATCGTTCGTGTGAAGCGCTCAGCTGGTCGCGGATGCGCTTGGCTTCGGTGATGTTGGTGATGCTCGTCATCCAGCCCGTCTGCTGGCCCTTGGGGTCGATCAGCGGGCTGATGTACATGCGGGCGTCGAAGACGACGCCGTCCCTGCGCATCACCTTGACCTCGATGCCGCCGGCGGGGCTGCGGCCGTGCAGTTCCTGCTGCAGCAGGCGCGCGTTCTCTTCCAGCCGGTCCGGTGGCCAGTAGGGGTAGGGCGGCAGGCGGCCGACGAGCTCACCCTGGCTGAAACCCGTCATCTGGCAGAAGGCGGCGTTGACGTAGGTGACGCGGCCCTCCAGGTCCATCGCACGCATGCCCGTGGGCATGCTGTTTTCCATCGCACGGCGGAAGTTGGTTTCCTGCACCAGCGCACCCTGGATCTGGCTGCGCCGGCGCATGTGGCGCCAGGTGCCCAGCAGCATCCACACCGTCAGCACGGAGAGGGCCACGACCATCCAGAACAGCGTGTTGTTGACCAGGCCGATGCTGGTGCGCCAGCCCTGGCCGCGCAGCAGCAGGCCGTTGAGCGCCGGTGTCAGCGGCGCGTCGCTGACGATGGCCGCACGTTGGGTGCCGCCGCCGGGCATGGGTGTGACGGTGGCCGACAGCAGCTTCTGGTTTTCGTCGACAACGGAGATCATGTGGCGCTGCGCCACGTCGGCGGGCACGTAGTGGCGCACCAGCGAATCGACCGAGTACTCGACGATGAGCACGCCGCCGAAGGTATTGCGCTCGACCAGCGGCAGGTGCAACTGGAAGACGGGCGCGCCGGTGTTGTCGGTGAAGCTGCGTGAATAGGCCGGCGAACGGGTGTCGCGCGCGGTGCGGAAGGTGGTCTCGGGTTCGCTCGCCTTCCCCTCGACGGGCAGCGCAGGTTCTGGTGTGTCGCCGGCGGCGTTGAAGTTGTAGAGCAGCGCGCCGTAGCTGGCGCGCGGCTTGCGGCGCGCGTCGAGCCAACTCAGGTGCGTGACTTCGGGCCGCTCGCGGGCAAAGACGGCCGCCTGATCGATGAACTCGTCGGTGCTGGTCTCGCGCACGACGAGGTCGCGCGCCATGCGGATCAGCGTCTCCTGGTTCTGTATCAGGCGCAGGCCGATCTGCTGCTGTGTCAGTTCCGTATCACGTTTGACCGACTCCGTCTCACGCTCGATTTCCTCGTTGCGCAGGTACCAGAAGGCAGAAATGATGGCCGCCAGGAAGAGCAGCACCGAGAGCAGGGGCGCCAGCGTCGCGAAGCGGTCCTGGCGTGCAGGCGACTGCCGTCGCCACCAGCGGCCGAAGAGGCGCTGGGCCGTCGGCATGGGTGCCGCCAGCGGAGGGGCGGCAGGGGTGGGGGACGCTTTAGGAAGCGGCATCGGCTGATTATCGAGGGCACCCTGCCAGACCCGCCGTGCTTTCGCATTATGAAATCAAACGGCACTATTTGAAATGTCTTTGGGTTGTGCGAAACTCGCGCCGCTCGCAAAAACACCGCTTCGAGGAGACATGCCATGTCCGCACAGCCCGAGTCCATTCGCGGCGTCGACGCCACCGACGCCGATCCCCAGGAAACCCGAGAGTGGATCGACGCGCTGTCGGCCGTCATCGGCAGTGAGGGCGCCGGTCGCGCGCACTACCTGCTCGAGGAACTGCTCGAGCATGCACGCCAGTCCGGCATGGACATGCCGTTCTCGGCCAACACCAGCTACACGAACACGATCGACCCCGACGAGGAAGAGCGCAGCCCCGGCAACCTCGACATCGAAGGCCGGCTGCGCGCCTACATGCGCTGGAACGCGATGGCGCTGGTGGTCAAGGCCAACCGCCTGCACCCGGCCGATGGCGGCGACCTCGGCGGACACATCAGCAGCTTCGCCAGCCTGGCGCACATGCTGGCCTGCGGCTTCAACCATTTCTGGCACGCCGACAGCGAAGGCCACGGCGGCGACCTGCTCTACATGCAGGGCCACTGCAGCCCCGGCATCTACGCCCGCGCCTTCATGGAGGGCCGGCTCAGCGAAGAGCAGATGCTGAACTTCCGCCAGGAAGTCGACGGCAAGGGCCTGTCGAGCTACCCGCACCCCAAGCTGATGCCCGACTTCTGGCAGTTCCCTACGGTGAGCATGGGCCTGGGGCCGCACATGGCCATCTACCAGGCGCGCTTCCTGAAGTACCTGCACGCCCGCGGCATCGCCGACACCGCGAACCGCAAGGTCTGGGTGTTCTGCGGCGACGGCGAGATGGACGAACCCGAGAGCCTGGGCGCCATCGGCCTGGCGGCGCGCGAAAAGCTCGACAACCTCGTCTTCGTCGTCAACTGCAACCTGCAGCGCCTGGACGGCCCGGTGCGCGGCAACGGCAAGATCATCCAGGAGCTGGAAGGGGTGTTCCGCGGCGCGGGCTGGAACGCCATCAAGCTGATCTGGGGCAGCAACTGGGACCCGCTGCTGGCTCGCGACAAGGACGGGGCGCTGCGCAAGATCATGCTCGACACGCTGGACGGCGACTACCAGGCCTTCAAGGCCAACGACGGCGCCTTCGTGCGCAAGAACTTCTTCGGCCGCGACCCGCGCACGCTGGAACTGGTCGCCAAGATGAGCGACAAGGACATCTGGAACCTGCGCCGCGGCGGGCACGACGCGCAGAAGGTCTACGCCGCTTTCCACCGCGCCAGCAACACCAAGGGCCAGCCCACCGTGCTGCTGGTGAAGACCGTCAAGGGCTGGGGCATGGGCAGCGCCGGCGAGGGCAAGAACACCGCGCATCAGGCCAAGAAGCTGAGCGACGACGACATCAAGTTCTTCCGCGACCGCTTCAACATCCCCATCAGCGACGCCGACCTGCCGAAGATCCCGTTCTACAAGCCGGCCGACGACACGCCCGAGATGCGCTACCTGCACGATCGCCGCAAGGCCCTCGGCGGCTACCTGCCCAAGCGGCGCGCGAAGGCCGACGAGAGCTTCACGGTGCCCGCGCTGGACACCTTCAAGGCCATTCTCGACCCCACCGCCGAGGGCCGCGAGATCAGTACCACTCAAGCGTACGTACGTTTCCTGACGCAGCTGCTGCGTGACCAGGCGCTGGGCCCGCGTGTCGTGCCCATCCTGGTGGACGAAGCGCGCACCTTCGGCATGGAGGGCCTGTTCCGCCAGATCGGCATCTACAACCCCGAGGGTCAGAAGTACACGCCGGTCGACAAGGACCAGGTGATGTACTACAAGGAAACGGTCAACGGCCAGATCCTGCAGGAAGGCATCAACGAGGCGGGCGGCATGAGCAGCTGGATCGCCGCGGCGACGTCGTACTCGACGAACAACCGCATCATGGTGCCGTTCTACATCTACTACTCGATGTTCGGCTTCCAGCGCATCGGCGACCTGGCCTGGGCGGCGGGCGACATGCAGGCGCGCGGTTTCCTGCTCGGTGGAACTTCGGGCCGCACGACGCTGAACGGCGAAGGCCTGCAGCACGAGGACGGCCACAGCCACATCCTGGCCGGCACGATTCCGAACTGCATCAGCTACGACCCGACCTTCGCGCACGAGGTCGGCGTCATCCTCCACCACGGCCTGAAGCGCATGGTGGAGAAGCAGGACAACGTCTACTTCTACCTCACGCTGCTGAACGAGAACTACCCGATGCCGGGACTGAAGGCAGGCACCGAAGAGCAGATCATCAAGGGCATGTACCTGCTGGAGGAAGGCGCGAAGAAGACGCCGCGTGTCAACCTGCTGGGCAGCGGCACCATCCTGCGCGAGAGCATGGCGGCGAAGAAGCTGCTGGAGGCCGACTGGGGCGTGGCCGCCAACGTCTGGAGCTGCCCGAGCTTCAACGAGCTGGCGCGCGATGGCCAGGACTGCGAGCGCTGGAACCTGCTGCATCCCACGGCCGAACCGCGTGTGCCCTTCGTGGCCCAGCAACTGGCACCGCACGCCGGCCCCGTGGTGGCGTCGACCGACTACATGAAGATCTACGCCGACCAGATCCGCGCCTTCATGCCGAAGGACAAGGGGGTCGGCCGCACCTTCAAGGTGCTGGGCACCGACGGCTTCGGCCGCAGCGACTTCCGCAGCAAGCTGCGCGAGCACTTCGAGATCAACCGCCACTACATCGTCGTGGCGGCGCTGAAGGCGCTGGCCGAGGACGGCACGCTGCCGGCGGCCAAGGTGGCCGAGGCCATCGCGAAGTACGGCATCGACGCAGACTGCGTCAACCCGCTGTACGCATAACGACAAGACTGCAGGAGACAGGTCATGGCCGTGGTCGAAGTGAAAGTGCCGGACATCGGCGACTTCAAGGACGTTGAAATCATCGAGCTGATGGTCAAGCCGGGCGACAGCGTCGTCGTCGACCAGAGCCTGCTCACGGTGGAGAGCGACAAGGCGTCGATGGAGATCCCGTCGACGCATGCAGGCGTCGTCAAGGAGCTCAAGGTCAAGCTCGGCGACAAGATCAGCCAGGGCTCGCTGGTGCTGGTGCTGGACGCGGCCGGTACGGCTGCGCCGGCCCCTGCGGCAGCGTCTGCGGCGACCGCTGCGCCTGCAGCGGCAGAGGTGCCGGTGGTTGCGTCGGCGCCCGCTGCATCTGCCGCACCCGCGGCCAGTGGCCCCGTCGACGTGCTGGTGCCCGACATCGGCGACTTCGACGAAGTGGCCGTGATCGAGGTCTTCGTCAAGCCCGGCGACAGCGTGAAGGTCGAGCAGAGCCTGATCACGGTCGAGAGCGACAAGGCATCGATGGAGATCCCGTCATCACACGCCGGTGTGATCGGCGAGCTGCTCGTCAAGGTGGGCGACAAGGTGAAAAAGGGCAGCGCGATCGCGCGGCTGCAGGGCGTGGCCGGGGCACCTGCCGCCGCGCCTGCGACCGCAGCGCCGGCCGCAGCGCCGGCCGCAGCCGCGGTGGCGCCGGCTGCCGCGCCTGCCGCGGCGGTGACGCCATCGGCTGTGCCGGTGGCCGCCCACCAGCCCGGCACGGTGGCGCTGACCACGCTGCCTCATGCGTCGCCCACCATCCGCCGCCTGGCACGTGAGCTTGGCGTGCCGCTGGCCGAGGTCAAGGGCAGCGGGCCCAAGGGCCGCATCACGCAGGAAGACGTGCAGTCCTTCGTCAAGGGCGTGATGGCCGGCGACACCCAGACCGCGGCACAGAAGTCCAGGGCGCCGGCCGCCGCGCCTGCCGCCGGCGGCGGCGCCTTCCCGGGCCTGCTGGCCTGGCCGCAGGTCGACTTCGCCAAGTTCGGCCCCGTCGAGCGCAAGGACCTGAGCCGCATCAAGAAGATCAGCGGCGCCAACCTGCACCGCAACTGGGTCGTGATTCCGCACGTCACCAACCACGACGACGCCGACATCACCGAGCTCGAAGCCTTCCGCGTGCAGCTGAACAAGGAAAACGAGAAGAGCGGCGTCAAGGTCACGATGCTGGCCTTCCTGATCAAGGCCAGCGTGGCGGCGCTGAAGAAATTCCCCGAGTTCAACGCCTCGCTCGATGGCGAGCAGCTGGTGCTGAAGAACTACTTCCACATCGGCTTCGCCGCCGACACGCCGAACGGCCTGATGGTCCCGGTGGTCAAGGACGCCGACAAGAAGGGCATCTTCCAGATCAGCACCGAGATGGGCGAACTGGCCAAGAAGGCGCGTGACGGCAAGCTGAGCCCCGCCGAGATGAGCGGCGGCTGCTTCAGCATCAGCAGCCTGGGCGGCATCGGCGGGCGTTACTTCACGCCCATCATCAACGCCCCGGAAGTGTCCATTCTGGGCGTGTGCAAGAGCAGCACCGAGCCGCGCTGGGACGGCAAGCAGTTCATGCCGCGTTTGATCCTGCCCTTGAGCCTGAGCTGGGACCACCGCGTCATCGACGGCGCGTCGGCGGCGCGTTTCAACGCCTACCTGGGCCAGATCCTGGGTGACTTCCGCCGGGTGCTGTTGTGAGCCCCCAAGCTCGCTTGCGCTCGCTACCCCCCGAGGGGGCCGTCCGCCAACGGCCCGGCGGAGCCGGTTCCGCGGCGGGAAGCTGGGTCACATCGTCGATCGCTCGCACGTGAGCACAGTTGTCGTGACCCGCGTGGGCGGCACGGTGGCCATCGCGTCGGACAGCCTCGTCACCTTCGGCGAGACCCGGCTGCCAGTGGGCTACGAGGCCAACGACAAGCTGTTCGCGTTGGACGGCAGCCTCATCGGCGCCGTGGGCAGCGTCGCGCACCTGCCCGTGCTGCGCCAGGCGCTGGCCGCGCTGGCGCCCGAGGAGCGGCAGTTGCAGACGCGCGACGGTCTTTTCGACACCTTCCTGCGCCTGCATCCCAAGCTCAAGGACCGCTTCTTCCTGAACACGAAGGAGCACGACAGCGACCCCTACGAGAGCAGCCAGTTCTCCATCCTCGTCGCCAACCCGCGCGGCATCTTCGGCGTGGAGAGCTACCGCGAGGTCTTCGAGTTCGAGCGCTTCTGGGCCATTGGCTCGGGCCGACGCTTTGCGCTGGGCGCCATGCACGCGGTGTATGCAAAGGCGAAGACGGCGCGTGAAGTGGCCGAGGCCGGCGTGCTGGCCGGCTGCGAATTCGACACCAGTTCGGGCGGACCGGTGCGCCTGCACACCTTCCGGCTGAAGACGACACCCCACAAGGAATGACGACCATGGACCTCATCGAGATCAAGGTTCCCGACATCGGCGACTTCAAGGACGTTGCCGTCATCGAGGTGCTGGTGAAACCCGGCGACAGCATCAAGGCCGAGCAGAGTCTGGTCACCGTCGAGAGCGACAAGGCGTCGATGGAGATCCCGTCGTCCGCGGCGGGTGTCGTCAAGGAGCTCAAGCTCAAGGTGGGCGACGTGGTGAACGAGGGCACGGTCGTGCTGCTGCTGGAAGCGGCAGGTGCGGCTGGCGCAGCGCCCGCTGCCGCGGCACCTGCCCCCTCTGCTGCGGCACCTGCTCCCGTTGCTGCAGGACCTGCACCCGCTGTCGCAGCGCCAGCGCCAGCGGCCGAGCCGGCCGCGGCTGTTGCGCCCTCGACGCCCGCACCGCAGGCGGCCAGCTACGCAGGCGGCGCCGACATCGAGTGCGACATGCTCGTGCTGGGCGCCGGCCCGGGCGGCTACTCGGCCGCCTTCCGCGCCGCCGACCTCGGCATGAAGACCGTGCTCGTCGAGCGGTTCCCCGTGCTCGGCGGCGTCTGCCTGAACGTGGGTTGCATCCCGAGCAAGGCGCTGTTGCACGTGGCGGCGGTGATGGACGAGGTGAGTCACTTCACCGACCTGGGCGTGAGCTTCGGCAAGCCGCAAATCGATCTGGGCAAGCTGCTAGCGCACAAGAACAAGGTGGTGGGCAAGCTCACTGGCGGACTGGCGGCGATGGCCAAGATGCGCAAGGTGACCGTCGTCAATGGTGTCGGCGCCTTTGCAGACCCGCACCACCTGACGGTCACCGGCGCCGACGGCAAGGCGCAGACCGTTCGGTTCAAGAACGCCATCATCGCGGCCGGTTCCGAGGCCGTGAAGCTGCCCTTCCTCCCGAAGGACGACCCGCGCATCGTCACCAGTACCGGCGCGCTGGAACTGCGCCAGAAGCCCGAGCGCATGCTGGTCATCGGTGGCGGCATCATCGGCCTGGAGATGGGTACGGTTTACTCGACGCTGGGCGCCAGGCTCGACGTGGTGGAGATGCTCGACGGCCTGATGCAGGGCGCCGACCGCGACCTCGTCAAGGTGTGGCAGAAGATGAACGCCCACCGCTTCGACAAGCTGATGCTGAAGACCAAGACCGTGGGCGCCGAGGCCACGAAGGACGGCATCCGCGTGATGTTCGAAGGGCTGGACGGCAGCAAGAGCGACGGCGTCTACGACCTCGTTCTGCAGGCGGTGGGCCGCACGCCCAATGGCAAGAAGATCGGCGCCGAGAAGGCCGGCGTCGTCGTCGGCGAGCGCGGTTTCATCCCGGTGGACGTGCAGATGCGCACCAACGTGCCGCACATCTACGCCATCGGTGACATCGTCGGCCAGCCGATGTTGGCGCACAAGGCGGTGCACGAGGCGCACGTGGCGGCAGAAGTGGCTGCCGGTGACGGCAAAGCGCAGTTCGACGCGCGTGTCATCCCCAGCGTGGCCTACACCGACCCCGAAGTGGCCTGGGTCGGCCTCACCGAAGACGAGGCCAAGGCCCAGGGCATCAAGGTCAAGAAGGGCCTGTTCCCCTGGACGGCCAGCGGCCGCGCCATTGCCAACGGCCGCGACGAGGGCTTCACCAAGCTGCTTTTCGACGACTCACCCGAAGCGCACGGCCACGGCAAGATCCTCGGCGGCGGCATCGTCGGCACGCACGCCGGCGACATGATCGGCGAGGTCGCGCTGGCCATCGAGATGGGTGCCGACGCGGTGGACATCGGCAAGACCATCCACCCGCACCCGACGCTGGGCGAGAGCATCGGCATGGCCGCCGAAGTGGCCCACGGCAGCTGCACCGACCTGCCGCCGGCGCGGAAGTAGATCACCCCCAGCGGGTGTTGATGTCGACGACGATGGGCTCGCCTTCGGGATAGCGTTTCGCCAGGTCCTGCGGCGTGCCCAGCACCTCGGCCAAGCGCGCGCCCCAGGCGCCGGCAGCACCGTGGCTGGCCAGTTCGCCTTCGCGGGCGGTGATCAGGTCGTCGAAACGCGAAGGGTCGAAGGTCTCCGCGCGGTCTGTGGAGCGCTGGCCGGGCTGCTGCCCCAGGTGATCACCGATGCGGTTGCAGACCGACTTGAACATCTGCGACACGCGTGACGGGCTGACCTGCAGCTGTTCCGCCAGCTGCGAAGGCGACAGCCCGACGCCCAGGTAGGCGTCGATGACCTGGCGGTCGCGCGCGGGCAGGGTGGCGAAGAAGGTTTCCAGGCGACGCATCAGCATGCCGGTGTCGACGCGGGCCTCGACCTCGTCCTGCGGCGTGGCCGCCTCGCGTGGCGGCAGCGCATCTTCATCGTCGCCGGCAGCGTGGGCGGCACCGCTGGACGCATGGGCCTGCATCGCGGCGTGCTCCAGTTCGAAGATCTCGTCGATGCTCAGGCCGCACAGCGGCGCCAGGTCGCCGGCGCTGGGCTCGCCGCCATGCTGGCTGCGCCAGCGTTCACGCGCCACCTGCACCAGCTTCACCTGGCGGCGGCGTTCGCGGCTGAGCTGGTCCATCTGGCGCAGTTCGTCGAGCATCGCGCCGTGCACACGCTGGCGTGCGTAGCGCACGAAGGCGTCGCGCGCCTCGGGGGTCTCGCGGTCGCCGTCCCAGTGGAAACCCAGCGCCGCCTGCGCCACCGCGATGAGCCCCACCTGGATGAGGTCGGCGCGTTCGACGTTCGAAGGCAGCCGCCGCGCCAGCGCGCTGGCGTGTTTGCGCACCCAGGACTCGTTCCTGAGGATCAGGGACGAGGGGACGCCCTCCATCGAGACCATGCACTCTCCTGCGGCTCTCCACATGGGCCGCCTGTCGGCTGCCAGTATGCGCCGAGCGGCGGCGCAGTGAAGCATGCCGCCGGTAAGTGCGGTGTCAGATTCTCCCGTACAGCCGTGCCAGTTCCACCAGCCGCCCGGCGTGCCAGGGGTGCACCTGGCTCCACTGGAAGCGCCAGCGCCACCAGCCGCTCTCCTGGCCGGGGTAGTTCATGCGGCACCCGGTGGGCAGGGCCAGCACGTCCTGCATCGGGTGCACCGCGGTGTCGGCCACGCTGGCCATCGCGGTGCGGATCAGCGTCCACGGCATGTCGTGGCCGTCGGTGGCCAGGTAGCCGCGTGCGAAGTGGCGTTCGTGATCGGTGGCGCCTGCCCACCAGCCTGCTGCGGTGTCGTTGTCGTGCGTGCCGGGGTAGACCACCGTGTCCGGCTCGTGGTTGTGCGGCAGGAACCGGTCGGACGCGTCGCCGGCAAAGGCGAACTGCAGGATGCGCATGCCTGGGAAGCCGAACTTCTTGCGCAGCGCGTCGACGTCGGGCGTGATCACACCCAGGTCCTCGGCAATGATGGCCAGCGGCCCCAGCGCCTTGTGGATGGCCTTGAACAGCGGCTCGCCCGGCCCCGGGACCCACTGGCCCTTGACGGCCGTGGGCTCGCTGGCCGGGATCTCCCAGTAGCCGGCAAAACCGCGGAAGTGGTCGATGCGCACGATGTCGACGAGTTCGAAGGTGCGGCGTATGCGTTCCACCCACCAGGCGTAGCCGTCCTTCTTGTGCGCGCTCCACTTGTACAGCGGGTTGCCCCAGCGCTGGCCGGTGGCGCTGAAGAAGTCGGGTGGCACGCCGGCCACGACGCGTGGGCGGCCCTGGGCGTCGAGGTCGAACAGGTGCTGATTGGCCCAGACCTCGGCACTCAGGTAGGCGATGAAGATCGGCGTGTCGCCGATGATCTCGACACCCTTGCCGTTGGCATAGGCCTTGAGCTGCGCCCACTGGCGGTAGAAGCGCCACTGGCAGAACTGCCAGAAGTGGATTCGCTCGGCGTGCTGGGCGCGCGCGTCGGCCAGCGCCACGGGGTCGCACCTGGCCAGGGCCGGTGGCCATTCGCACCAGTCGCGCCAGGCCAGGTGCTCGCACAGCGACATGAAGAGCGCGTAGTCGGCGATCCACGAGCTGTGCTCCGCCAGGAAACGCTGGAAGTCGTCCTGCTGCGCGGCCGTGCCATGGCGCCGGAAGTGTTTCGCGGCATGCGCCAGGCGTTCCATGCGGAAGGGGTAGGCCACCGCGTAGTCGACGGCCTCGGCGCTCAGGCCTGCCACCGGCACCAGCCCCTCGGCGTCGAGCCAGCCCTGGGCGTGCAGGTCGACCAGGTCGATCAGGAGCACGTTGCCGGCGAAGGCCGAGTTGCTCATGTAGGGCGAGTTGCCCGGGCCGATGCCGGCCAGCGGCAGGATCTGCCACAGCTTCTGGCCGCCGGCCACCAGCCAGTCGACGAAGTGGTAGGCGTCGCGGCCGAGGTCGCCCGAGCCGTGCGGGCCGGGCAGCGAGGTGGGATGCAGCAGCACGCCGCTGGCACGAGGGAAACGCATGGGCTCTTCCTTGGGCGTCGTGTCGGTCAGGGAACGGCGGCGTCGGCGGTGTTGCGGCCAGCCGCGGCGGCAAGGTTGCCGCCAACGTCACGCAGCAGCACGACGCTGCGCGCGGCAATCTCGAAGCTCGCCGCCGTGCCGCGGCGCCAGCTGCTGCGGCCGTCGGCCGCGGCGGTGTCCAGCTCGGCCACCCAGTCACCCGCCGGCAGCAGGAAGGTGGCGGCCATGTCGCGGCCGTTAACGATCAGCAGCAGCGGCGCGCCACCGTGCCCGGACACGCCTATCCAGGCGCCCAGGATGCGCGACATGCGGTTGTCCCAGTGTTCGGCCGTCATCGGCTCGCCGGTGCGCCGCAGCCAGGTCAGGTCGTGGCGGCCGCGGGCGTCGGGCAGGCCGGTGTACCAGCGGCCGTCCAGCGGCCGCAGGCGGCGGCGCAGCGCCAGCAGGTAGGCGGTGAAGTCGATCAATGCTTCGTCGGCGCGCGCCCAGTTGATCCAGGTGGTGTGGTTGTCCTGGCAATAGGGGTTGTTGTTGCCGCCCTGGGTGTGGCCCATCTCGTCGCCGGCGGCCAGCATGGGCGTGCCCTGGGCCAGCAGCAGCGTGGCGAGCAGCGCCCGCTTCAGGCGCGCACGCAGTTGCAGCACGGCGGGGTCGGAGGTCGGGCCCTCGAAGCCGCAGTTCCAGCTCAGGTTGTGGCCGTGGCCGTCGCGGTTGTTCTCGCCGTTGGCCTCGTTGTGGCGCAGGTCGTAGCTGACCAGGTCGTGCAGCGTGAAGCCGTCGTGGCTGACGATGTAGTTCACGCTCTCCAGCGGCGAGCGGCGGCGCGCCTGGAAGAGGTCTGAAGAACCGGCCAGCCGCAGCGCCAGTTCGCCGCGTGTGCAGTCGCCGCCCAGCCAGAAGGCGCGCGCGGTGTCGCGGAAGCGGTCGTTCCATTCCAGCCAGCCGCTCGGGAAACCGCCCACCTGGTAGCCGCCGGGGCCCAGGTCCCAGGGCTCGGCGATGAGCTTCACGCGCTGCAGCACCGGGTCTTGCGCCACCGCCTTGAAGAACGGTCCGTCGCGCTCGAAGCCCGGGCTGCCGCGGCCCAGCACCGGCGCGAGGTCGAAGCGGAAGCCGTCGACATGGAAGTCCTCCACCCACAGGCGCAGGCTGTCCAGCACCATCTGCAGCACCCGTGGGTGGCGGATGTCGATGGTGTTGCCGCAGCCGCTCCAGTTTTCGTAGTGCGCGCGGTGCTCGTCGGGCAGTCGGTACCAATTGCGGTTGTCCAGCCCCCGCCAGCACAGCGTGGCGCCGCGTTCGTCGCCCTCGGGCGTGTGGTTGAAGACGACGTCGAGGATGACCTCCAGCCCCGCGGCGTGCAGCCGGCGCACCATCTCGCGGAATTCGTGCCGTGGTGCGGCCGTGGCGGCATAGCGCGGGTCGGGGCAGAAGTAGCCCAGCGTGTTGTAGCCCCAGTAGTTGACCAGGCCCAGCTCGACAAGCCGCGGCTCGTCCAGGATCTGCTGCACCGGCAGCAGGCTCACGGCGCTGATGCCCAGTCGCTTGAAGTGCGCAAGCGCGGCATCGCTGGCCAGGCCGGCGTACGTGCCACGCGACTCAGGCTGCACGCCGGGCATGAGCTGGGTGCAGCCGCGCACATGGGCTTCATAGAGCACGGTATCGACCAGAGGTGTGGCCGGCGCCTGGTCGCCCTGCCAGTCGAAGTGGTCGAGCACGACACGCGCCTTGAAGGCGCCGGCCGCGTTGTCTCGCGTGTCCATGTGCTGCGGGTGCTCGCGGTCGGCGCCGTGGTGCGGGCCACGGGGGTCGAAGCCGCCGGGCGGCGTGACGATCTCGCGCGCCCAGGGGTCGAGCAACAGCTTGTACGGGTTGAAGCGGTGTCCACGATCGGGACGCCAGGGGCCGTGGGCGCGCAGGCCATAGACCCGCCCCGGCCCGGCGCCGGGCAGCCAGCCGTGCCAGACGTCGCCGGTGCGGCCCGGCAGCGGGGTGCGCGAGAGTTCGACACCGCCCTCGGCGTCGAACAGGCACAGGTCGATCTGCAGCGCGTGTTCGGAGAACACCGCGAAGTTGACGCCACTGCCGTCGGCGTGTGCAGTCGCCCCCATCGGCCAGGGGTGGCCGGATGTCAGGGGCGCCAGTGCGAGGGCCTGGGCAGACAAGTCGCGGCTCAGGCGGTCCATTCCAGGAACACCGTCGCCAGCGGCGGCAGGGCCAGCAGCACCGAGTGGCTGCGGCCGTGACTGCCGATGGCATCGGCGTTGGCCGCGCCCAGCGGTGTGCCGACGTTGCTGCCGCCGTAGTAGGCCGAATCGGTATTCAGCCGCTCCACCCAGTGGCCGGGCCGCGGCACGCCGAGCCGGAAGTTGTGATGCACCACGGGCGCAAAGTTGCAAACCACCAGCATCATCTCGCCGCCGCGGCCCTTGCGCACGAAACTCAGCACGCTGCGCGGTGCATCGTCGTGGTCTATCCACTCGAAACCTTCACCGCTGAAGTCCTGCTGGTAAAGCGCCGGGCTGCTGCGGTAGAGGGCGTTCAGGTCACGCACGAGTTGCTGCACGCCGGCGTGGCGGCTGTCTTCGAGCTGGTGCCAGTCCAGGCTCTGCTCGTGGTTCCACTCGCGGCCCTGGGCGAACTCGCAGCCCATGAAGAGCAGCTTCTTGCCCGGGTGGCCCCACATGAAGCCGAAGTAGGCGCGCAGGTTGGCAAACTGCTGCCAGGCGTCGCCCGGCATCTTGGCCAGCAGGCTGCCCTTGCCGTGCACCACCTCGTCGTGGCTGATGGGCAGCACGAAGTTCTCGGTGAAGGCGTAGACCAGGCCGAAGCTCATCTCGCCGTGGTGGTAGCGGCGGTGGATGGGGTCGCGCGCCATGTACTGCAGCGTGTCGTGCATCCAGCCCATGTTCCATTTGTAGTGGAAGCCCAGGCCGCCGACGTAGGTGGGGCGGCTCACCGCGGGGAAGGCCGTGCTCTCCTCGGCCAGCGTGACCGCCTGTGGCCGCTCGACGCCGACCACCTCGTTGGTGCGCCGAAGCAGCGAGATGGCTTCCAGGTTCTCGCGCCCGCCGTGCACATTCGGGATCCACTCGCCGGCCTTGCGGCTGTAGTCGCGGTAGAGCATCGAGGCCACGGCGTCGACACGCAGGCCGTCGATGTCGTAGCGCTCCAGCCAGTAAAGCGCGTTGCCGACGAGGAAGTTGCGCACTTCGGTGCGGCCGAAGTTGTAGATGAGGGTGTTCCAGTCGTTGTGGAAACCCTCGCGACGGTCGGCGTATTCGTAGAGATGGGTGCCGTCGAACTGTGCCAGGCCGTAGGCGTCGGCGGGGAAGTGCGCCGGCACCCAGTCCAGCAGCACGCCCAGGCCGGCGGCGTGTGCGCTGTCGATGAAACGACGCAGGCCGTCGGCGCCGCCGCCCTGGGCGATGTCCTCGGGGGTCGCAAAGCGCGCCGTGGGGGCGAACAGGCCCAGCGTCTGGTAGCCCCAGGAACCATCGAAGGGGTGCTCGCTGACGGGCATCAGCTCCAGGTGTGTGAAGCCCAGGTCGCGGGCATAGGGCACCAGTTCGTCGGCCAGTTCGTCCCAGTTCAGCCAGCGGTCGCCTTCCTCGGGCCTGCGCCGCCACGAGCCCAGGTGCACCTCGTAAATGCTCATCGGCGCATCGAGTGCATTGGCAGCCTGGCGCCCGGTCGAAGGCGGCGCAAACGCCGGCATGTGCGCCACGATGCTGGCGGTGGCCGGCCGCAGTTCGGCCTGGCGTGCATAGGGGTCGGCTTTCTGCGGCAGCAGCTGGCCGTCGCGCGACAGCAGCTCGAACTTGTAGCGCGCCCCCAGGCCGACGCCGGGCAGGAACAGTTCCCACACGCCGCACTCGCGACGCAGGCGCATGGGGTGGCAGCGGCCGTCCCAGAAGTTGAAGTCGCCGACGACGCTGACGCGGCTGGCGTTCGGCGCCCACACCGCGAAGGCCGTGCCGTCGACGCCGTCCATCTGCCGCGGTGTGGCGCCCAGGATCTCGTAGGGCCGCAGGTGCGAGCCTTCGCCCAGCAGCCACACGTCCATCTCGCCCAGCACGGTGCCGAAGCGGTAGGGGTCTTCCTGCAGTGTGTCGTGGCCGCCGGGCCACCGAACACGCAGCTGGTAATGGCCCAGGATCTGCGTCGGGCCCGAGAACACACCTTGCTCGGCCACGCAGGGCAGCGGCCAAGCGTGGGGGCCGGCCACCACCACCACCGCCACCGCGCCGGGCAGCCAGGTGGTGACCCAGGGGCTGCCGTCGGGGCCGGTGTGCGGGCCGAGGATGGCGAAGGGGTCGCCATGGCGGCCCTGGATCAGGGCTTCGGTCAGTTCGGGTGTCAGCATGCTTGGGGGTCAGCCCTTGGCCTGGATCCCCCAGACCTCGCGGGCGTACTCCCCGATTGTGCGGTCGGACGAAAAGAAGCCCATGCCGGCGACGTTTGCGATCGCCTTCCTTGCCCAGGCCGCAGGTTCGCGGTAGAGCGCATCGACACGCGCCTGCGCGGCGACGTAACTGTCGAAGTCGGCCAGCAGCAGGTAATGGTCGCCGCCCCAGAGCAGCGAGTCGACCAGCGCACGGTAGCGGCCGGGCTCTTCCGGGCTGAACTGGCCGCCGGCCACGGCGTCGAGCACGGCCTTGATGCGCGGGTGGCTCTCGTAGATGCGCAGCGGCTGGTAGCCATGTCGCTTGCTGGCCTGCACCTCGGCCGTGGACAGGCCGAAGATGAAGATGTTGTCGTCGCCCACCTGCTGGCGGATCTCGATGTTGGCGCCGTCGTCGGTGCCTATGGTCAGCGCGCCGTTCAGCGCCAGCTTCATGTTGCCGGTGCCGCTGGCTTCGGTGCCGGCGGTGCTGATCTGCTCGGACAGGTCGGCCGCCGGCATGATGAGCTCGGCCACCGAGACACCGTAGTTCGGCACGAAGACGAGCTTCAGCCGGCCCTTCAGGCGCGGGTCGTGATTGATGACGCTGCCCACGTCGTGGATCAAACGAATGATGTTCTTCGCCGCTAGGTAGCTCGAAGCCGCCTTGCCGGCGAAGATCACCGTGCGCGGCACCCAGTCGCTGCCGGGGTCGGCGAGCATCGCCTGGTAGCGCGCCACCACCTGCAGCACGTTCAGCAGTTGGCGCTTGTATTCGTGGATGCGCTTGACCTGCACGTCGAAGAGGCTCGTCGGGTCGACGGTGAAGCCCGTGGTGGCCGCGATGGTGGCCGCCAGCCGCGCCTTGTTGCCCTGTTTGACGGCGAGGAAGGCGTTGCGGAAGTCTTCGCGCTCGGCATGCGGGGCCAGGCGCTTGAGCTGGTCGAGATCCAGCCGCCAGCCGCTGCCGATGGTGCTGTCGATCAGCGAGCTCAGGCTGGGGTTGGCCTGCGCGAGCCAGCGGCGCGGGGTCACGCCGTTGGTCATGTTGGTGAAACGCTCGGGCCACAGGCTGGCGAAGTCGGCGAAGATGGTCTGCGTCAGCAGGTCGGAGTGCAGCGCCGAGACGCCGTTGACCTTGTGGCTGCCGACGATGGACAGGTGCGCCATGCGCACGCGCCGTTCGCCGCTTTCGTCGACGAGCGACAGGCGGCGCAGGAAGTCGTGGTCACCCGGCCGGTGCGCGGCGGCGTCGGCCAGGAACTCGGCGTTGATGCGGAAGATGATCTCCAGATGGCGCGGCAGCACGTGCTGCATGAGCGCCACGGGCCAGGTCTCCAGCGCCTCGGGCATCAGCGTGTGGTTGGTGTAGCTGAAGACCTTCTTCGTCATCGCCCAGGCCATCACCCAGCCGAAGCCGTGTTCGTCGACCAGCAGCCGCATCAGCTCGGCCACCCCGATGGCCGGGTGGGTGTCGTTGAGGTGGATGGCCACCTTGTCGGCCAGGTTCGTCAGCCGGCCGTTCTCGGCCAGGTGCCGGGCCAGGATGTCCTGGATGCTGGCGCTGGTGAAGAAGTACTCCTGGCGCAGCCGCAGTTCGCGGCCGGCGGGCGTGCTGTCGTTGGGGTAGAGCACCCAGCTGATGTTCTCGTACTGGTTCTTGAACTCGGCAGCGCGCGCGTAGTCGCCGGTGTTGAAGGCGTGCAGGTCGATCTGCGCCGGCGCCACGGCCTTCCACAGCCGCAATGTGCTCACGCGTTCGGTGCCGTGGCCGGGGATCACCATGTCGTAGGCCTTGGCGTTGACCTCGCCGGCGTGGCGCCAGGTGGGCACGTGCGCGGGGTCGGCCGCGGGCTCGACCCAGCCGCCGAAGCGCACCGGGTAGTGCACGCCGAAACGCGGGAACTCCCAAGGGGTGCCGTCCTCGACCCACGGGTCCGGCGCCTCGACCTGGCGGCCTTCGACGATGCCCTGCTTGAACATGCCGAACTCGTAGCGGATGCCGTAGCCGAAGGACGGCAGTTCCAGCGTCGCCATGCTGTCGAGGAAACACGCCGCCAGCCGGCCCAGGCCGCCATTGCCTAAAGCGGCGTCGGGCTCGGTCGCGGCCAGGTCCTCCAGTGTGCTGGCATGGGCACGCGCGGCATTGCCCATTTCGCCCTTGAGGTCCAGCGCGGCCAACGCATTGCTCAGCGTGCGGCCGATCAGGAACTCCATCGAGAGGTAGTAGACGCGGCGCGCCTTGGCCGCACGGTCGGCGGTGTCGCATGCAACCCACCGTTGGGACAACTGCTCTCGCGCCACCTGGGCCACCGCGTGCATCATCTCGGTTGGGGTGGCCCTGGCGGGGTCGGCTGCCACGGTGGTGAGCAGGTGACGCTCGACCGCGGCTGCAGTGGGTGCATGGGGCATTGAGGCCAGGGCGGGAGCTTGCATGGTGGGGTTGGACATGGGCGGAGTCTCAGGCGGGGCCGATACAGGGCGGAAAAAGCGGGCAGGGTGCTGTCGAGTGTCCTTGAAGCGCACGGCGGGCGTCAACAATGACGCCGCCATCATGGCTGTAGTTTCACTACACGTCGACGATCCCGCATCCGAGCCGAGAGGCGCCAATCTTCTCGCAAGTCTCATGCGGATTAATGCTAATCAATGTTTTAGGCCACTTTCTTCAACATGATTCTTCAGTGCTCTCCGTGATGTCGCGACCGGACAGCGCGCCGGCATGTTCTCCCATCTTGTAATTTTGTTGCTTTCGACCCGACAAGGACCGATATGAAGCCCATCGATGTGGCCCAAGGCCTCGACCTGCCGCGCCGTGCGGTGGCCTTGGTGCTGGCCGGCGGCCGTGGCAGCCGGCTGAAGAACCTGACCGACACACGCGCCAAGCCGGCGGTGTATTTCGGCGGCAAGTTCCGCATCGTCGACTTCGCGCTGAGCAACTGCATGAACAGCGGCATACGCCGCATCGGCGTCATCACGCAGTACAAGAGCCACAGCCTGCTGCGCCACCTGCAGCGCGGCTGGGCCTTCCTGAAGAGCGAGATGAACGAGTTCGTCGACCTGCTGCCCGCGCAGCAGCGGGTGGACGAAGAAAGCTGGTACCGCGGCACCGCCGACGCCGTCTACCAGAACCAGGACATCCTGGCCGCCTACCGAGCCGACTACGTGGTGGTGCTGGCCGGCGACCACATCTACAAGCAGAACTACGCGCTGATGCTGGCCGACCACGTGGCGCTGGGCAAGGAAGTGACGGTGGGCTGCATCGAGGTCGACGCCGACGAGGCCAAGGCCTTCGGCGTCATGGCCATCGATGTCGACCGACGCATCGTCGACTTCGTCGAAAAGCCGCCGGTGCCGCCCGAGATCCCCGGCAAGCCCGGCCGCGTGCTGGCCAGCATGGGCATCTACATCTTCAACGCACGCTACCTTTACCGCGAACTCGAAAAGGACATGTTCGATCCGAACTCCAGCCACGACTTCGGCAAGGACATCATCCCCAAGATGGTGAGGGCCGGCGTGGCGGTGGCCCACCCCTTCGAGTTCAGCTGCGTCGGCGGCAAGCCCGGGCTGCCACCCTACTGGCGCGACGTCGGCACGATCGATGCTTACTGGGACGCCAACATCGACCTCACCGCGACCGACCCGCAACTGAACCTGTACGACACCAACTGGCCGATCTGGACCTACCAGCCCCAGTTGCCGCCGGCCAAGTTCGTGCACAACCAGGAAGACCGCCGCGGCATGGCCATCGAATCGCTCGTCTCTGGCGGCTGCATCGTCAGCGGCGCGGTCTTCCGTTCGGTGCTGTTCTCGCAGGTGCGGGTGCACTCGCATGCCTCGGTGAACTGGAGCGTGCTGCTGCCGGGTGTGCAGGTGGGCCGCGGTGCGCGCCTGACACGCGTGGTCATCGACCGCGACTGCGAGATCGCCGACGGCCTCGTCATCGGCGAGGACGCCGCGGCCGACGCCGCGCGCTTCTTCCGCACCGACTCGGGCATCACGCTCGTCACGCGGGACATGCTGCGCAAGCTGAGTTGACCCAGGCATGCCCATGAAGGTTCTGCATGTGGCCGCCGAGGTCTTCCCGCTGGTGAAGACCGGCGGCCTGGCCGACGTGGTGGCGGCGCTGCCCGTCGCACAGGCCGTGCAAGGCGCCGACGTGCGCCTGCTGCTGGCCGGGTTTCCGGCGGTGCTGGAAGCGGTGCAGGGCGCGCGCACCGTGATCGACATCGGCACCTGCTTCGGCGCCTTGCGCGTGCGGCTGTTGCTGGCGCGCATGCCGGGTAGCAGGCTGCCCGTCTACGTCGTCGAGGCACCCTACCTCTATCGCCGCGGCGGCAGCCCTTATCAGGACAGCAAGGGCGAGGAGTGGCCCGACAACCTGCAGCGCTTTGCCCTGCTGGGCTGGGTGGCCGCCCACCTCGCCGGCCAGGACGCCGACCCGCAGTGGGCGCCGGACGTGGTGCATGCGCACGACTGGCATGCGGCCATGGCCTGCGCCTACATCGCCGAGCACACGGCCACGCCGGCGCGCACCGTCTTCACGGTGCACAACCTGGCCTTCCAGGGCCTGTTCCCGGCACACGACTGGCCCATGCTGGGGCTGGCCTCGCACCTGATGTCGCCCACCGGCCTGGAGTTCCACGGGCAGCTCAGCTTCATGAAGGCCGGGCTGAAGTTCGCCGATCGCATCACTACCGTCAGCCCTACCTATGCCCGTGAGATCGCCACGCACGAGTTCGGCTGCGGCCTGGACGGCGTGATCCGTGGCCGCGGCGCCGATGTCACCGGCATCCTAAACGGCATCGACCCCGAGCTGTGGAACCCGGCCACGGACCCCGCCATCGCCAGCCGCTACGACGCCGAAAGGTTGCAGGGCAAGCTGGTCTGCCGCCGGGCGCTTCAGGCAGAACTGAAGCTGGACGTCGACGACGGCGCCCTGGTGTTGACGGTGGTCAGCCGGCTGACATCGCAGAAGGGCCTGGACCTCATCCTGGCCGCGCTGCAGGAACTGGTGCAGGCCGGCGTGCAGTTCGTCGTGCAAGGCACCGGCGAGCCGGCGCTGGAGGCCGCCTTCAGCATGGCGCAGCAGGCCCACCCGGGGCGGGTGCACGTGCACATCGGCTATGACGAGGCGCGCGCGCACCGGCTCATCGCCGGTGCCGACCTGATCGCCGTGCCCTCACGTTTTGAACCCTGCGGCCTGACGCAGCTCTACGGCCTGCGCTACGGCACGCTGCCGCTGGTGCGGCGCGTGGGCGGTCTGGCCGACACCGTCACCGACGCCACACCCGAAGCGCTGGCTGCGGGCCTTGCCACCGGCTTCAGCTTCGACGCGGCCACGCCGGCGGCGCTGGCGGCCTGCGTGCGGCGCGCCATCGCGCTGCGCGCCGATGCCGCGGCCTGGCGTGGCATGCAGGCCACCGCGATGGCGCAGGACCTGTCCTGGGGTGGCCCGGCACGGGACTACCTGGCGCTCTACGAGACGCTGGCCGAACCCGCGCACTGAGCCGGCGCCCTTGTGCGCTCGCAGGCGACGCCGGTTGCGCCGCGCCGCGGGCCGTTAGGGCAGCAATGTGCCCCACCGTACAGATGCACGGGTCCGGCGGGCCTTACCTTTGCCACGTCGTCAGCCTGTCTACCGGGTGCCGGTGCTGAACGACGGTGCAGCGGCCGCCGGGTGCCGCTCCGGTACGGGGTCTTGCCATGTCGATTGCCGTTCTGCATGACCAGGGCCGTCAGCAGGTGCCTCGCCGCACGGGTCTCGGCGTCGGGCGCACGAGCGTTGCACCGCCACCGCCCTTTGGCCCGTTTGTCGGTGACCGTGGGATGGCGCCTGCGCCGCATGCACAGACCTCGGCCATCGACCGCCTGCTCGACTGCGTCGCGGGCTTTCACGCCAACGAGGCCGACGCCCGCCGTATCAGCGGCCAGATGATGGCGGCCCATGGGCTTGTGCCCTCGCAACTTATGCTCCTGCGGCCGGCCGATGCCGCCTGGCTGCCGTTCAGGAGTCGACGTCGGGTGTGGGCGCGCGGCGCCAACGCCGATGGCCAGACGTGGCTGGGTGACGCCGGGCTGATGGCGTCGCTCGGTGGGCTGGCGGGCGGCCTGTTCAGCGCCGTCTGGCTGTGGGTCGACAGCCAGCTGGAACTGGGAATGGGCGGCGGCTGGGAGCCGGCGGTCTTCTCCGCCGCCGTCACGCTCGGCGCCCTGGCCGGGCATGCGCTGGCGGGCAAGGTCGGCCAGACCCCGCAGCACCGGCACTTCGACGCCGTCGTCCGCCACCAACTCGCCAGCGGCCGCTGGGTGGTGCTGGCCCACGACCTGCGATGGGAGCAACAGGCCGGCGTGGTCAAGCTGGCGCGCGAGCAAGGCCTGGACTGGTGCGCGGTAGCGTCTTCGCGGCCCTGGCTCTAGGTCACACGTGCCGGATGGTGGGTCGGAAGGTGGGCCGAAGGCGACGACGGGCCCGCAGGGCTCGTGTTTGCTCGCTGTCTTGGCGGAAGGGGCGGGATTCGAACCCGCGGAGGGCTGTTAACCCTCACATGCTTTCCAGGCATGCGACTTAAACCGCTCATCCACCCTTCCGATGCCCACTCGGCCTGCCGTCGCTGCCGTTCGGAACGACGCAGATTCTAGCCCTGGGGCGCCGCGATCACGGCGTGTTGGCGCAGCCACTCCATCACCACGTATTCCAGCGCCTTGGCGTGTGTGCACTCGAGCACCACCGGTGGCGCACAACCGTGTTCGTAGGCCTCACGCCAGCGCAACGCGCACACGCACCAGCGGTCGCCAGGCTTCAGGCCCTTGAAGCGCATCTCGGGCCGCGGCGTGATGAGGTCGTTGCCACGCTCCATCTGGAAGTTCAGGAACTCCACCGTCACCTTCGCGCAGATGACATGGCTGCCGGCGTCCTGCGCCTCGGTGTGGCAGCAGCCGTCGCGGTACCAGCCGGTCAGCGGGTCGTAGCTGCAGGGCACCAGCGCAGTACCCAGCACATTGAGGGCGTTCTGGCGGCTCATGTCTGCGGCGCTCACGCCGGCTTGCCCGCCTTGCCCATCAGCGTCATCGCCGTGCCGATCAGCGCCGACACCTCGGTCATGTTGCCCGGCACGATCATCGTGTTGTTGACCTTGGCCAGCTGGCCGTAGGCGTCGACCGCCTTCTCGGCCACCTTCAACTGCACCGCCTGCTCGCCGCCGGGCTGCTGGATGGCCGCGGCGATCTTGCGGATGGCGTCCGACGTGGCATCGGCCACCGCGATGATGGCCGCGGCCTCGCCTGCGGCCTTGTTGATCTCCGCCTGCTTCTCGCCCTCGCTGCGCGCGATGAAGGCCTCGCGCTCGCCGGTGGCGATGTTGATCTGCTCCTGGCGCCGACCTTCGGACGCGGCGATCAGCGCGCGCTTCTCGCGTTCGGCGGTGATCTGCGCCTGCATCGCATGCAGGATGGCCGCCGGTGGCGTCAGGTCCTTGATCTCGTAGCGCAGCACCTTCACGCCCCAGGTCAGTGCCGCTTCGTCCAGCGCGTTGACGACGGCGCCGTTGATGAGGTCGCGTTCCTCGAAGGTCTTGTCCAGCTCCATCTTGCCGATCACGCTGCGCAGCGTCGTCTGCGCCAGCTGCGTGATGGCGATGATGTAGTCGCTGCTGCCGTAGCTGGCGCGCATGGGGTCGGTGACCTGGAAGTACAGGATGCCGTCCACCTGCAGCTGCGTGTTGTCCTTGGTGATGCAGACCTGGCTGGGCACGTCCAGCGGCACTTCCTTCAGCGAGTGTTTGTAGGCCACGCGGTCGACGAAGGGCACCAGCAGGCTCAGCCCCGGTGTCAACGTACGGTCGAACTTGCCCAGGCGTTCCACCACCCAGGCGTTCTGCTGCGGCACGATCTTCAGCGAACGGGCGATGAAGATGATGGCGATGACGGCGAGGATGATGGCGATTTCCATGGGAGCTTTCTGAAGTGTTCGATCAATGTCTGCCGGCCGGGGCCACGCGCAATTCGTTGCCGTCCAGCGCGACGATGACGTACTCGCCTGGCGCCGGCGCACCGTCACCCGCGTAGCGCACGGCCCACGAGGCGCCGCGGTAGGGCACACGTGCGGTGCCCTCGGCGTCCCAGGCGGTGACGTGCAGGCGCTGGCCGATGTCGATGTTGACGTCGCGGTTGCGCTCGGCCGGCGCCCGTTTCGGCCGCAGCCGGCGAATGAAGTGCCAGACCACCACGGCGCCACCACCGACGGCGGCGGCCACGGTGACCTGCGTCTCGCTGTCGACTCCGGCGTGGGCCGCCATGGCCCCCGCTGCTGCGCCCAGCGCCAGCATCAGCAGGTAGAACGTGCCCGTGGCGAGCTCGGCGGCCACGAGGGCACCGACGGCCAACCACCAAAGCGAGGGTGCATCCAGGTCCAAGCGCTCAGCTCCCGAGGCACGTCGGTGCCGGTATGTGTCGGGGCAGTGTAGCCACCTGCCGTGCCGTCACCGCGCACGCCTACACTTCGCCCTTTTCACGCCCCGCCCGTTCACCTGAAGGCCGCGCAGATGCTCCGCTTCCGTTTCCCCATCGTCATCATCGACGAAGACTTCCGCTCCGAGAACACCTCGGGCTTCGGTATCCGTGCGCTGGCCCAGGCCATCGAGAAGGAAGGCTTCGAGATCCTGGGGGCCACCAGCTACGGCGACCTGAGCCAGTTCGCGCAGCAGCAAAGCCGCGCGAGTGCGTTCATTCTCTCGATCGACGACAACGAGTTCACGACCGGCCCCGAACTCGACCCCGCGGAGATCAGCCTGCGCAAGGTCATCCAGGAAATCCGCTTCAAGAACGCCGACATCCCGATCTACATCTACGGCGAGACGCGCACCAGCCAGCACATCCCGAACGACGTGCTCCGCGAACTGCACGGCTTCATCCACATGTTCGAGGACACGCCCGAATTTGTCGCGCGACACAACATCCGGGAGGCGCGCAGCTACCGCGACGGCCTGGCGCCTCCCTTATACAACGCGCTGATGGACTACGCGCAGGACGGCAGCTACAGCTGGCACTGCCCGGGCCACAGCGGCGGCGTGGCCTTCCTGAAGAGCCCGGTGG
>JAURZK010000024.1 GCA_030653505.1 Rubrivivax sp.
ATCTCCTTTTCCAGCGCCTCGCTGGGCTTGCCCGGCACGCTGCTGGCGGCACTGTCGAAGCCCATCTCGCAGGCGCCCATGCGGTCGATCAGCCGGCGTGCCGGGTGGTCGATGGTGGCGAAGAAGTCGGGCTCGGTGACGGCCACGCGCAGCACCGGCATCTGCAGCCGCGCGAACCACACGCGCACGGCCGCCGGGATGCGGTCTTCGGTGAGGATGCTCTGGAACAGCAGCGCCACGATCTCGATGGTGGCGCGCTCTTCGGGCGAGGCCGCCGCCTTCTTCAGCACCTGCTTGCGCTGGTGCATCTCCTCCAGCATCACCGGCGCGGTGACCATGGCCTCGCCGCCGCCCTGCATGGTGGTCGACAGGCGCTGGCGTATGCCCTGCTGCGCGGTTTCTATCGCGCGCGCCAGGCCGGGTGACATCGGATGCGGCGCGCCGGCAGGCAGACCCTGCGAGCGGGTGGAGTGGCCGAACTCGGGCACGTGGCGGCCGATGAGCCGGTTCAGCCGGCCCAGCACCGCCTCGGCGTGTTCTCGGCTGCGCGCCAGCGGCGCCGCGCGTGTCATCAGCCGCGTCTCTTCGCCGACGCCGCCGCCTCGCCCCCCGCCGCCGCCGCCGCCGCCGCCCGAGGCATAGCCGCTTGGGCCGCTACCCTGGCCGTACCCGGCACCTCCCCCGTACGGGCCACCGCCGCTGCCCAGCTGGGTCGGGTCGGTGCGTGAATCGACAAAACTCGCGCCGGCCTGCCAGCCCAGTGGCGCGTTCGGGTGCGTCCGCGAGCGGCGGATGAAGGGCCGCAGATCGACCTCGGCCAGCACACCGTGGTCGACGAGCCAGCGGTTGGTCTCGTGGTAGGCCTCTTCGACCAGCAGCGCAAACTCGTCGTGCAGCACCGGCTGCAGTTCACGCCAGCCGTCCAGCGTCTGCCCAGCGGCGCGCCAGGCGTCGAAGACGATGCGCGCCAGCACGTGGGCACGCAGCATGTCGTGCGGGTCGAGCTCGCTGCGGCCTTCGAGGTGGGCGATGCGCGAACGCAGGTCGGCAAACTCCCACGACGCGCGGTCCATGATGGCCAGCGCCAGGCGCGAGGTGACGATCTCGAGTTCGATGGTGTCGTCGGACACCAGGCTCAGCGTCTCGCGCGCGTGGTGCCGGATCGGCCCGGACTGCCCCGCCGGCGACAGTTCGCCGGGCCGCGTGGGCGACACGCCGTGCAACAGTGCCTGCCGCAAGCCGGTGACGATGCCCTTGTGCCAGGCCTGGGCGCCGGCCAGCAGCGCCTGCGTCAGCTCGCGCCGGCGCTGGAAGACGGTGTGCTCGGCGGGTTTGTCGAGCAGGTTGCGCGCCTGGTCGATGGCCGCCTGCACCAATGGCACCAGGCCCTTGACGAGCTCTTCCGTGTAGAGCCTGCGCGCCTGGCCAGCAAGGGGATCGGGCAACGCGCCTGGGGCCATGTCAGCTTGCGACCTGGTGCGGTGTGGAGGAATTCACACTCTACACGACAGCCCCGGCATTCGGGTCGTTCGGGTCCTGCTCCTGGCTCCCTCCTGATTTGATGAGGTCTTCGCGCTTCACACCCAGCCACATCGCGATGCCGGCGGCGACGAAGATCGACGAATAGATGCCGAACAGGATGCCGATGGTCAGCGCCACGGCGAAGTAGTGCAAGGTCGGGCCGCCGAACAGGAGCATGCTCAGCACCATCATCTGCGTGCTGCCGTGGGTGATGACGGTGCGGCTGATGGTGCTGGTGATGGCGCGGTCGATGGATTCCGGCGTGGTCAGCTTGCGGAACCTGCGGAAGGTCTCGCGGATGCGGTCGAAGATGACGACCGACTCGTTCACCGAGTAACCCAGCACCGCCAGGATGGCTGCCAGCACCGAGAGCGAAAACTCCCACTGGAAGAAGGCGAAGAAGCCCAGGATGATGATCACGTCGTGCAGGTTGGCGACGATGCCGGCCACCGCAAACTTCCATTCGAAGCGCAGCGACAGGTAGGCCATGATGCCCAGGATGGTCACCAGCAGCGCCAGCGCGCCGTTCTCGTAGAGCTCGGCGCCGACGCTGGCGCCCACGGCCTCGGTGCGCTTGAGCAGGAAGGGCTCGGCAGCCCCGACTGCGCACGAGGGGCGGCTGACCTGCTCGCCCTGATCCGACAGGTACTGCTTCGTGCCCACGGCGCCTTGTTCGGCCTGGCACAGCACGCCGAAGACGCGGCTGGACACCTCGCCCTGGTTGATGTCGCCACGCAGCGGCAGGCGGATGAGCACGTCGCGCGAGGTGCCGAAGTTCTGCACCTGCACATCGCCGAAGCCCAGCGTGTCCACCGAACTGCGCACGCGGTTGATGTCGGCCGTCTGCGCGTACTCCACCTCCATCAGCGTGCCGCCGGTGAACTCGATGCTCAGGTGCAGCCCGCGCGTGGTGAGGAAGAACACCGCCAGCAGGAAGGTGATGAAGGACACCGCGTTCAGCACCAGCACGTGGCGCATGAAGGGGATGTCGCGTTTGATGCGGAAAAACTCCATGGTGCGGCTCCCGCTCAGGCTTCGTTGGTTTCGATGGCGGCAGGCTTGCCGCCGTCAGGCCGCCAGATCTGCCCGATGGACACCGACTTCAGCCGCTTCTTGCCGCCGTACCACAGGTTCACCAGCCCACGCGAGAACATCACCGCAGAGAACATGCTCGTCATGATGCCCAGGCAGTGCACCACCGCGAAGCCGCGCACCGGGCCCGAGCCGAAGGTCAGCAGCGCCAGGCCGGCGATCAGCGTCGTGACGTTGCTGTCGAGGATGGTGCCCCAGGCTTTCTCGTAGCCGACGCTGATGGCCGTCTGCGGCGGCGCACCGCCGCGCAGTTCCTCGCGCACACGTTCGTTGATCAGCACGTTGGCGTCGATGGCCATGCCCAGCGTCAGCGCGATGGCCGCGATGCCGGGCAGCGTCAGCGTGGCCTGCAGCATCGACAGCAGTGCCACCAGGCACAACAGGTTGAACGACAGCGCCACCGTCGAGAACACGCCGAACAGCGCGTCGTAGGCGCACATGAAGATGGCGATGGCGATGAAGCCCCAGAGCACGCTCTGGAAACCCTTGTCGATGTTGTCCTTGCCCAGGCTCGGGCCGATGGTGCGCTCTTCGATGATCTCCATCGGCGCGGCCAGCGCACCGGCGCGGGTCAGCAGCGCCAGATCGGCGGTTTCCTGGGGCGTGAAGTTGCCGGTGATCTGGAAGTCGGTGCCGAATTCACCCTGGATGGTGGCCACCGACAGCGCCTCGCCCTTGCCCTTTTCGTAGAGCACGATGGCCATGGGCTTGCCCAGGTTCTCGCGTGTCACGCTGCGCATGTTGCGGCCGGCCACGTCGTCCAGGCGCACGCTGACCGCGGGGCGCTGGTCCTTGTCGATGGTCGCCGAGGCGTTCTTGAGCTGGTCGCCGGTGGCGATGACGTCGCGCTTCAGGCCCACGTTCGTGCCCTGGCGCGTGGGCACCACCTCGGCGGCCGTGGCGGTGTCGGGCTCGACGAGGCGGAACTGCAGCGTGGCCGTGCGGCCCAGGATGTCCTTGGCGCGCGCCGGGTCCTGAACACCCGGAAGCTGCACGACCACGCGGTCGAGGCCTTGCTTCTGGATCACCGGCTCGGCCACGCCGAGCTCGTTGACGCGCTTGTGCAGCGTCTCGATGTTCTGCGTCACGGCCTGGGTCTGGATGTCGCTGATGGCCTTGGCCGACAGGCGGCCGACGATGCGCACGCCGTTGCCGTCGCCTTCCTGCGTCCAGGTCAGCGAGGGCATGCGGTCGAAGAGCAGGTCGCGCGCCTTGGTCGCCTCGGCGCCGTCGGGCAGCGTCACGGTCAGGCCTTCGGCGTCGCGCGTGATGCCGGTGAAACGCACACGCTTTTCGCGCAGCGCGCTGCGCGCGTCGCTGCTGTAGGTGTCGACGGCCTGCTTCAGCGCGCCGCGCATGTCCACCTGCATCAGGAAGTGCACGCCGCCGCGCAGGTCCAGGCCCAGGTACATGGGCAGCGCGTGCAGCCTGGTCAGCCACTCGGGCGTGCGCGAGACGAGGTTCAGCGCCACGATGTAGCGCGCATCGGTCGGGTCGGGGTTCAGCGCCTTCAGCAGCGCGTCCTTGGCCTTGATCTGGGTGTCGATGTCGGCGAAGCGCGCACGCACCGAGGCACCGTCGAAGCGCACGAAGTCGGCGTTGATCTGGGCCGCCTTGAGCGTCTGCTCCACCCGCGGCACCATGTCGGCGTCGACCTTCACGGTCGACTTGCCGCCCGAGACCTGCACCGCGGGCGCCTCGCCGTAGAAGTTCGGCAGCGTGTAGAGCAGGCCGATCAGCAGGACGACGCCGAGGATGGCGTACTTCCACAGGGGATAGCGGTTCATGACGGGTTCCTTGGGCGGGCGGCGGGCGGGGTGCGGCTGTACGCCGCGCCGCCGGGTCGGTCAGCTGGGCCGACGCGCCCGCGCCAGTACGGCGCGGCGAGCGGCCGGCGGCCGTTTACTTGAACGTGCCCTTGGGCAGCACCTGCACCACGGCGCCACGCTGCACCTGCAGTTCGACGCCGTTGGCGACTTCCACGCTCAGGTAGCTGTCACCCAGCTTGGACACGCGGCCCATCACGCCGCCGGCGATGATGACCTCGTCGCCCTTGGCCAAGGCCTCGATCATGGCCTTGTGTTCCTTCTGCTTCTTCATCTGCGGGCGGATCATGATGAAGTACAACACCACGAACATCAGCACCAGCGGCAGCAGGCTGAAGAGGGTGTCGGTGCCGCTGGAGGCAGCGGCGGGGGCGGTCTGGGCGTAGGCTTGGGAGATGAACACGGTAGGACGTCCTGAAGTGGCGCGGTGACGCAGAGCGCGTAAGGCTCGGGCGAATCGCGCATTTTAGGGGCCGGCGGCGCCCCTCAGGCCCTGGGGTTGCGCGGCAGGGCCAGCGCCACGGCGATCAGCGTCAGGATCAGCCAGGCGATGCGCGGGCCCTACCAGGGGCATCAGCGGCAGCGCCAACAGCGGCGACAGCGGATGGTGTGCGGCCAGCGCAGCCGCGCCCAGTGCGGCCAAGCAGGCAAGCACACCAGGCAGCAGCCGGACCGCCCGGGCGGGCGAATCGGTCATGTCACACCAACACCTCGACCACTGCCGGGTGCCCCAGGAACCCCTGCGGGCTGGCACTGGGTCCGTACGCGCCGCTCTGGAACACGGCGACGAGGTCACCCACCTGCGCCACGGGCAAGTCCATCCGATCGGCCAGCAGGTCCAGCGGCGTGCACAGCGGGCCCACGACCGATGCCACTTCGCGCTCGGCCGCGCCGACCCGGTTGGCCACCGTCACCGGGTAGTTCTTGCGCACCACCTGCCCGAAGTTGCCGCTGGCTGCCAGCGCGTGGTGAAGGCCGCCATCGGTGACCAGATACACCTGCCCACGCGACACCTTGCGGTCGACGACACGCGCCACGTAGAGGCCCGCCTCACCCACGAAGTAACGTCCCAGCTCGATGACGATGCCCGCCTGGGGCAGTTCCTTGGCCGCGCGTTCGACGATGGCGGCCAGGTTGGCGCCTATCGGTGCCAGGTCCAGCCGCTGCTCCCCTGGAAAGTACGGGATGCCGAAGCCGCCGCCCAGGTTCAGGAACTTCACCGGTGACGACGCAGATGCTGCCAGCCGCAGCGCCAGTTCGTAGCTTTTCTGCTGCGCCTCGCAGATGCTTTCGGCGCGCAGGTTCTGTGAACCGGCGAACAGGTGAAAACCTTCGAAGGCCAGCCCCTCGCGCCCTATCCACGCCAGCGCCTCGGGCACCAGTTCCGTATCCAGCCCGAACTGCTTGGGCCCGCCGCCCATCTTCATGCCCGAGCCCTTGAGCTCGAAGTCGGGGTTCACGCGCACGGCCACGCGCGCAGGCAGGCCCAGCGCCTGCTGCGCGGCCGCCAGCACCGGCAATTCACGCATCGACTCCACGTTCACCAGCACACCGGAAGCGACGGCCTGCCAAAGTTCCGGGTCGCGCTTGCCGGGGCCGGCGAAGCTGATCTCGGCCGGGTCGGCACCGGCGTCCAGCGCCACCTTCAGCTCGCCGGCCGAAGCCACGTCGATGCCGTCCACCAGCCCAGCCATCAGCCCCACCAGCGCCGGCATAGGGTTGGCCTTCATCGCGTAGTGCAGCTTGATGGCTGGCGGCAGCGCCGCGCGCAGATGCGCCACTCGTGCTCGCAGTGCCTGGCGGTCGTAGGCATAAAACGGTGTCTGGCCGACACGCGCCGCGAGCGTGGTGATGGGCATGCCGCCGATGACGAGCTTCCCGTCGCTGACCGGGAACTGGTCGATCGGGGCGTGGATCGGGGTTTTGGCTTGCATGTCGGCGAAAGGGACGGCTGCGATGGACGCGATTCTGACAAGTCGACGCCGGGCGCCGCTACTTGCTTCATCGCCGACGGTCAGCGCCCAGTGATCAACCTTTCGACAAGTGCCAGATTCGTCCGCGCTGCATCGACGCATCAGTGACCTGAATCCATGGTGTTGAACTCTCCACGCCGCGTCAACCACTTCACCGGGCCCCGCACTCCCCGCCCCACCCCCAAGGTACGCGATCCCCATGGAACGCGTCAGTTCGGGTTCGTAGAGATTGTCTGGGCTGCTACACCAGCAACACGGCTTCGCTGTAGGCCGCCACGGCAGGATCACTGGTCAGCAGGGTCAATGGCTCGTCCAGGGCCTGGGCTACCAGCAACCGGTCGACCGGGTCGGCGTGCAAGAGCGGCAACGCCTCCACGCGGGCCGCGTGTGACGCCTGCACGGACAGAATTCGGTAGCCGCTGTCATCGAAGGCCTGCAGTGCCTGGGCGGCCGAGACCGGCATCTGCCCGCGACCCAGCGCATGCTTGATGGCGATCTCCCAGACCGATGCAGCGCTTACGTAGACGTCGTCAGCCCCCAGGATCAACGCGGCAGCGCGCAACGGCAGGCGTTCGCTGTCCGTCACGGCCCAAAGCGCAACGTGCGTGTCCAGCAGCAACCTCACGTACCGCCTTCCAGCAGGCGGCGCACATCTGCGTTGAGCGCGTCTGTGTCGGCCGGCGCCGCAAAGCGGCCGCGCGCTGCGCCGATGCGGCGCTGCCTGTCGTCATGTGCAGGCAGCAAAGGTACCAGGCGCGCCGCGGGACGGCCGTTGCGGGCGATGATGAACTCGCTCGCCTGCCCGGTTTCCAGCGCATGAACGAGTTTGGAGAGTGACGACTTGGCGTCAAGCATGTTGATGGTGTCACTCATGCGCTTGGCCAGAGTTAGCTAGTTTCTATCCTACCAAGGCGCGTGCAGCCTGCCAAGCCGAGCACCGCACCTACCGCCCCGTATGCAGCAGGTCATCTGCCACCCTCGCCCCTCAACGCACGCCGCGCCCCACTCCCAAGTAGTCGATGCCCATGCTGCGCATCAGCTCGGGTTCGTAGAGGTTCCGTCCGTCCAGGATCAAGGGCTGCTTCAGCGCGGCTTTGATACCGTCGAAGTCGGGCGTGCGGAACTCGCGCCACTCAGTGACGATGAGCAAGGCGTCTGCGCCTTCCAGCGCCGCCCCAGCCGATGGCACCAAGGTAAAGCCCGGCACCGTGCCCAACACACGCCGCGCCTCGCCCATGGCCACGGGGTCGCAGGCCTGCACGCGGGCGCCGCGGCGGGTGAGTTCTTCCACCACCACGCGGCTGGGTGCCTCACGCATGTCGTCGGTGTTGGGCTTGAACGCCAGGCCCCAGACGGCGAAGGTACGGCCGGCTAGGTCTTCGCCGAAGCGTTGCACCACACGCTCCACCAGCACCAGGTTCTGATGGTCGTTGGCTTCCTCCACCGCATTCGGCACCCGCAGATTGACGCCGTGGTCGTGGCCAGTGCGTGCTGGCCGATGGTGCGGGCAACCGCCTGTACGTCGCGCATTTCTTCCGAGCCATCTTCATCCGGCGGCGTGCCGACACCGATGTACTGCATGGTGCCATGCGCCACGGCGACCGCTGCGTCGGTGGTGAACTGCAGGCGGCCGGCTGCAGTGTTGCGCTGGATCAGCGTGTCCAGTCCCGGCTCGTGGATGGGCACTTCGCCGCGCTTGAGCATGTCGATGTGCGCGGGTCTACGTCCACGCAGAGCACGTGGTTGCCCGTCTCGGCGAGACAAGCGCCGGTGACGAGGCCGACAAGCCGGCGCCGAAGACTGTGACCTTCCTCCAAATGCTTCCGTAACGTTCAGCGACCGCCTCGCTGCGGCAGGGCAGCCGTCAGCGCGTCAGGTCGCAACGTCAACGAGACTCGCTGGCGCGAAGAGAACGTTGCGGCAATGTATGGCGCGAGCGTGCAAAACATCAACTCTATGACCCAGAACTGCAGAAACACGCCCGAACCGACACGCCTCCACCCTAAACGGTCGTGCGCACGGCGCGACGCTGTATTGAAGAAAGTCACTCGGCTGAACGTGTAGAGCACTCCCTGTGCCGACAGCACCTGGTTCGCCGCGTGCCACACACCCAGAAACCCCAGGCCCAGGCGGTGCTGCGGCAGCACGTAGAAGTCAAAATCGAAGACTGATGTCGCCGGCTCGGCCAGGACGTAGTCGCAGCGCACCTCGTCCTCTTCATGGCGCGCTCTGGCGTACCACATGTAGCCGATCAGCTGGCCCTTGCGAAAGGTGCCCAGGCATTGCGCCCCCTGCTCGAAGCGGTGCGCCTTGATGTCTTCGCGGGCCGGCATCTCGGCCACCTCGGGGTCCCCTTTCAGGATTGGCCTGACGGTGAGGTTCTTGCTGAGGTTGGGAGGCAAGAGTGGCTTGCTGCCTATGGGCTGCACCATGAACTCGTAGACCTGCAGGCCCAAGCGCGGTGACAGGCTGCGCATGGCGCGGTCCAACATGTACAGGCTGCCGGCCACGGCGCCAAACTCGCGGAAAGGGCCGGCCAGCCGCTGCAGCAGGCTAACCGCCATGTGCAGAATCTTGCTGCTCTTGCCAGTTCGTTGACAGCAGCTTGCGGTCGATCTTGCCGTTCGGATTCCGGGGCAGCGGGGCTGCCATGCCCTGCACATGGGCCGGCACCATATAGGCCGGCATGCGCTGGCGACAGGCCGCAAGCACAGCCGCCGCGTCGACGTCGGCACTGCCATCCGGCGCTGTAGCCACCACCTGGATGGCTTGCCCCAGCGTGGCGTGCTCGGTGCCGAAGGCTGCGCATTCGCCCACCAGTTGCGTGGCGTAAAGCACTTCCTCGACCTCGGTCGGGCTGACGCGGTAGCCAGAGGTCTTGATCATCTCGTCGCGGCGACCGATGAAATATAGGAAGCCTTCGGCATCACGCCGCACCGTGTCCCCCGAGTACACCGCGTATTCGGGCAACTGCAGGCCGGCCTCTCGGCCGCCTATACCCACAGGCAGCGGCCTGTAGCGCTCTGCCGTCTTCTCGGCATCACCCCAATAGCCCTGTCCCACGAGCGCGCCGCGATGGACCAGTTCCCCGGGCTCGTCGGGCGCACACTCAGTGCCGTCGTCGCGCAGCACCAGAATCTCGGCGTTCGGTATAGCCTTGCCGATGCTGTCTGGCCTGCGGTCGACCTCTTCGGGGGGCAGGTAGGTGCTGCGAAACGCCTCAGTCAGGCCGTACATCAGGAAAGGCTGGGCCTTCGGCACACGCTGGCGCAAGGTGTTCAGCGTCTCGCGCGGCATGCGTCCACCCGTGTTGGCAAAGTAGCGCAGGTTCTCGCCAATGGAGGCAGGCCACTCGTGCGCGCACAACTGGATGTACAAAGGGGGCACGGCCGTGAGGCCGGTGACCTTCTCGCGGTCAAGCGCCCTCAGTACATCCTTGGGCAGCAGGTAGTTCAAGAGCACCACGCGGGCGCCGCTGTGGAAGCCGGTGGTCAGCTGGCTGAACCCGGCGTCGAAAGACAAGGGCAAGGCCGCCAGCAACGTATCGGCGGGCCCGTTGTTCAAGTAGCTGGCGACACTCTTTGCACCGGCCACCATGTTGCGATGGCTCAGCACCACACCCTTGGGGCGTCCCGTGCTGCCGCTGGTATAGAGGATCGCGGCCATGTCAGTGTCGATGACCCTGTGGCCTGCGCTACGGGGCGCTTGCAGCAACTCGACCCAGGTCGTGCAAGGGAGCGCCGGCGCCTCTGCCGGGGCTGCGGTGAGCACCAGATGGCGCAGTTGCGGGCAATCGGCCACCACGGCTTCCAGCGCCGGCAATCGCTCTGGCGAGGTGACCAGCACCCGAACCTGGCAGTCACGAAGGATGTAACCCACCTGCTCGGGCTTGAGCATCGGGTTCAGCGGCACGAACACGGTACCCGCCTGCGTGGCGCCGAAGCTGGTGACCACCGTCTCCAGACGCTTTTCAAGGTACACCGCCACACGCTCGCCGCGCTTGAGGCCCAGTGCCATCAAACCGTTAACCAGACCGGCGCAATCCGCCTCTAGCGCTGAATAAGCGGTGTGACTACCGCCCTGCGTAAGGGCTATTGCATCGGGCCTGCGCTGCGCAGACTCGCGGATCAAATCATAGAGCAGGCAGGCGTCGGGCATTGGGGTTTGCGCCGGCCGAAACAGTCGTAGGCGCAGGCAGATCAGTCAACTTATCAGTATTGCACAGCGATCCGATAGCAGAGGCGAGGCCGCCGGGCGCAGGCGTGCTACGCGTGACTTTGTCGCGACTGCACCCCTGTGCACCTGGCGGTTTGCCCAGGTAGCACCGCCTGGAATCTCCGCGCTCCCATCACGTACGCCGCGGCCCTGAAAGTGCCGTGAAAATGAATGTTCAAGAGCAGGTTCTACGCGTACTCGACGAGGCACTGAGGCTGGGGGGGCCGCAGTGCTCAGTTGGACCGCTCCACGCGCTTGCTGGGGGCCATACCCGAGATTGACTCGATGGCCGTGATCACGCTGATCACCACGTTGGAAGAGCGCTTGGTTCCGATGGTGCCGCTTGCCTGACGACGCGGGAGATGCACACTAAGCTGACCGGTGTTCAGAGCCGACGCGAACTAGTGCTCGCTTTGTATGTACCCTCGATAAGACAGATTCAAGAGCGATGCTAGGCCGTGCGAAACTTCCCGCTGCGCACGGGGTTCCGACCTGAGGATCCGTGCGTGCCGGCCCCTCATCGCCTTGCGTATGAGTTCATTTCTTGGGAGTGAGTCTTTGGCAACGATAGATGTCGTGCGGTCCACATTAGGCCAGGTGCTGCAGTTAAGCGGGCGGCAGGAATGCCTCCGTCCTGACTCGCCACTTCTCGGCAGCATCCCGGAACTGGACTCCATGGCCGTGGTCAGCCTGATCGCTGCGCTGGAGGACCAACTCGGGATCATCATCGACGACGACGAGATCGACGCGTCGACCTTTTCGACGCTGGGTAGCCTGACGGAATTCTGCGAACAAAAGTCGCAAGGCTGACGGCGAAGCGACTCGAAGTGGAGGCGCACTTCATCCCGACGAGGAGTGGTGCCAGGTTCTGCGTGCATCACCCGGCCGACCAGACGAAGTCTGATGGGCGAGGGATCGTCTTCCTGCACGCCTTTGCCGAGGAAATGAACAAGTCCCGACACGTGGTCGCACAGGCCTCGCGCGGACTGGCTTCGATGGGCATAGGCGTCCTCCTGATCGATCTCCGCGGCTGTGGTGACAGTCCGGGCAACTTCGACGATGCCTCGTGGGAGGATTGGCAGGACGATGTCAGCACGGCCATCGACTGGATGCGCGCCCGGCAGTATCGGCAGTTGGCTTTGTGGGGCGCGCGCACGGGTGCATTGCTGGCTGCAGAAGCCGCGGCCGCGCGGCCAGACGATATCGAGCGCTGTGCACTCTGGCAGCCGACGTTGAGCGGTGACACCTACCTGACCCAGTTTCTCCGGCTTCGTGTGGCCAACGCGATGCTCACAGGCGCAAAGGAGCCCGAGACCACCAGGGGCCTGCGGGCACGCTTGGAGAGCGGCGAGACGATTGAAGTTGCCGGCTACGGCCTTTCACCCCGTATGGCAGCCGCCTTGGCAGATCGCAGACTCGAACAAGCGCGGCCCAGATGCCCCGTTGATTGGTTCGAGGTTGTCCCCGAGCAAGGAGCCGAAGCCGCCTTAGCCACCCAACGCGTTGTGGCGGCATGGCAAGCGCAACAGGCACAGGTTCAACTGCACACAGTGGCGTGCGAGCCTTTCTGGGGCGCATCCAGCACGGCCGAACTCGTACAGTGCCCAGGCTTGGTCAACGCCATGGTGGACGTCGCCAGGACGTGGCGATGACCGAGTTCACCGAGCATCCCGTCGTCTTCGACAGCGACGGTATCGAGTTGATCGGCATTGTTGCCACGCCTGCGCAACTTGCCCATAAGACAGGCGTTGTTGTCGTCGTCGGCGGCCCACAGTACCGCGTCGGCAGCCACCGTCAGTTCACGCTCCTCTGCCGAGAACTCGCGGGCCGCGGGATCGCGTCGTTCCGCTTCGACTATCACGGCCTCGGCGACAGCGCGGGCCCTCCAGCGCTCGGCGTGGAGGGTGTGGAGAACGACATGCGCGCCGCCATAGATGCCTTCATGGCGCATACCCCTGGGTTGAGGTCTACGGTGCTGTGGGGTATTTGCGGTGCGGCTTCCGCTTCGGCCCTCTACGCGCCCAGCGATAGGCGGGTCGCGGGATTGGTGATGCTCAATCCCTGGGTTCGCACCGAATCCGGTCTTGCCAAGGCGCAGCTTCGCTACTACTACCTGAGCCGGCTCGTCGATCCCGAGTTCTGGCACCGAATCGTCAGGGGGGATGTTGCCCTTATGTCCTCCATTCCGAGTTTCGCGCGCAACCTGCTGTCCGCTGCAAGAACGCGAAATCGGGAGTCCGACCGTGCTATGAGCGATCACGGTCAGCCGTTGGCGCCCGAACCGGACATACCGTCGCTACCGGATCGAATGCTTGACAGTCTGCACCAGGCAAACCTCCCCGTGCTGCTCATCCTGAGCGGCCAGGACGACCTCACTGCCAACGAGTTCCGCCAACTGTCGCGTGACTCACGAGACTGGCGACGATGGACGTCCGGGCCGTCAGTCGAGTGGCACGAGATCTCCGGTTCCAATCACACGTTCGCTCGCAGCGACTGGCGCGGCCGCGTGGAGGACCTGACGGCTCGCTGGGTGCTAGCGCACTGAGGAGCAAGCTCAGGAGTTGTTCAGACGCCCTCGAAGAAACGCTCCACTCGGCTTCCGCGCTGTCTTGTCACGGCGCCATCCTGGACCAACTGTGCTACCGCGAGGTCGAGGACCCCCAGACCAAAGGGACTGAAGACGACGATGTCGTCGGCTCCGCGCCGCGCGGGCTTGCCGCCGTTGAGCACTTCGGCAAGCGTGCCACGCACGAAGTCACGATGGCCGACCTTTTGCTCGGCCAGATGCAGCGATGTCTGGGCGCGCACGGCGTGGTCCACGTCGTCGACGATGTTGTCCGTACTCAGCACGACATCGGCCACCAGATCACGCAGCGAGATGTGCAGGATGGTGGCGCCACGCTGGCACATCGAAATGTCGGTCACCGTGGGTTCCACAGCCGTGGTGGCGAAAGAGACGACTTGCGACTGCGCCAAGACTTCGTGCAGCGTGGCACTGATCTCCACCTGCACACTTCCGGTGAAGTCGGCCAGCGCGACACCGAACCGTTCGGCATTTCGACGGTCTATGTCATAGGCCAGGATGCGATTTATCGATCGTCCGAGTGAACTCACGAAGCGCACGATTTCCCGATTGATGAGGCCGCAGCCCACGACGCCCAGGGTCCCGATGGGACCCGGCGCGTGTAGCACGTCGGCTGCCAGCGCCGCGCTGGCAGCCGTACGGGCGGCGCTGATCAGCGAACCTTCCAGCACAACTTCCGGGCGACCCGTCTGGAGCGAGTTGAGCACCATGATGGCGGAAGCGCGGCTGATTCCGAGATCGTGATTGCCCGGAAAGGATGAAATCCACTTGATCCCTGCCAGTTCACGCTCGCCACCAAGGTAAGCCGGCAGCGCAATGATGCGCTCCTTGACCCGCTCGGGGAATCGCACGAACACCGAATGCGGCAGGCAGCTGTGGCCCTTCTGATGCTCGAGATAGGCGCTGCGGACGGCGCCTATGACGTCGGCTTCGCGGCCCTGAAGCAGTTCGTGAACATCAGGCCCGGACAGGACAAGCAGGCTGGTGTCAATAGGCATGGTTGGACTCACTGCATTGATGGATGGATGGTGCGGGGGACCTGGCAGAAGGCCTCGGCATGGCGTGAGGGGCTAGATCGAGAGTGCTTCGTTGCCCAGCTTCTCCTGGACCCACCGGTCCGAATACACGGTGTCTAGATAGCGTTCGCCGCGGTCGGGCAGGATCGCCGCAACACGAGCACCCGGGGCCATTACACCGTCGGCGGCCAGTCGCTCGATGGCCGTGACGACGCCCCCTGAAGATGCACCGGCCAGTATCGCCTCGTACTGGACAAGGCGGCGGCAGCCGAGCACGCAGTCCAGGTCGGAAACGTGCACGACGATGTCGGCCAGATCGCTTTTGAACAGCGGCGGCACGATGCCCGCACCGTGACCCGGAAGCAGGCGCTTGCCCGACGGTCTGCCGAAGATGACGCTGCCCATGGCATCGACGGCCACGACCTTGGTCTTCATGTGGCGTTCGTGGATGTAGTCGGCACATCCCCGCAACGTGCCGCAGGTGCTGGTCGACAACACCAGATAGTCGATGTTATCGCCCAACGTGGCCACGATCTCGGGCATCGTCGAGCCGAAGTGCGCACCGGAATTGTCGGCATTGGCGTACTGGTTGGGCCAGAAACCGTTTGGAACCGAGTCCAGAATCTGCCGCACCCGCTTCAGGCGCGCGTTCAGGTACTCGCCGGACTCGGGGTCGGGTTTGGACACGAGGTCGACCCGGGCCCCATAGGCCTCGATGATGCTGATGTTCGACGCCGTCGTCTTGATGTCGACGACGCAGACCAGTCGTAAACCCATGTAGGCACAGACCTGGGCTAGGCCGATGGCGAAATTCCCGGAGCTGGATTCGACGACAGTGGTGTCGTGGCTGATGACGCCGGCGGCCAGCGCATGGGTCAGGATGTTGTATGCCGCGCGGTCCTTGATGCTGCCACCTGGATTGAGCGCCTCGAGCTTGCCGAAGACGGCCAAGCCGGATTCCTCGAACAGGCGTGCCATGTGCACCATGGGCGTGTCACCGACGGCCTCGAGGATCGAGTTCCTGGCGGTCCTGCTCGCCGCGCCCGCGGCTTGCGCCAAGGGCCACTTGTTAGGTGACTTGGTAGTTTTTTCCAACACGATGTTCCTGGTGTTCCAGGATGCCATTTCGACTCAACGGACCCGAGGCACGCCGCGCCGAGTACGGCAACCCAGGAACCCTTGCGATCCATAGCACACGAACCCTGGGTTCGGGGCTCCGCCCGCAGGGATTGCAGCATACGACAGCAGAGGCCGGGCGAGGATTAATCCCCGCTTTCGCACTTTCACGACCGCTCCGCATCCTGGCGCGTCGCGAACCCAAACGTGACCGCGATGCGAAGTAGGACCGGAAGTCCTGCCGGACTTGAGACGCCGCTGCTTCACCGCCCGCTGTCGCACACCCTATAGTTCCTCTTCCATGCTCTTCCGGCCCGAGGGTATGCGCAGACGCTCAGGCCAGTGCCGCCTACGGCGGTGCTGCCGTGCCGACAGCACCGGCAGAACCTGGATCCCCTGACAGCGCTACGCCCCCTGATCGCATGACCCACACAGCCACACCTTCCGCGAAAGAGACCACCGGCGACAGTGGCGGTGAACTGACGGACCAGCTGTTCTGGCTGTCCCGGGTAGACCAGGACTTGCCCAGGGCCGCCATCGTTCCCGACCGCAAGCGCACCTCGTCTTCGCCCCGCGTCTATGGGGCCGCGATTTTCGAGCTCGACCCAGAGGTTGTGCGCCTGCTCAAGAGCGTGCACCCGTCGCGCGGCCTGTCCAACGTGGAGATCTGCGCCGGCCTGCTGGCGGTCCTGCTGTCGAAGTACCAGCGCGACGACCGCTTCGTGCTGGGACTCGGTTCTGCTGGGGTCGACAACTGGGCCGATCGGTTGCTGCCTCTGGGCGTCCCGGGGGGCGCCGATTCGACCTTCCAGTCGATCACCATCGAAGTGGCCCAGGAACTGGCGCAGATGTCGACTCGCTCGCCTGCCGTGTTGCCAGGGCTCCTTCCGATCCTGGGCGTTGAAACCAGCAGCCATCGCTACCCGCTGTATGACATCGCGCTGGTGGTGGCTGATGCAGCACCCACGCTGGACGTTGCGGCCT
>JAURZK010000037.1 GCA_030653505.1 Rubrivivax sp.
GTGTCGAGGTTGTCAGCCTCGCTGGCCGCGGCGTCGCGGCCGATGGTGGCAACGGCGCGGGCATGGCGAGCGAGCGGTTCACGCATCGGCGCGAAGTCCTGCCCATTGCCGTCGCCGCCCAGGATCAGCAGCAGCTTGCCCGGCGCCTTGTCTTCGCCCAGCCCGTTGATGGCGGCCACGGTGGCGCCGACGTTGGTGCCCTTGCTGTCGTCGAAGGCCTCGACCTCACCGATGCGCGCGACGAAGGCCAAGCGGTGCGGTTCGCCGCTGTACTCGCGCAGGCCATGCAGCATGGGCGCCAGCGGGCAGCCGATGGCCGTGGCCAGGGCCAGCGCGGCCAGCGCGTTAGCCGCGTTGTGGCGGCCGCGCACACGCAGTGCGTCGGCCGGCATCAGGCGCTGCAGGTGCACCTCTTCGGGCTCGTCGCCCTTCTTGCGCTTGAAGGTCTCGTCGGCGGGCAGCGCACGCACCAGCCAGGCCATGCCGTTCTGTGTGACGAGGCCGAAGTCACCCGGCTGCTGCGGGGCATCGAGGCCGAAGCGCAGGATGGCGCGTGTCACGGGCTTGGGCTTGAGCTTGCCCTTCACCGGCAGCGGCTGCGGCACCAGGGCCTCGACCGCCGCATCGTCGCGGTTGATGACCATCACGCCGCTGCCGCCGAAGACACGTGCCTTGGCCGCCGTGTAGGCGGCCATCGTGCCGTGCCAGTCGAGGTGGTCCTGCGTGATGTTCAGCACCGCGGCCGCGGTGGGTTCGAAGCCACGCACGCCGATGCCGCCGCCTTCGAGCTGGAAGCTGCTGAGTTCCAGCACCCAGACCTGGGGCAGCGCATCGGCGGGGGTGGGCTCGGGCTCGGGCTCGGGCTCGGGCTCGGGCGCGGGCTCGCTTGGCGGCGGCAGTTCGACCAGCAACGCACTCAGCGTGTCGAGCAGCGTCGGCCCGATGTTGCCGGCCACGGCGACGCGGCGGCCGGCGCGTTCCACCAGCAACGCCGTCATCGCGGTCGTCGTCGTCTTGCCGTTGGTGCCGGTGATGGCCAGCAACTGTGGCGCATAGTCCCAGGCGGCCTTCAGGTCGGCCAGCGCGCGCACGAAGAGATCCAGTTCGCCCAGCACCGCGATGCCGGTGTCATGCGCCTCGGCGAGCAGCGGCGCCACGCGGGTGTCCGACGGCGCCAGGCCGGGGCTCTTCAGTACGAGCCGGAAGCCGGTCAGCCGCTCGGGCGTCAGTTCGCCGCCGATGCGCAGCACGCCCGGCCACTCCGCGGCCAGCAGGGCGTCGCCCGGGGTCTCGTCGCGCGAGTCCCACACCGTCACGGCGGCGCCGCAGCGGGCGCACCAACGCGCCATGGCCAGGCCGCTGTCGCCCAGGCCCAGGATCAGCACGGGGAGGTCTCTCAGAAAGAACACAGGTGCCTCACCGCAGCTTCAGGCTCGCCAGGCCGATCAGGCACAGCAGCATGGTGATGATCCAGAAGCGCACGACCACCTGCGTCTCGGCCCAGCCCTTCTTCTCGAAGTGGTGGTGCAACGGCGCCATCAGGAAGATGCGCTTGCCCACGCCGTAACGCTTCTTCGTGAACTTGAACCAGCTCACCTGCAGCATCACGCTCAGCGCCTCGGCGACGAAGATGCCGCCCATGATGCCGAGCACGATCTCCTGCCGCGTGATGACGGCGATGGTGCCTAAAGCGCCGCCCAGCGACAGCGCACCGACGTCGCCCATGAACACCTGCGCCGGGCTGGTGTTGAACCACAGGAAGGCCAGCCCCGCGCCCGCCATCGCGGCGCAGAAGACCAGCAGTTCACCTGCGCCGGGGATGTAGGGAAAGAGCAGGTACTTGCTGAAGTTGACGTTGCCCACCACGTAGGCGAAGACGCCCAGGGCGCTGCCCACCATCACCACCGGCATGATGGCCAGGCCGTCCAGGCCGTCGGTGAAGTTCACGGCGTTGCTGCAGCCGACGATGACGAACCAGGTCAGGAAGATGAAGCCGAAGACACCCAGCGGGTAGCTCACGGTCTTGAAGAAGGGCACCATGAGGTCGGCCCGCGGCGGCAGGTCGTTGGAGAAGCCGCTCGTCACCCAGCGGATGAAGAGTTCCAGCACACGCAGGTTGCTGGTCTCGCTGACGCTGAAGGCCAGGTACAGCGCGGCAACGATGCCGATCAGCGTCTGCCAGAAGAACTTCTCGCGGCTGCGCATGCCCTCGGGGTCCTTGTTGACGACCTTGCGGTAGTCGTCGACCCAGCCGATGGCGCCGAAGCCGAAGGTGACGAGCATCACCACCCAGACGAAGCGGTTGGTCCAGTCGAACCACAGCAGCGTGCTGACACCGATGCCGATGAGCACCAGCACGCCACCCATCGTCGGCGTGCCGCGCTTGCCCAGATGGGCCTGCATGCCGTATTCGCGGATGGGCTGGCCGATCTTCATCGCGGTGAGGCGGCGGATGACCCAGGGCCCGAAGGCCAGGCCGATGAGCAGCGAGGTCAGCGCGGCGAGCACGGCGCGGAAGGTGAGGTACTGGAAGACACGCAGGAATCCGAGCTCGTCGGGGCGCATCGCCATCAGCCACTGCGTCAGGCTAAGCAGCATGTTCGGCCTCCGTCCCAGGCGCCGCAGGCGGCGCCGACAACTTCTTCAGCACACGAACCACCTGCTCCATCTGCATGAACCTCGAACCCTTGACCAGCACCGACGCCGCCGCGGGCGTCGCCGCGGGCAGCGCAGAGAGCAACTCGGCCACGCTGTCGAAGTGACGCCCGGCGCCGGCATGGGCGCACAGCGCGCCGGCGGCCCAGACGAACTCGATGCCGGCACCGCGTGCGGCCGCCCCCACCTCGGCGTGGAAACGGGGTCCTTCGCTGCCGACCTCGCCCATGTCGCCCAGCACCAGCCAGCGCGGGCCCGGCATGTCGGCCAGCAGGCCGATCGCCGCCAGCACCGAATCGGGGTTGGCGTTGTAGCTGTCATCGACAAGCGTGACGCTGCGGCCGTCGAGCACCAGCGCCAGCGTCTGCGAGCGACCGGCCACCGGTGCGAAGGCTGCCAGACCGGCGGCGATGTCGGCCAGCGGCACGCCCACGGCGAGCGCCGCTGCCGCGGCGGCGAGCGCGTTGCGCAGGTTGTGGCGGCCGGCCTGGTGCAGCGTGGTGTCAACCTGCCCGGCCTGCGTGTGCAAGGTCAGCGCCCAGTGCGCTGCAGTGGCGTTCCAGCTTGCATCGCCCGTGACGTCGGCCGGTGCGGTGTCGCTGAACGTCAGCACGCGTCGCGCGCCAGACATGCCGCGCCACAGCGGCGTGTAGGTGTCGTCGGCCGGGATGACCACCGAACCATCGGCCGGCAGTACATCGATGACGGCGCCGTTCTCGCGTGCCACGGCTTCGACGCTGGCCATGAACTCCTGGTGTTCACGCTGGGCGTTGTTGACCAGCGCCACGGTGGGCCTGGCCAGCGCGGCCAGCAAGGCGATCTCGCCGGCGTGGTTCATGCCCAGTTCCAGCACCGCGGCGCGGTGGTCGCTGCGCAGGCGCAGCAGCGTCAGCGGCACGCCGATGTGGTTGTTCAGGTTGCCGGCGGTGGCGAGCATCGCGTCGCCGAATGCGGCGCGCAGGATGGCGGCCAGCATCTGTGTCACCGTGGTCTTGCCGTTGCTGCCGGTCACGGCCACCAGGGGCAGGCTGAACTGCGCTCGCCAGGCCGCGGCCAGCTGCTGCAGCCCCTGCAGGCTGTCGGCCACCTGCAGGCCGGGCAGCGTGGCCGCGCCCAGGCCGTGTTCGGCCAGCGCGGCCACGGCACCGGCCGCGCGTGCCTCGCGCAGGTAGTCGTGGCCGTCGAAACGTTCACCCTTCAGCGCGGCGAAGAGGTCGCCGGGTTGCAGTGTGCGCGTGTCGGTGTGCACACGATGGATCGGCGTGCTGCCATCGCCGACCAGCGTGCTGCCGGGCAGAAGCGCCTGCGCCTGGGCCAGCGTGAACATCATGCGTCTGCCCCTTCGCGGGCGCGCAGCGCGGCCTGCGCTTCGAGCAGGTCGGAGAAGGGGCGCTTGATGCCTGCCACTTCCTGATAGTCCTCGTGGCCCTTGCCGGCCAGCAGCACCACGTCGCCCGCTGCAGCGCGCTGCACGACGTGGGTGATCGCCGCGCGGCGGTCCTCGATGACGCCGATCTCGTCGTGGCCGGTGACGCCGGCCAGGATCTGCGCCAGGATGGCGTGCGGCTCCTCGTCGCGCGGGTTGTCGCTGGTGATGACGACACGGTCTGCGCCGGCGGCGGCGATGGCGCCCATCAACGGGCGCTTGGTGGCGTCGCGGTTGCCGCCGCAGCCGAACAGGCACCAAAGAAGGCCGCCACGCGCCGCGGCCAGCGGGCGCAGCGCCTTCAGCACCTGGGCCAGCGCGTCGGGGGTGTGGGCGTAGTCGACGACCACTTCCACGTCGCGCCCCGGCACACGCTGCAGACGCCCGGGAACGGACGTGAGCACGGCGGCCGCGGCAGCGGCGTCGGCCAGCGGCACACCCAGCGCGCGCAGCCCGCCCAGCACGACGAGCAGGTTGCTGGCATTGAACTCGCCCACCAGGCTGCTGCGCACCTCGGCGCGCAGCGCCGAGACCATCGACGCTTCAGCCTGCTGTTCGGCGCTGCCTGTCGACTCGACGAGCGTGAAGGCCAGGCCAGCATCGGCATAGTGCAGGCCCTCGGCGCGAAGCCGCGCAGGGCCGTGCAGCGAGACCGTCCACAACGCGGCCGGGCCGCCGCTGAGTTCCTGCGCCAGCGCGGCGCCCTGCAGATCGTCGACGTTGATGACGGCCGCGCGCAGCCCCGGCCAGCCGAACAGCGTGCGCTTGGCGGCCCAGTAGGCTTGCATGCTGCCGTGGTAGTCGAGGTGGTCGCGCGTGAAGTTGGTGAACAGCGCGACGTCGATGCGCGCCGCCACCAGCCGGTGTTCGGCCAGGCCGATCGACGACGCCTCGATCGCGCAGGCCGCAAGACCCTCGTTCACGAAGCGGCGGAAGGCCTGGTGCAGCGCCACAGGGTCGGGCGTGGTCAGGCCGGTGAACTCGACATCGCCGGCGTGACCCGCCAGCGGCGGCGAGCCGATGCCCAGCGTGCCGACAACACCGCAGCGCCGCTGCAGATGGGTCAGCGCCTGCGCCGTCCACCAGGCGGTGCTGGTCTTGCCGTTGGTGCCCGTGGTGGCCACCACGTCGAGCACGGCGCTGGGCTGGCCGCAAACCGCATCGACCACCTCGCCGGCGGCCGCCTTCAGGCCGTGCAGCATGGCGATGCGTTCGTCGTCGAAGCCGAAGGCGGCCGCGCCTTCGGCCTCCACCAGGCACGCCACGGCACCCGCGGCCAGCGCCTGCGGTACGTAGCGGCGTCCGTCGCTGGCGTGGCCGGGCCAGGCGATGAAGCCGTCGCCCGGGCGCACGGCGCGGCTGTCGCTGCGCAACAGGGCACCCGCGTTCAGGTGCACGCGCGCAGCCAGCCAGGCGGCGGCGTCGGAGGCGTTGGCGAGCGCGATGGCCACGGTCAGAAGCTCTCGATTTCGGCCGGCACGGGCTTGGCGCTGATCTGCGCCTTGACGTCGATGTCGGGCGCCACGTTCATCATGCGCAACGTCTGCTGCACGACCTGGCTGAACACCGGCGCGGCGACATCGCCGCCGTAGTAGGTGCCCTTGCCGGGTTCGTCGACCATCACTGCGACAACGATGCGCGGGTGGGCCACCGGCGCCAGGCCGACGAACCAGGCGCGGTACTTGTTGCCGTAGCCCTTGCCTTCCTGCTTGCGCGCGGTGCCGGTCTTGCCTCCCACCGAGTAGCCGATGGCCTGCGCCTTCGGTGCCGTGCCGCCCGGGCCGGCGGCCAGTTGCAGCATCTGGCGCACCTGCTGCGCCGTCCTGGCCGACATCACGCGCTGGCCCACCAGCGGCGGGTTGGCAGCTGCGTCGCCGGCCGCGGCGTGCTGGATAGTCACGGGCACCAGTTCACCGTCGCGCGCGAACACGGTGTAGGCACGCGCCAGCTGGAAGAGGCTGGCCGACAACCCGTAGCCGTAGCTCATGGTTGCGTGTTCGATGGGGCGCCAGGTCTTGAAGGGGCGCAGCCGGCCCGTCACCGCGCCGGGGAAGTCGATGCGCGGCTTCTGGCCCAGGCCGATCGCGGTATACATCTCCCACATCTCGCGTGCCGGCATGGAGAGGGCGAGCTTGACGGTGCCGACGTTGCTGCTCTTCTGGATGACCTCGGCCACCGTCAGGGTGCCATGCGGGTGCGAATCGTTGATGGTGCTGCCGGTGATGGTGATGCGGCCCGGCGCGGTGTCGATCGGTGTGGCCGGCGTGACGCGCCCGGTGTCCAGCGCCAGCGCGGCGACGAAGGGTTTCATCGTCGAGCCGGGCTCGAAGATGTCGGTCAGCGCGCGGTTGCGAAGTTGTGCACCCGTGAGGTTGCGCCGGTTCGCGGGGTCGAAGCTGGGGTAGTTGGCCAGCGCCAGCACCTCGCCCGTCAACACGTCGAGCACGACCACGCTGCCGGCCTTGGCCTTGTGTTCCTGCACCGCGTCGCGCACGCGCTGGTAGGCGAAGAACTGCACCTTGCTGTCGATGCTGAGCGCGACGTCGCGGCCGTTCACCGGGTCGGCCTGGTCGCCCACATCCTCGACCACGCGGCCCAGGCGGTCGCGCACCACGGTGCGCTGGCCGGCTGTGCCCAGCAGTTGGTCCTGGAAGCCGAGCTCGATGCCTTCCTGGCCCTTGTCGTCGATGTTGGTGAAGCCCACGACGTGCGCGGCGGCCTCGCCCTCGGGATAGCGGCGCTTGTACTCGCGCACTTCCTGCACACCCTTGAGCGCCATCGCCTTCACTTCCTGCCACGCCGCTTCCTCGACATGGCGGCGAAGCACCACGGCGCCGTGGTTCACGCCTTCGAGCTTGCCGTTGAGTTCGGCCAGCGGCATGCCGAGGTGGCGCGCGAGTGCCTTGCGCTGCGCGCTGTCGGCGGCGAAGGTCTTGATGTCGACCTGCACCGAAGGCAGCGCGACGCTGGTGGCCAGCACGAGGCCGTTGCGGTCGAGGATGCGGCCGCGGCTGGCCGGCAGCGGCTGCTTGTGGAAGAAGCGCTTCTCGCCTTCGGCCTGGTAGAAGTCGGTGGCGACGATCTGCAGGTGCACGGCGCGGCCCAGCAGCAGCAGGAAGGCCGCACCCACCAGCACGACGACGAAGCGCGAGCGCCAGGGCGGCGTCTTGCTCGCCAGCAGCGGGCTGGTGGCGTAGTTGACGCTGCGCACGCTGTTGGGGCTGCCGCGGCTCATCGCGCCACCTCGGAGGCCGCGGTGTCGTAGACGTAGGCCGTGACGGCCGGTGTCGCGGTGCGCATCTGCAGCCGTTCACGCGCGGTGCGTTCCACGCGCAGGTGCGTGCCCTGGGCCTGCGCCTCGGCGTCCAGGCGCTTGTATTCGGCGTCGAGCTGTTTCTGCTCGGCACGCGCGGCGTCCAGCGCGGCAAAGAGCTGGCGCGATTCGTAGGCCGTCTTCACCAGCAACAGGCTGCTGGTGATCAGCGCGACGAAGAGCAGCACGTTGAGCTTCACGGGGCGGGCGCGCTTGCAGTTGCGGTGGCAGGTGAGGTCACGCGACCTCGGTGCGTTCGGCCACACGCATCACCGCCGACCGTGCACGCGGGTTGGCGCTGATCTCTTCGGCCGACGGCTTCAGGCGGCCCAGCGCAGCCAGTCGCATCGGTTGCGCCGGTGCAAAGGGCGCGCGGCGGTCCACCACTTCGCGGCTCTCGCGATTGATGAAGGTCTTCACGATGCGGTCTTCCAGCGAGTGGAAGGCGATGACGACCAGGCGTCCGTGCGGGGCCAGCAGCGCGAGTGCGGCCTTCAGCCCCTGTTCGAGCGCTTCAAGCTCGGCGTTGACGTGAATCCGTAGAGCCTGAAACGTGCGCGTTGCAGGGTCCTGGCCCGGCTCGCGGGTCTTGACGGTGCGAGCCACGAGCGCGGAAAGCTCGCCGGTGCGAACGACGGCAGCGCCGCTTTCGCGGCGAGCGACAAGCGCCTTTGCAATCTGAGCAGCAAACCGTTCTTCGCCATAGTCACGTATCACCTCCGTGATTTCACGCACGTCGGCGCGTGCCAGGAATTCAGCCGCCGTTTCGCCGCGCGTGGTGTCCATGCGCATGTCCAGCGGGGCGTCGTATCGAAAACTGAAGCCGCGGCCGGGGTTGTCGATCTGCGGCGAGCTGATGCCCAGGTCGAGCAGCACACCCTGCACCTGCGTGATGCCGCGCGCCGCCAGTTCGGCCTGCATCGCGTCGAAGCTCTCGTGGCAGATGGCAAAGCGCGGGTCGGTGATCGACCCCGCCTCGGCAACGGCCTCGGGGTCCTTGTCGAAGGCCACCAGGCGCCCGGCCGGCGACAGCAGCGCCAGCAGCGCGCGGCTGTGGCCGCCGCGGCCGAAGGTGCCGTCGACATAGGTGCCATCGGGCTGCGTCACCAGGGCCTGCACGGCCTCGTTGAGCAACACGGTGGTGTGGCGCCATGCAGGGGCCGTGTTCACCGTATGACCAGGTTTCGCAGGGAGTCTGGCCGTGGCCGGGCCAGTGCCTCGGCTTCACGCGCGTCGTGCCGGGCGCTGTCCCAGAGCTCAAAATAGGCGCCCACGCCCATGAACTTCACGTCGCGCTCCAGCCCCGCCCAAGCCCGCAGTTCGGGCGGAATGAGCACCCGTGCGGCGCCGTCGAGTTCGACCTCTGTGGCGCTGCCGATGAAAAAGCGGCGCCAGGCGTCGTCTTCGGTGGTCAGCGCCAGCACGCTGTTCTCGAAGGCCTCCCACACCGGCAGCGGGTACAGCGAGAGGCAGCCGTCGGGGTTCTTCGTCACCACCATCTGGCCTTGCACGTTGGCCACGAGCACGTCACGCCAGCGGGCGGGCACGGTGATGCGCCCCTTCCCGTCCAACGTCAGCACCGGACCGCCGCGAAATACCATGGCAGACACTTTCCCCCACTAAACCACACGATCTCCCACTTTACCCGACGGTCAGTGCCCGGGTCAATGCGCACCGCGCGAAAATTCAATCAAATCAACGACTTACACACGATTCTGAAATTCAATCGGGTAGAAAATCGTTGTGAATGAAGGACTTGCAAGGTTGTCTGAAAGTCGTTTGTGAGGACTGGTGCGCGCGCCGCCGAACGGAGCGATGGCCGGTGCTGACGGGAGCGGCAGCCACTCTCCTACAAACGCACTAGGGAAAACCCTAGATACTTCGCTTCAGCGAGGCAACCCGCCTGCGGCGAAGGAATTGCCATGAACGACACAACGGCGCCCATGCGGCGCGCGCCACCGGTGCCCGCGGCCGTCGCCACGGCCACGACCCAGGGCGCGGCAGGCTGGTGGCAGGCCGTGCGTCACCCGCCGCCTCGGCTCAACCTGGCGCTGCAGGGCGGCGGCGCGCACGGCGCCTTCACCTGGGGCGTGCTCGACGCGCTGCTGCAGGACACCGGGCTGGAGTTCGAGGGCCTGAGCGGCAGCAGCGCCGGCGCCATGAACGCCGTGGTGCTGGCCGACGGCTGGCGCAAGGGCGGCCGCGAAGGCGCGCAGCGGGCCCTGGCCACGTTCTGGACCGCAGTGGGCAAGCAGTTGCCTGCCGGCCTGGTGACGCAGGGATCGAACGACGCCATCGACCTGTCTGCCGCCGGCAAGATGCTGGCCAGCTGGGCGGGATGGTTTTCGCCCGCGCAGCTGAATCCCTTCGACCTGAACCCGCTGCGCGACCTGCTCGAACGCCAGGTCGACTTCAAGGCCCTGCGCCAGAGCAGCCCCTTCAAGCTCTTCGTCGGCGCGACGCAGGCGCGCAGCGGCAGGCTGCGCGTGTTCCGCGAGCACGAGCTGTCGGTGGAGGTGCTGCTGGCTTCGGCCTGCCTGCCCAGGATCCACCACGCGGTGGAGATCGAAGGCGAGGCCTACTGGGACGGCGGCTTCTCGGCCAACCCGGCGGTCTTTCCGCTCTTCTACGACTGCGACGCGCGCGACGTGCTGCTGGTGCTGCTGGCACCACTGAAGCGCGAAGACACGCCGCGGACACTGGAGGACATCGAGGCACGCATCGCCGAACTCGCGTTCAGCACGCACTTCATGCGCGAGATGCGCATGTTCGCGCAGGCCACGGCGTTTTCGCGGCCGGGGCTGCTGGCGCGCTTGTCATCAGGCCGGCTGGACCAGCGCCTGCGGCAGATGCGCTTTCACCTCGTCGACACCAGCGAGGTGGGCAGCCTGCAGCGCAGCGAGACCAAGATGCTGGCTTACGGGCCCTTTCTCGATCGCCTGCATGTCCAGGGGCGTGACTGCGGGGCCGCGTGGGTGGCCGCGCACGCGTCGGACGTAGGCCGCCGTTCGACGCTCGATGTCGCGGCATGTTTCGGCTGAGCCACATGCCCAGACGTCTGCGGCTCGGTGGCTTCGGTCGCCTCTTCCAGACCAGCCTGAAGCTGATGACCGGCCCCACGGCCCGCGCGGGCCGCGCCACGGTGGCACGCGCCGTGAAGGCCAGCGCGCAGACGCTGAAGCCGCCGCCCGGCGCGGGTGACTGGCTCGCGGGCGTGGTGATGGGCAGCGGCGGCGCGCGGCGTTACCGGCTCTACCGGCCCCCGGGGCTGGCGCGCGGCGAACGTTTGCCGCTGCTGGTGATGCTGCATGGCTGCGGGCAGGACGCAAAAAGCTTCGCGATGAGCACGCGCATGAACCGCGTCGCCGCGCGCGAGGGTTTCATGGTGCTCTACCCCGAGCAGGACCGCCTGGCCAACCTGCAGGGCTGCTGGAACTGGTTCGACACCGACCACGGGCGTGCCCACGGGGAAGCCGGCCTGATCCTGAAGGCCATCGACCAGGTGACGCTGCTCTACGCCGCAGACCCTGCGCGCGTGGCGTTGGCCGGCCTGTCGGCCGGCGCCAGCATGGCCGCCCTGATGGCCGTGCGGCACCCCGAGCGCTTCCGCGCCGTGGTCATGCACTCGGGCATGCCGCCGGGCAGCGCGCACTCGACCCTGACGGCCCTGGGCGCGATGCAGGGGCGGCGCACGGTCCTGGCGACGGGAGCGCTGCGTGCCGCCTCCGCCTTGCACGGCGGCCCGGCACTGCCGCCGCTGCTGGTGGTGCACGGTGGGGCCGACACGGTGGTCTCGATCCGCAACGGCCGCGCCGCGGCCGAGGCCTGGGCCGACGCCGCCGGCGCCGTGGCCGGCGCGCCGCGGCGTGCGCAGCGTGGACAGCGGCACCCGATGGAGATCACGGACTTCCGGGTCGGCGCGCGCACCGTGGCGCAGCTGGTCGAAGTCGGCCGCCTGGGCCACAACTGGAGCGGCGGCGCTGCCGGGCAGCCCTACGGCGACGCGCAGGGCCCCGATGCGTCGCGCCTGGCCTGGGCTTTCATCGCCCGGCAGTTTGCCCTGAAGGCAGCTTGAACATGGTGCTGCAGGGGCCTTCGCTGGCGCAAGGCCTGCGGCGATACTCGCCCACGGTCCACGCCCCGGCAGGACGAAGCAACGCCCGCATGTCCTACGAAGACCCGCTCTGGAAACTGCGCCATGCCCTGGCTGGCGTGGCCATCGCGCTGCTGCTGTCGGTGGGCGTGGCGGCGTTGCTCGGTGCCGCGCTGGGCGACCTGGTCGCCGGCACCTACGGCGCACGCGTGGCCTTCTACGGCGCGCTGCTGTTCTACGTGGTGGTGGGTGCAGGCGTGCTGTTCGCGAAGGTGGCGCAGCACGAAACCCGGCCGCTGTCACCCGGCCGCATCGGCCTGTGGTTCGCCAGCCTCTGGCTGTGGCCGCTGTTGTTTACCCGCCGCGCGAGTGGCGGCGCTGCGCCGGGTGACGAACCCCCGGCAGCTTGAGCCTGCGGCGCAGCGACAGCGACGCTGACTACTGGGACTGCAGGATGCGCCGCCCCGAAGCCGACTGCAGCGGCCGCGCATTCATCGGGTAGATGCGGGCGAAGATCTCGATCTGCTCCGGCGCCAATGTCACCGGATGGCGCATCACGATCCACTGCACGCCCTCGGAGCACGGCGGCGTGGTCAGCGAGCCCATGTAGGTGTAATAGCGCCGATCGACCGGCAGCAGCGCGCTCAATTCCAGCGGCGCGCGCGCCGGAGCAGCCTCGCCGCGTTCCAGCGGCAGGTTGTTCCACACCTGCTGCAGCACCGGGTGCGCCGGTCCCTTGTCGAAGAGCAGCGCCACCACCGCCAGCCGGCCGTGCTCGTCCTTGTGCACGAGGTGCAGCGACATCTCGAACTGACGGCCGTCGATGCGCTCTTCCGACGGACGGTGGAAGTGGAACTGCTGCAGTTCGAAGCGCTTGCCGCCGACCTCGATGGCATTGCCCTTGGCCAGTTCGACCTGCACCGTGTGGCCGTTGTCGAGCACGGCAAACCTGCTGGCCTGGTAGTCGAAGTTGACCGGCTCCAGGTCGACGGCGAAGCCGCCGCGGATGTCGATAGGGCTCTGGCGCTGGCCGGTCGTGCACAGCGAGAACTCGGGTTTCAGCGCACCCCAGGCCTCGGGGCCACTGCCGCCCTGGTAGTCCCAGTGCGGCGCATGGGCGGCGGCACCCTTGGCACCCTGGCCGCTGGCGGCCTTGCCGCCGGCCTTGTGGCCCGCTGCCGCGCCCTGTTTGGCGGGTGCAGCCACCGGCGCGGGCGAGCGCGCCGAGACGCGCACGTCGTAGGGGCCACCGGCAACGCTGGTGCGCGCCGCCGACAGGCGTTCGGCCAGGCGCTGGCGCAGGTGCTCGAGCGGGTCGGGCACTGTGGCGGGTGCGGCCTCGGCCTCGGGCTTGACCTTGTCCTTGGCGACAACGCTGACTTTCTCTGCGCGGGTGGACTTCATCGCCTTCGCCAGTCCCTGTGCCGCCGGCTCGGACGCCTGCGCGGGGGCGAAGGACAGCAGCAGCCCGGCCAGCAGCACCAAGACGTGGGCAGGAAAGTGGCGGGCGAACGGCAACGGGGTCATGGCGGGGGCTCCTCGTCGGGATATCGGCAGTCCGCAGGCTCGACTTGACCCTGGCCGGCCTGGGCTGCCATCGCGCTTGGCGCGCGCCCATGAAGAAGGCCCCTGCCTGATGCCAGGAAGGGGCCAGGAAGGGGCCGTCGAGAAAGAAGGGCCGGCGCACCGCGCCGGCCAGGCGCGCGCCTACGTGCAGCGGCTGCCGGTGGTGACGCGGCGCGTCACGAAGGCGAGATCGCGCACGTCCACCACGCCGTCGTTGTTGACGTCGGCACGCGGGTCGAAGCCGGGTTGGCCCACACGCTTGCCCAGCGAGGCCTTGACGATGGCGATGTCCGCACAGTCGACGAGACCGTCGCTGTTCAGGTCGGCCGGCAGCACCATCGGGAAGCTGGCGTTCGAGATGTCGAAGAAGACGTTGCCGATGGCCTCGACCTTCACGCGCGCCGCCGCGGCAGTCACGATGGGCAGCGTGACCGTCTCGCTGCCGTCGTTGGGCGTCTGCGCGGCGAGCGTGTAGGGGTAGCTCAGGCCACCGTCGACCGACAGCATGATCCTGACGTTGGCCGTGCCGACAGGCGCCGCGTCGGTGCCGGCGACATTCCAGGTCACCGTCGTCGGCATGCCGCCTTCCAAGGGCGCCGAAGTGTTCGGTGCCGTCACGATGAAGGGGCCGGCCGCCGTGGCCAGCGTGAGCACCGTGCTCGTGCTGTTGACGCCGCCACGGCCGTCGCGCGCCGTGAACTTGAAGTTCAGTCGCGCCGGGCTGGCGTTCACGCCTGTGAAGCCGACGTAGTCGACCGTGGGCAGGAACTCGGAGTAACAGTCGATCTGCGGCACGGTGGGTGAGCCCGAGACCACCGGGCATGCGCCCGTCTCGGCGTTGGTGTTGTTGGCCAGGATCTGCACCAGATCGGGGAAGACCCGTGTCGGGTTGGTGTCGGTCTGGTTCTGGCCCACAGGGTTGTAGACACCGGCGTTGAACACGGCACGGGTGCCGAACTGGCGGAACAGCGGGCCGTTCAGCTTGGTGTTGCTGATGAGGCTGGTGCCGGTGGCGCCGCCGCGGTCGTTCTGCTCCCACATGTACGTAATGGTGTCGCCGTCGGCATCCGTGGCGCTGCCGGTCAGCGCGAAGGGCGTGCGCAGCGGGATCGTGTAGGCCGCAGGCGCACTCACTGCAGGCGGCGTGTTGCCGGTGGCCGTGACCGCGCCGCCGCGTGTCGTGGTGCCGCCCTTGGCGATCTCGCCGACGTAGCCGGTGCAGCCGCCGGTGCAGGCCAGCAGTTCCAGCGACGGCACGTTGACGCCCGCCAGCGTGCCGCCGAAGGTGACGGTGAAGCCGGTGTCGGTCAGCGTGCTGATGGTGACGGTGCCACCGACCGGCCAGCCGGCGATGGCCTCGACCGCAGCCTTCACGCCCGCGGTGGTGAAGTTGGTGCCGCGCACGACGGGCGCCGAGTCGGCACCGTTGTAGCGCAGCACGAACTGCTGTCCGTTGGCCAGATAGTTGGTCAGCGCGGCCTGCTGCACCTCGTTCAGGCTCTGTTCGGCAGCGTTGGTGTGGTTGTAGATCTCGTCGAAGCTGCGCTGCGAGAAGTACGGGTCGCTGTTGTTCTGGATGTTGTCGGTGCTGCAGATGCCGGCGTAGGCCATCACCGAAGCACCGCTGCCGGGCTCGACCGAGTTCGCCGCATTGCGGTTGCCGCCCGAACAGTTGCCGGCGACGCCGTTGAAGGTGTGGTTGCCCGCAAACTGGTGGCCCATCTCGTGCGCCACGAAGTCGATGGCGAACACGTCGCCGGTGGGCGGGTTGATGCCCGTGCAGCCCTGGGCCTTGTTGTTGAGGCCGACGACGCCGAGGCTGGCGATGCCGCCGCCGTCGCCACCCAGCGCAAGGTGGCCGATGTCGAAGTTGCTGGCCCCGATGAGCAGGCCGATGACCTGGCGCGTGCGCGTCAGCCCGCCGCTGCTGCAGCCGGCGACCTGCGCCGCGGTGTAGCAGGCGCTGCCGCCGCAAGGGCCGTTGGCGCCCGTGGCCAGCGCTGCCGTGTCGAGGTTGAGCAGGTCGTTGTTGGCCACCAGCACCATGCGGATGGAGGTGTCGTCCTCGTAGACCTGGTTGACGCGGTTCATCAACTGCACCTTCGCCGCGGTGACGTTGGCGGCGCCGAAGAAGTTGGCGTAGGCCGGGTCGGTGACGAGCGCCAGGCGGTAGGTGCGCAGCTGGTTGCCGACCGCGGCGTCGAGCGGCTCGCCGTCGGCCACCACCTGGTAGGCCGAAGTGCTGGTGCTGCGGCCGTCGCTGAGGGTCACCTCGTACTTGCCGGCGGCGCGGTAGGGGTCGGCCTTGAAGCTGGCCGACAGGGTGCCATCTTCACCTGCGGTGGCGTGAAGTGTCTGGCGCGCCTCGGCCTGGCCACCCTGGCGAACGGTGATCGTCACCGTCGCATTCGGGACGAAACCGATGCCCTGCACGAGCACCGCGTCACCGGCGCGGTAGCGCCCACGCGCCAGCGACACCTGGGCCTGCTTCATCAGCCCTTCGGCGAAGGTGGTGCGGCGTTGCGGCACGTCGGCGCGACGGTAGCTGGCGTACAGGCTCTGGTCGCGCTCGTAGTAGGGCTCGACGTACCAGGCGCCGCTGGCGGCACGCACCGAGGCCTGCACGCCCAGCGGCGTGACGCTCATGCGCAACGTGGCCGTCGGGTCGTCGATGCCGCGACCGGCGTAGGTCTTGATCTCGGGGTGGCGCGCGGCCAGGCCGGCTTCCATGATGGGCGAGTCGACGACCGAGAAACGCTGGAAGCCGCCGGCCGGGTCGGGCAGCACGATGACCAGCGGGTTCTGCCGCGCCGCGGCGCTGAATTCGGCGGGCGCCGCCTGCAGCAGGCCGGAGAGGCTGAGCTTGTCCAGCGTCACGGCGCGCAAGCGCGTGGCCGTCAAGGCCGCCCGTTCGCCGCGCGTCGAGACGGCGGCGGGCGTGCCGCGCTGCTCGACCCAGAAGGCCCGCGACGGGTGCGCGGCAGCCATCTGCGCGTTGCTTGCAGGCGCTGCCGCAGCGCGGCTTGCCGGCGCTGCCGTCACCGACGACGAGCCTGCGGCCACCATCAACAGCGTGAACAACGCGCCCATCGGCACGGCGGACAAACGGGTCTTCTTCATCAGGGATCCTCTGCGAATTCCGTCCATGCGCCCCGGTTCGTGGCCGGGCCTGGCTGGCGGCGTGTAGAAAGTGACCTGTGCGCGGCGAGCCGGCACCTGCGTGTGCGTCAGCAAGAATCATGCGCCGGGGAACGTTCCACTACCTATCAGGGTAATGCTGGAGCCGCACCGGCCGATCGGGCCCTCTCCTGCCCGGGGTCTACTATGAACGAGGCCTTCCACCGGAGTTGCGCATGTCACTGCCCACCCCCTCATTCGAGTGCCCCTCGGGCGCCCGCCGACGTTCGATCATCGGCGCGCTGTGCGGGTGCGTCGTGCTGCCGGCCTGTGCCACCGGAAACACCTCACCACCCATGCCGCCGCAGCCAAGCACCGCCACAGACGTGGGCGCGATCACCAGCCTCACGCTCGAGCGCGACTGTTCGGGCTGCCTCACGGGTTCACGCCTGGAATTGCGCCGCGACGGCACCGTGGTGGCCGTCGTCACCGGCAAGGCGCGCCGCGGCACGCAGGACCAGGTCTCGCGAGCGCGCCTCGCGCCGGGCGACTTCGACACCCTGGCGCGCGCCGTGCTGGACGCCGGCTTCTTCACCATGGCCGAGACCTACGAGGAACCCGGCCTGCAGGACGGCGCCTGGGCCACGCTGGTCGTCACGCGCGGCACGGTGCCCAAGCAGGTCTTCCGCCGAGAAGACGCCGGCCCGCCGGCGCTGAAGGCGCTGGAAGTGGCCATCGTCACGCTGCAGGCCCGCCTGGTCTTCGTGCCGAACACGCGCTAGGCCCCTCCCCCGAATGCGGGGGTACAGGGCAGCGCAGGGGGCGCAGAACGGCCCGGAGATGACACCATCGCGGCCTGACGGGGTGCAAGGTGGCCCCGGCGCGATGTCTGCCAAGCGTGGCGGGCACCGTGCAGTGGCTTGCAGATGAACCGGGCCTGGCCGCAGACGCCCACGCCCTTACCGCAGACTTTCCGGAGAGCATCGAGATGAAGCACTGGCACGCATGCAAGCAGGCTCTGGCCGCCGCCGCCCTGGGCGCTCTGGCCGCAGCGGCCTCCGCGCAGACTGCCCCCGTACTCTCGCTCGTCGCAACGCCCAGCCCGGGGATCGTCGGCTCGCCGGTCACTGTCGAGGTGGCGCTCACCGGCGTGGCCGACCTCTACGCCTACCAGTTCTCGCTGGCCTTCGACCCCAGCGTGGTGCAGGCCGCTTCGGTCACGGAAGGGGCGCTGCTGCCCTCTGGCGGTACCACGTTCTTCGTCGGCGGCAGCATCGACAACACACTGGGCACGATCAGCTTCACCGCGGGCTCGCTCATCGGTGCCCTGCCGGGCGTCAGCGGCAATGGCGTGCTCGCCAACATCGGCTTCAACGTCACGACGGCAGGCGCGAGCCCGCTGACTTTCTCCGAGGTGCTGCTACTCGATTCGAACCTGCTCGACCTGACGGTGCAGGTGCAGAACGGCACGCTGGTCACCGCCATCCCGGAACCCGGCACCTGGCTGCTGTTCGGCCTGGGCCTGGCGGGTGTGGCCAGCCTGGCCCGCCGCCGCGCCGCGGCGCACGCAGGGGCCTGAGACCGGCCCGGCCGCAGCCCGCGCGGCAACCCGGGCCGGGCACCGCCGCCGTCAGTCCTCACCCCGGGGCAGGCGGGGTTTGACCCACAGCCAGGCGAACACGCCGACGCCCATCATCGACAGCGAGGTCAGCGCCAGCGCCAGCGTCGAGTGCATGACCAGCGGCACCACGATGCCGGCCACCGCGGCATTGGCCAGGCTGCCCACGCAGGCCTGGACCGAGGACGCCATGCCGCGGCGCTCGGGCACCAGGTCCAGCGTCATCAGCGTGACCACCGGCACCATCAGTGCCCAGCCAAAGGAAAACACCGCCACGGGCAACATGGCCCAGGCCCAGTGGGGCTCGAAGAGCAGGTTCAGCGTCACGTTCACCAGCGAGGTGAGCAGCATGATGACGAAGCCGTGTCGGATCTGGTGGCGCGGCTTGATGCGCCCGGCCAACCGGCCCGAGGTCCAGGCGCCGCTCATGATGCCGCCGATGCTGAGGATGAAGAACCAGAAGAACTGCGTCGGCGCGAGCCGCAGGTGTTCACCCAGAAACACCGGCGCGGCCAGCACGTAGAGGAACATGCCGTTGAAGGGCACGCCACTGGCCAGCACCAGCGCCATGAAGCGCGGGCTCTTGCCCATCTGCCAGTAGCCGCGCAGCAGATGGCGGGCATTGAAGGGTTGGCGCGCCGGCCGGTCCAGCGTCTCGGGCAGCCAGCGCCACATCGAAACGAACAAGGCCGCACCCAGCAGCACCAGCAGCCAGAAGATGGCATGCCAGTCGGCGTGCGCAAAGAGCAAGCCGCCGATCATCGGCGCCACCGCGGGTGCGATGCCGAAGTAGATCGTCACCTGCGACATCACCCGCTGTGCGTCGGCTGGCAGGAACATGTCGC
>JAURZK010000040.1 GCA_030653505.1 Rubrivivax sp.
AGCCCGACGCCCCGACGCTGGCCGAGAAGATGGAGATCCCGGAAGACAAGATCCGCAAGATCATGAAGATCGCCAAAGAGCCGATCTCCATGGAAACGCCGATCGGCGACGACGACGACAGCCACCTGGGCGACTTCATCGAGGACACCAACAACGTGGCCCCGGTCGATGCCGCGATGCAGGCCGGCCTGCGCGATGTCGTGAAAGATATCCTGGACAGCCTGACGCCGCGCGAAGCCAAGGTGCTGCGCATGCGTTTCGGCATCGAGATGAGCACCGACCACACGCTGGAAGAGGTGGGCAAGCAGTTCGACGTCACACGCGAGCGCATCCGCCAGATCGAGGCCAAGGCGATCCGCAAGCTCAAGCATCCCAGCCGTTCGGACAAGCTGCGCACCTACCTGGACAATCTGTGATGGCGCAGCCAGCACGGATGGGACAGGTAGGTCAGGCTGCAGGCCTGGGCGGCCGCGCAGCGGACGTACGCAGCCTGCACCGCAGGCACAGATTGCGGACCTGCCTGGACAACCTCTGATCCAGCGGTGACACGCCCCGCAGGGCGAGGCTCGAGTCCAGGGCGCCGACTACACTCATTCCGGCCATGACCCGCATCTCCGACCGCACCGTCCTGTTCGCCGACCTGCGCGGCAGCACGGGCCTTTACGAGAGTCTGGGCAATGCCGAGGCAACCTCGGTCGTCACGCACTGCGTGAATGCGCTGGGTGCGCCGGTGGCCAGCCAGGGAGGGCATGTCGTCAAGACGCTGGGTGACGGCCTGATGGCCGTTTTCGACGCCCCGCCGGCGGCCGTGCAGGCCGCCATCCAGATGCACGACGTGCTCGAGGGCATGGTCACACGCGGCAGCGAACGTGGCGCATCGTCGGGCCTGCGCGGCCTGCGCCTGCAGGTGGCGGCGGCCCGCGGCGAGATCGTCGAGATGGCCGGCGACTGTTTCGGCGACGCCGTCAACGTCGCCGCGCGGCTGCTCGACCACGCCGGCGACAACGAGACCCTGATCACATCCGAGGTGAGCAAGGGCCTGTCGGTCGAGATGCAGACCCGCTTCCGCAGCCTAGACCGGCTGGTGCTGCGCGGCCGCGTCGAACCGGTGGAGGTGCACGTGATGGGTGGCCGCCGCGGCGGCGGTGTCGACCCCAACGCCACCCAGTTCGGCGAGATCACCTCGGTGCAGGAGCCCGACGGCCTGCGCCTGATGTGGGGCGGCCAGCACCGTGTCTTCAGCAGCCAGCAGATGCCGGTGGTGCTGGGGCGCAGCCCGCAGGCCGCGTTCTGCGTCGACGACGCGCGGGTGTCGCGTTCACACGCGCGGCTCGACTGGCACAGCGGCAGCTTCCAGCTCACCGACCTCAGCTACAACGGCACCTACGTGCGTTTCAACGACGGCGAGATCGTCAGCCTGCGGCGCGGCGGCTGCACGCTGCACGGCAGCGGCAGCATCGGGCTGGGCGGCTCGCCGGCCGACGCGGCATCGGCCTGCGTCAGCTTCGACGTGCTGCGCCTGGCCGACACGCAACCGCAACCTTTCCTGCCCTTGCGTTAGCCCGATGCGCCTGCTGTACGTCGACGACGACCGCATCAACACCCTGCTCTTCGTCGAGGCCTGCCGCTTCGCCGGCGGTGTCGAGACGGAGACCGCCGCCAGCGGCGCCGAAGCGCTGGAACTGGTGAAGCGCTGGGCACCCGAGCTGCTCGTCATCGACCTGCACCTGCCCGACACCACCGGCTTCCTGTTGCTGCCGGCGCTGCGCGCCGCACTGCGGGCACCCACCCTGCCCGCCTTCCTGTGCACCGCCGATGAGCCCACGCTGGTGGCCGAGCCCGCACGGCAAGCGGGCTTCGATGGCTGCTGGACCAAGCCCGTCGACCTGCAGGCCATCCTCGCCGAACTGTCGCGCCGCAATGGCGCCCCCCCCGCACCGGGCCCTGCCGAATGAGCTTCTCACCCGAACCCGGCTACCGCCATGGTCAACAGGCCCGCAGCGCCGTGCTGCTGGTCAACCTGGGCACGCCCGACGAGGCCACGGCGCCCGCCCTGCGGCGTTACCTGGCCGAGTTCCTGAGCGACCCGCGTGTCGTCGAGATCCCGCGCCTGGCCTGGTGGCCCATCCTGCACGGCATCATCCTCAACACACGCCCAGCCAAGTCGGCGGCCAAGTACGCCACGGTGTGGATGGCCGAGGGTTCGCCGCTGGCGGTGTGGACAAGGCGCCAGACCGAGGCGCTGGACACGGTGCTGAAGTCTGCAGGGCACGATGTGCTGGTGCGCCACGCGATGCGCTACGGCAACCCCTCGGTGGCCTCGGTGATGGACCAGTTGCGCGCCGAAGGCGCCACACGCGTGCTGGTGCTGCCGCTGTACCCGCAGTACGCCGCTGCCACCACCGCCAGCGTGGGCGACGCGGTGATGCGCTGGGCCCTGCGGGCGCGGCGCGTGCCCGAGTTGCGCTTCGTCGGCGAGTACCACGACCACCCCGGCTACATCGAGGCGCTGGCCCAGCGGCTCGAAGCCCACTGGGCCGAACAAGGCCGCGCCGAAAAGCTGGTGCTCAGCTTCCACGGCGTGCCCGAACGCTCGCTGACGCTGGGCGACCCCTACCACTGCCAGTGCCACGTCACCGCACGGCTGCTGGGCACGCGTCTCGGCCTGACGAAGGAGCAGATGGTCGTCACCTTCCAGAGCCGCTTCGGCAAGGCCAAGTGGCTGGAGCCCTACACCGAGCCGACGCTGATCGCGATGGCGCAGAACGGTGTCAAGCGGGTCGACGTGACGTGCCCTGGCTTCGTCGCCGACTGCCTGGAGACACTGGAGGAAATTGCGCAGGAAGCCCGCGAGGCCTTCCTGGAAGCCGGCGGCGAGCAGTTCAGCTACGTGCCCTGCGTCAACGACTCGCCGGTTTTCGTGCGGGCCCTGGCCGACGTGGCGCTGCAGCACCTGCAGGGCTGGGACACGGGCCAGCGGCACGACGCAGCAGCGCTGGCCGCGCAGCGCGAACGTGCGCTGGCGATGGGCGCTGCAAACTGAGGCCGAACCGCTGTCTACCGCCGCGCGGCTGAAGCTCAGCGGCTCCTGAGCCGCTGTCGCCAGGCCATCAGCGGCGGCAGCGCCAGCACCAACACCACCAGCGTCAGCAGCACGGCCGACATCGGCCGCTGCACGAAGACGCCCCAGTGCCCTTCGCCTATCGACAGCGCATTGCGAATCTGCGCCTCGGCCAGCGGGCCCAGGATCATGCCGACGATGACCGGCGCGGTCGGGAAGTGGAAGCGCCGCATCAACACACCCACCAGGCCCACGCCCAGCATCAGGAAGAGGTCGAAGGCGCTCTGCCGCATGCCGTAGACGCCGATGGTGGCGAAGATCAGGATGCCGGCGTAGAGCTGCGGGCGCGGGATCTTCAGCAGCTTCACCCACAGCCCCACCATCGGCAGGTTCAGCACCAGCAGCATGACGTTGCCGATGTAGAGGCTGGCGATCAGCGCCCACACCAGCGTCGAACTGGTCTGGAACAGCTGCGGCCCGGCGTTGATGCCGTAGTTCTGCAGCGCGCTCAGCAGGATGGCCGCCGTCACGCTGGTGGGAATGCCCAGCGTCAGCAGCGGCACCAGCGTGGCCGTCACCGCGGCGTTGTTGGCCGCCTCGGGGCCGGCCACGCCCTCGATGGCGCCGGTGGTGCCGAACTCGTGCTTGTGCTTGCTGAGCTTGCGCTCGACGCCGTAGCTCAGGAAGGTGGGGATCTCGGAGCCACCGGCCGGGATGGTGCCGAAGGGGAAGCCGATGGCCGTGCCGCGCAGCCAGGCCGGCCACGAGCGTTTCCACTCGGTGCGCGTCATGTGTGCGCCGCCCATGCGGTTCATCTCTTGCACGGTGCGGCCTTCGTAGAGCGCGGTGAACAGGCACTCGCCGACCGCAAAGAGACCCACCGCGATCAGCACCACCTCGATGCCGTCCATGAACTCGGGCACGCCACCCGTGTAGCGCACCTGGGCGCTGATCTGGTCTATGCCCACCAGGCCGATGGCCAGGCCGACGAACAGCGCCGTCAGCCCGCGCAGTGTGCTCGCGCCCAGCACCGCACTCACGGTGGTGAAGGCCAGCAGCATGATGAGGAAGTACTCGGGCGGGCCCAGCTGCACCGCATACGTGGCGACGATGGGCGCAAACAGGGTCACCAGCACCGTGGCGATAGTGCCGGCCACGAAGCTGCCGATGGCGCTGGTGGCCAGCGCCGCGCCGGCGCGGCCGTTCTTGGCCATCTTGAAGCCTTCGAGCGCGGTGACCATGGTGCCCGTCTCGCCCGGCGTGTTCAGCAGGATGGACGTCGTGCTGCCGCCGTACATCGCGCCGTAGTAGATGCCGGCGAAGAAGATCATGCTCGCCGTGGGCTCTACCTGCGAGGTGATGGGCAGCAGCATGGCCACTGTCACCGCCGGCCCCAGGCCGGGCAGCACGCCGATGCCGGTGCCGATGGCGCAGCCGAGGAAGGCCCACAGCAGGTTGATCGGCGTACCGGCAGTGGCAAAGCCGCCGAGCAGCTGGTTCCAGATGTCCATGGTGCTCCTGGCAGGCCGTCAGAGCCAGCCGGTCGCCGTGAGTCCGGGCAGGTTGATGGCCAGCACTTTCGTGAACAGCCAGAACGCGGGCCCGGCGATGAGAAAGCCGGTGACGGCGTCGACCATCAGCCCGCGGGCACCGCCGTGCGGCTTGCCCTCGGCCCCCCGTAGCCCGCGCACGGCGAGCATGAAACACAGCGTGCAGCTGAGGATGAAACCCAGCGTGGTGATGAGCGCGGCGTTGGCCGTCACGCCGGCGGCGACCCAGGCCAGAGACTTCCAGTCGGCATGTTCACCGCCCGGTATGCCTTCCATCTGACGCCAGCCGCCGGCGCGGGCGTGCACGATCAGCGTCAGGCCGCACAGGCCCAGCGCGATCGCCACCACCCAGGGCAGGAAGTTCGGACCGACACCGGCGTAACCGGCGTCAGACGGGATGAACCACGCGCCGGCAGCCAGCAAGGCCGCCAGCACCAGCACGGCAGCGCCGATCAGCGTCTGGTTCCTGACCGCCGCGGGCGAGGTGACATCCGGGTCGGCCTGCATCGCTCAGACCATGCCGGCCTTGACCATGGTGGCGCGCAGGCTGGCGAACTCGCGGTCGACGAAGTCGGCGAACTCGGGGCCGGTCATCAGCGCCGGGGTCCACGAGTTCTTTTCCAACGACTCGGCCCAGCTCTTGGTCTTGGTGGCCTTGACGATCATGTCCACCAGCGCCTTCACCTGCGCCGGCGTGATGCCCGGAGGGCCGTAGACGCCGCGCCAGTTGCCGATCTCGACGTTGTAGCCCTGCTCCTTCATCGTCGGCACGTTGATGCCCTTCAGACGCGTGCCCGAGGTCACCGCGATGGCGCGCATCTTGCCGCTTTCGATGTACTGCTGGAACTCGCTCCAACCGCTGCCGCCGACGGTGACGTTGTTGCCCAGGATGGCCGCCGTGGCCTCGCCGCCGCCACGGAAGGGCACGTAGTTGATCTTGGCCGCATCCACACCCACTTCGCGCGCCAGCATGGCCGCGGCGACGTGCTCGGTGGAGCCGCGCGAACCGCCGCCCCACTTCACGCTGCCGGGGTCCTTCTTCATCCGCTCGACGACGTCCTTCATCGTCTTCAGCGGCGAAGCCTCGGGCACGACGAAGACGTTGTACTCGCTGGTCAGGCGCGCCAGCGGCGTGGCCTGCGTCACCGACACCGGCGGCTTGCCGGTGATGATGCCGCCCAGCATCACCGCGCCCATCACCATCATCGCGTTGCCGTCGCCCTTGCTCGAGTTGACGAACTGCGCCAGCCCGATGGCACCGGCCGCGCCGCCCTTGTTCTCGTAGGTCACCGCGGTGGCCACGCCCGCTTCCTGCAGCGCCTTGCCCAGGGCGCGGCCGGTGGTGTCCCAGCCGCCGCCCGGGTTGGCCGGGATCATCATCTTCAGGTTGACGCTGGCCTGCGACGACAGCGGCAGGCTGCCGGTGGCCGCCAACGCGGCCAGGGACTTGAGGAAGTGGTCACGGCGCATGAGCAAAGTCTCCATCTGTTTTGGGATGCCCCGATGATGTCGGCGGCGGCTGTCAAACGGCTGTCGATCGCCCCCGGGGAAATCCGTAGTGGCGCAGCTGCCGATAATCCGCAGCGACGATGAAGCTGCTGCTGATCGAGGACAACCCGGCGATGCAGACCACGCTGCAGCGCTGCTTCGAGCGCCTGGGCTGGCAGGTGGTGCTGTGCGGCGACGGCGCACGCGCGCTCGACCGCTGGCGCGCCAGCGTGCCCGACGTCGTGCTGCTCGACCTCAGCCTGCCGGGCCAGGACGGGTTGAGCGTGCTGGCCGCCGCGCGCGCCGAGGGCCAGTCGACGCCGGTGCTCATCCTCACCGCACGCGGCACCGTCGGCGACCGCGTGCTGGGCCTGAACACGGGTGCCGACGACTACCTGGCCAAACCCTTCGACCTCGACGAACTCGAGGCCCGCGTGCGCGCGCTGGCGCGCCGCGGCGGCGACGGCAGCGTGGCAGGCAACGCCGCGCTGCCCGAGTTCTGCGGCCTGCGAGCCGACACCGCCAGCGGTGCCGTCTACCTGCAGGGCCAGGCGCTGGAGCTCTCGGTGCGCGAAGCCGCGCTGCTGCGCGCACTGCTGCAGCGCCCCGGCCACGCGGTGGCCAAGGAGAGGCTGAGCGAGCTCGTCTTCGCTGGCGAAACCAGCGTCAGCGACGTGCAGGCCGACGCCATCGAGGTGGTGGTCTACCGCCTGCGCAAGAAGCTCGCCGCCACGCCGGCGCGGCTGGTGACCCTGCGCGGCCTGGGCTACCTGCTGCGGGACGGCGATTGAAGGCCACGCGGTTGTCACTGCGCCCGCCCTCGTTGCGCGGCCAGCTGCTCGTGGGCATCCTGCTGCCGGTGCTGGGCTTCGTGCTGCTGAACGCGGCGAGCCTGTACGGGCAGGCGCTGAAAGCCGCCGACACGGCCTACGACCGCACGCTGCTGGCCAGCGCCAAAGCCATCGGCGAGCGGCTGCAGGTCGAGGCCGGCGACGGCACGCCGCGCCTGCAGGCGACGCTGGAATACAGCGCACTCGAAGCCTTCGAGGCCGACAACCGCAGCCGGCTCTACTACAAGGTGTCGGGTTTCGGCGGCGAGATGGTCGCGGGTTTCGACGACCTGTCGCCGCCGCGCCCGGGCTCGGCCGCGCCCAACCCCTATGCCGCGCTCGTGCGTTTCTACGACGACGAATACCGCGGTGAACCCGTGCGCATGGCCGTGCTGCTGCAACCGGTTTCCGGGCCCGCAGGCCAGGGTGTGGCCACCGTGCAGGTGGCCGAAACGCTGGAACTGCGGCACACCCTGGCCCGTGCGCTGCTGTTGCAGACGTTGTGGCAGCAGGCGCTGCTGGTGGCGCTGATCGCGCTGGTGGTGGTGGCGGTGGTGCAACGTGCCACGCGGCCGGTGCGCGCACTGAGCCAGACGCTGCGCGAGCGCGACGAGGACGACCTCTCGCCGCTGCCCGCCGGCGACACGCCAGGCGAACTGCAGCCGGTGGTCGATGCCACCAACGCGCTGCTGGCGCGCACGGCACGGCTGCTGGAACACCAGAAACGCTTCGTGCGCGACGCCTCGCACCAGCTGCGCACGCCGCTGGCGGTGCTGAAGACGCAGGTGCAGTCCGCGCGCCGCGGCGACGTGGCGCCGGCCGTGGCGTTGCAGGAGATCGCGCACACGGTGGACGGCGCCACCGAACTGGCCAACCAGATGCTGGCGCTGGCCAAGGTCGAGCAGCTGCGCCACCAGGGCGAACCGCCGCTCGTCGACTGGTCGGCCACCGTGCGCGCGGTGGCGCTGGACGTCTCGGCACTGATCGCCGACGCCGGCGTCGACTTCGACCTGCACACCGAGGCCGTGACCGTGCGCGCCCACGAATGGGCACTGCGCGAGCTGACACGCAACCTGCTGCACAACGCCATCCGCCACAGCCCGCGTGGTGGCCGGCTGGCGGTGACTGTGCAGGCCGTCGGTGACGAGGCCCTGCTGCGCATCGCCGACTGCGGCCCCGGCATCGCCGCCGCACAGCGCGAACGCCTCTTCCAGCCCTTCGGCGGCTCGCTGCCCGACGCCGCGGGACGCGCAGGCTCGGGCCTGGGCCTGGCCATCTGCCGGGAAATCGTCACCGCGCTGGGCGGCCGCATCAGCCTGGACAACCGCCTGCAGGCCGGCCGCACCGTCGGCCTGGACGCCAGCGTCACCCTGCCCCGCACCCGCGAGAATTCCCATCCATGAGTGACGACGGCCGCGTGCGCCTGGACAAGTGGCTTTGGGTCGCCCGCTTCTTCAAGACCCGCGGCCTGGCCGCCGATGACATCGGCCGCGGCCGCGTCAGCGTCAACGGCCAGGTGGCCAAGGCCTCACGCGAGCTGAAGCCGGGCGACCTGCTGCAGTGGCGACAGGGGCCCGTGCTGCGCACGGTGAAGGTGCTGGCCCTGAGCACCGTGCGCGGCCCGGCGCCGCAGGCTCAGGCGCTGTATGAGGAGACGCCGGAGAGCATCGCCGCCCGCGAGCGCGCCGCCGAGTCACGCCGCCTGGGCGCCGAGCCGGCCGCCAGCATCGAACAGGGGCGGCCGACGAAGCGCGACCGGCGCGACATGACACGCAGCGTCGCCGAGTGGCAGCGGTGGAGCGCCAGCCTGGACGACGACGACACCCGCTGAGGCCACGGGCGGCTGTGTCAACGCCGAGCTCGGCGTGCCCGCCGCGACACGCCGCACGCGGCGCCATATCCCCCTCTTGAAATGCGGGTCGGCACCCCCAATGTGTCTTGTTGAGCCTCCATTCCACACCATGAACGAGACCAACGACCCCACCTCCAGCCCCGATGCCGCGCCCGATCTCGCCGGCGTTGCGCCCCCGCTTGAAGATCAGCTGACGGCGCTGCAGGCCAGCCACAACGAACTGAACGACGCCTTCCTGCGTGCCAAGGCCGAAGCCGAGAACGCCCGCCGCCGCGCCGAGGAAGACGTGGCCAAGGCGCGCAAGTTCGGTGTCGAGGCTTTTGCCGAGGCCATGCTGCCGGTGAAGGACAGCCTGGAGCTGGCCACCACCATGCCCAACGCCACGCCCGAGCAACTGCTGGAGGGTGTGCACGCGACGCTGCGCCAGCTGACGGCGGCACTGGAGCGCAACAAGGTGATGCCCATCGCGCCGCCGGCGGGCACGAGGTTCGACCCCCACCAGCACCAGGCCATCAGCGTCGTGCCGGCCGAGCAGGACGCCAACACGGTGGTCACCGTGCTGCAGAAGGGTTATCTCATCGCCGACCGCGTGCTGCGACCCGCGCTCGTCACCGTGGCAGCGCCCAAGTAGCGGCGTCCACGGCGCCGGCCCCTTGAAAGCCGGCCACTTATCCACAACTCCAGAACAACCGCATTCACTCTCCACGGAGCAAGACACATGGGCAAGATCATCGGCATCGACCTGGGCACCACGAATTCGTGCGTCGCCATCATGGAAGGCAACACCACCAAGGTGATCGAGAACAGCGAAGGTGCGCGCACCACGCCGTCGATCATTGCTTACCAGGAAGACGGCGAGATCCTCGTCGGCGCGTCGGCCAAGCGCCAGTCGGTGACCAACCCGCGCAACACGCTCTACGCCGTGAAGCGCCTGATCGGCCGCAAGTTCAGCGAGAAGGAAGTGCAGAAGGACATCAGCCTGATGCCCTTCACCATCGCCGCCGCCGACAACGGCGACGCCTGGGTGGAAGTGCGCGGCAAGAAGATGGCGCCGCCGCAGGTGTCGGCCGAAGTGCTGCGCAAGATGAAGAAGACCGCCGAGGACTACCTCGGTGAAGAAGTCACCGAAGCCGTGATCACGGTGCCGGCGTATTTCAATGATTCCCAGCGCCAGGCCACCAAGGACGCCGGGCGCATCGCCGGGCTGGATGTCAAACGCATCATCAACGAACCCACCGCCGCGGCGCTGGCCTTCGGCCTGGACAAACACGGCAAGGGCGACCGCAAGATCGCCGTCTTCGACCTGGGCGGTGGCACCTTCGACATCAGCATCATCGAGATCGCCGATGTCGA
>JAURZK010000044.1 GCA_030653505.1 Rubrivivax sp.
GTTCACCCTCATCGTCGGCCAAGCCTACGGCGCGGCCTACCACGCGCTGTGCGGCCGTGCCTTCAAGCCCAACGCGCTGCTGATGTGGCCCAACGCCCGCGCCGCCGCCTCGCGCGACGCCAGCGACGACGTGGCCGGCGCACTGAACTGGGCCCGCCAGCTCTGGTGCGACATGATCATCGAGCCGGCGCAGACGCGCCCCGTGCTCGCCCAACTGCTCGACGTAGCTGGCCGGACGCCCGCCCAACCCACCGAGTTCGCCGTGTTCCGCATGTAGCGCTCTCAGACGAAGGCGCCGCTTTCGTCACGGCGACCCCGCGCACCGAGAAATTCGATCATCAGCCGGTTGACTTCGTCCGGCGCCTCGAACGCCACCCAGTGGCTGGCGCCGGGAACCATGCGGCAGGTGATGCGCGGCGCGGTGCCTTCCAGATAGGCGGCGCGCGACGCGGCATCGGGTTGCGGCAGCGGATCGCGCTCGGGCAGGATGGCCAGCACCGGGCAACGGGTCTGGCGCAGGCTCGGACCCAGCGTGTCGCGGTAGCCGAGGAAACGCGACCTGAACCTCGTCAGCGAATGGTTGCGGCGCTGCATCGCGACGGTGAGATCGTCGATGCGCTTGGGGTCGCCGATCATCATCAGCTCGAGATTGCGGCGGTGCACGGCGTTGATCTCGGCCTCGCTGGCGCCCGCCGGCACCGGGCGCAAGGCTGGCCGCGACCAGCTGCCCGGTGGAAATCCGCCCGGTGCGAGCAGGCAGATGCCGGCCACGCGCTCGGGCAGGCGCGCCGCCAGCCAGGCCGTCATCACGCCGCCGTAAGAAAAGCCCGCCACCAGGAAGGGCGCGTCGGCCGGCACCAGGCCGCCCACCACGGCGGCCAGCAGGAACTCGCCGTAGCCATCGAGATCGGAATCGTCCGGCACGTCGAGCGACTCACCCATGCCGGGCAGGTCAGGCAGCACCAGGCGGAAGTGCTGCGACAGCACCCGGATGTTGCTCACCCAGTGCGTCCACGAGCCGGTGCCGCCATGCAGCAGGATCAGCGTCGGCCCCTTGCCGACCTCGCGGGCCACCACGCCGGCGACGGTCCGGGTCTGGAACTCGAGGTCCGGGAACAGCGCTTCGGGCGTGATCTCCGGTAGCGGCTGCGTCAAAGGGTGGACTCCGTTCCCAGGATGTTCGTGATCTGGCTGGACAACACGCCGCCGTTGCCGTGGCACAGCGCCAGTTCGGCGCCGGCCACCTGGCGCGCGCCGGCTTCGCCGCGCAACTGCTGCACCGCCTCCACCAGCGTGAACATGCCGTACATACCGGGGTGCACGCAGGACAGGCCACCGCCGTTGGTATTGACCGGCAGCACGCCACCGGGTGCGATGGCCCCGCTGGCCACGAAGGCACCGCCCTCGCCCTTCTTGCAGAAGCCCAGGTCTTCGAGGAACAGGATGGTGTTGATCGTGAAGGCGTCGTAGAGCTCGACCACGTCCATGTCACGCGGCGCCAGGCCGGCCATCTCGAAGGCGCGCCGGCCGGAATCGATGGCCGCGGTCTGCGTCAGGTCGGCCATCGCGACGATGTTCATGTGCGTCGTGGCCGCCGCCGCGCCGAGCAGGTAGACCGGCTTCTTGGGCAGGTCGCGGGCGCGTGCGGCCGTGGTCATCACCAGGGCTGCGCCGCCGTCGGTGACGAGGCAGCAGTCGCGCACCGTCAGCGGGCTGGACACCATGCGCGACGCCAGCACGTCGGCCACGCTCAGCGGCCCGCGCATGAAGGCCTGCGGGTTGAGGTTGGCCCAGGCGCGCGCCGCCACGGCCACTGCCGCGAGTTGCTCGCGCGTGGTGCCGTACTGGTGCATGTGGCGCGAGGCCGCCAGCGCGTACGAAGTGGCCGGGAAGATCGGCGCATACGGCGCTTCGTAGATGAACGGCTTCACCGATGAGATCAGCTTGCCCGACGAGGTGCGCTGATTGCTGCCGTAGAAGATGAGCGCGGTCTCGCATAGGCCCTCCTTGAGCGCCATCGCCGCCATCTGCGTGTATGACAGGAAGGTCGAACCGCCGGTGCGGTTGTTGTCGGTGAACTTGGGCTGCAGGCCCAGCATCTCGGAAATCAGCAAGCCCGACAGCGGGTTCGAATTGCCGGGCAACGAGCCGAACACCGCATCGACGTGGCGCGTGGTCAGCCCCGCCTCGGCAAGCGCCTTGACGCTGGCCTCGATGGCAATGTCTTCCGAACTGCGGCCGGGGGCTTCGCCCAAGCCCGCCAGCGCCGCGCCGACGATGGCGGCGCTGCCGCGAATGCTGCTGCCGCTCATGGCGCCACCTCTGCCGCGTCGAACACCACACAGGGCTCCTTGCCCGCACCGGCGGCCACGCGCGCCTGCACCGTCATGCCGACGCGCACCGCGTCGTGGGCCACGCCGTCGACGCGGCTCATCATGCGCGGCCCCTCGGCCAGGTCGACCAGCACCACGTTGTACGGGCCGCCCTTGTCGGCGCTGCGGTTCACCACGCTCACCGCGTGCACGACGCCGCGCCCGCTGGCGGGCACCCATTCGAGTTCGACACTGCCGCAATGCGAGCAGGCCAGGCGCGGGTAGTACACATGCTTGCCGCAGCTGCGGCAGTGCTGGATGCGGAATTCATTGTTCGCAAGGTATTGCGCGTAGACCAGGTCGGGGCCGGGCCCCTGGGTCCATGCTGCAGAAGCTGCAAGTGCGTCAATCAAGATGGTTCTCCTTGAGTTGCGGAGTGGGAAGCCGGCGCGGGTCTGTCGGCGTGGTGGCTCAGCCCGGCAGTTCGAGCACGCCCTTGCCCAGGATGTTGCGCTGGATCTCGTTGCTGCCGCCGTAGATGCTGGCCGGGCGCGCGGCGAGGAAGACATTGGCCGCGTGCAGGTCGCCGCCGGGCAGCGCGATGGCCGCGTCGGCGACACCGCTCTCGCCAGCCGCTTCAAGCATCAGGTCGGCCACGCGCTGCTGGGCCTCGGTGACCCAGATCTTCAGCATCGAGACCTCGGGGCCCAGCTCGCGACCGCGCCGCAGCACGTCGACGCAGCGCACGAAAAGCGCGTCGAGATCATCGACATCCAGGCGCAGCTCGTCGTGGCGCGCGCGCCAGGCGGCGTCGTCCAGCAGCCCGTTGGCCTGCGCCAGCTCGCGCGCGCGCTGCAGCGGTGCACGGGCGCCGCGCGGGTTGCCGATCGTGATGCGTTCCGAACCCAGCAGCGACTTGGCCATGGTCCAGCCCTGGTTGATGGGCCCGACGAGATTGGCACGCGGCACGCGCAGCTTGTCGAAGAAGACCTCGCAGAACTCCGAGCTGCCGGTCAGGTTCTTGATGCGGCGCACCGTGATGCCCGGGCTCTTCATGTCGGCCAGCAGGAAGCTGATGCCGTCCTGCTTCTTCGCCTTCGGGTCGGTGCGCACCAGCATGAAGATCATGTCGGCCTCGTGCGCGAACGAGGTCCAGATCTTCTGACCGTCGACGACGAATTCGTCGCCATCGGGAACCGCCGTGGTCCGCAGGTTGGCCAGGTCCGAGCCGGCCGAGGGTTCGGAGTAGCCCTGGCACCAGCGGACCTGGCCCGACAGGATGCGCGGCAGGATCTCGCGCTTCTGCGCCTCGGTGCCATAGCGGATGATCAGCGGCCCGAGCATGACCACCCCCATGTTGGTCGCGACGTTGATGCCGTGGCGGTCGAACTCGGACTGCAGCGCCACCTGCTCGTAGGCGCTCAGGCCCATGCCGCCGTATTCCTTGGGCCAGTTCGGCGCCGCCCACCCCTGGTCGGACAGGCGCACCAGCCAGTCGTGCGCTTCGCGCAGGCTCAGGCGATTGGCCGGGAAACGCCACGCGGGCGGAAAGTTGTCGGCGATCCAGCGGCGCAGTTCGTCGCGCCGGATCGGCTGCTCGCCACCGACGATGAGTTCGGGCGCCGCATCGTCGCGGTCGCTGGCCGGCGCCAGTTCGTTGTAGCGGCGCCGGTGCCAGGCCGCGGTACCCAGCCAGGCTGCGCCGGCCATCGCCTTCTTCAGGAACAGGCCGATGCCGCATTCGTCGGTGTAGCCGATGCCGCCGTGCAGCTGGATGCAGCCCTTGGTGACCTCCAGCGCCGCAGCCGACGCACGCGCCTTGGCCTGGCTGGCCGCCGCGCCGAGCCGGCGTGCGTCTGCGCCATGGGTGTCGGCAACGCCTGCCGACTGCATCACCACCGCGCGCGTCAGTTCCACCTGGATCAGCAGATTGGCCGAGCGGTGCTGCAATGCCTGGAAACTGCCGATCAGGCGGCCGAACTGCTCGCGCATGCCGATGTACTGGACGCTGACTTCGAGCGCACGCGCCATCACGCCCAGCAACTCGGCGCTGGCAGCGATGCGTGCCTGATCCAGCGTGCGCAGCAGCACCGCTTCGGCCCGGCTCGCGCCCGCGACCACCTGCGCCTCAGCAACCTGCACGCCCTGCAAGGTCAGTTCGCCCCAGAAGCCTCCATCCACACGCGGCTGGCTGCGCACGCCGACGCCGGGTGCGGCGGCTTCCACCAGCAGCAGCACCGGCCCCTCGGCCGAGGCGGCACAAACGACGAAGGCATCGGCGGCGTCGGCCGCCGCGACGAAACGCTTGCTGCCGTCGAGCACGAAGCCCTGGCCGCTCGGGCTGGCCCGCAGCGTGTTCGCTTGCACCGCCTGATCGTGTTCGCGCTCCTGCCAGGCCAGCGCGAGCTGGCACTCGCCGCGCGCCAGCGCGGGCAACCAGCGCGTGCGCAGGGCCTCGTTGTCCCCGTACAGCAGCGCCCACGCAGGCAGCAGCGCACCGGCGACCAGCGGCTCGGGCGCCAGCGCGCGCCCGCATTGCTCCAGCAGCAGCACCGCCTGCGCCAGGCCGCAACCGCTGCCGCCGTACTGCTCGGGCAGGCACAGCCCGGTCCAGCCGAGCGCGGCCATCTCGCGCCAGCGGCCGCGGTCGTATCCGGGCGCTCGACCGCGCCAGTCGCGAAGGCGCCGGCCGTCTTCGTCGCCGGCGAAAAACGCCGCCGCGGAATCGCGCAGCATGCGCTGCTCGTCGTTCAGGTCATCGAGTTTGCCGGCCAGGTCGATCATCGCTGTGCCTTCTTCACATCGTCAGCACGAGACGCCCGCAGGCCTCGCGCGATTCCATCATGCGGTGGGCTCTGGCCGCTTCGGCCAGCGGCAGGCTGCCGCCGACCACCGGCTTCAGCCGCCCCAGCCGCACCAGCTCGAGCAGGGTCTCGACCTCGGCCAGCGTGACGCCGTCGGTGCCCAGGAAGGACATCTCCTTGAGGATGGCGTGCGCCGGACGCAGCGACACCGGCGCGGCGTTCAGGTTGCCGACGAAGACATGGCGCGCGCCCTGCGCCATGCCCTTCAGCGCCGCGGCCCAGGCCATCTGGCCGACGATATTGAAGACCACGTCGACGCCGGCACCGCCGGTCAGCGCGCGCGCCTGGGCGGCGAAGTCGAGGTCGGGGCTGACGATGACGTCGTCGGCGCCATGCTCGACCAGGAAGGCGCGCTTGGCTTCCGACGTGGTGACGGCGATGGTGCGTGCGCCCAGCATGCGCGCCACCTGCACCGCATGAATGCCCACGCCGCCGCTGGCGCCGGTGATCAGCACCGCTTCCCCCGGTTGCACCGCCGCCACTTTCTGCAAGCCGTGGTAGGCCGTGCCCAGCGCGCAAGGCACCACGGCGGCCTGCTCGCAGCTCACGCCGGCGGGGATGTGCACCAAGGCGCTGGCGGGCACCGCCACGAATTCGGCATAACCGCCGGGCGTGGCCTCGCCGAACAGGCCGGAGCCGTTCTCGCACAGGTGGTCGCGGGCGCGCACGCACTGGCGGCAATGACCGCAGTGGTCCTTCATCAGGATGGCCACGCGGTCACCGGCCGCAAAGCCGGTTGCGCGCCGACCCAGCGCGGCCACCTCGCCGGCCATCTCGTGGCCGATGACACCCGGCAGTGCGGTGCGCGGAAAGTGGCCCTGGCGCGCCATCACATCGTGGTAGCACACGCCGCTGGCGCGCAGCCGCACCAGCACCTCGTCGTCCTGCGGCACGGGCACGGGCAACTCGACGGCGGCGAACTGATCCGGCCCGCCGTAGCCTTGCAGCACGATGGCCTGCATGGTGGATGTCAGGTGGTTCACGGCTGGCGCTCCGGCGGTCTCTGTGGCATCGTGCGAGTCTAACAAACGGCCGTTCGGTCCGCCAATCAGCGAAGAAGCGAGCGAACGAGCGGCCGGCCCCGCCGGCCCGGGCCGGCCTCAACACAGGAGATCACAGCATGTTCAACGGCAAAGCACTCGACAATAAGGTCGCCATCGTCACGGGCGCCGGCCAGGGCATAGGCGCAGCGGTGGCACGGGCCTACGCGGCGCAGGGCGCCAAGGTGGCGGTGGTCGACTGGAACCTGGAGACCGCCGAGCAGGTGGCGCAATCGATCCGCGCCGCCGGCGGCCAGGCCGTGGCGCTGAAGTGCGACGTGGCCGACCGCGCCGGCGTCGACGCGATGGTCGCCGCGACGGTGGCGAAATTCGGCCCGGTGGATGTGCTGGTCAACAACGCCGGCATCACGCGCACGGCCATGCTGCACAAGATGACGCCGCACCAGTGGGACCAGGTGCTGGCCGTGCACCTGAGCGGCAGCTTCAACTGCCTGCAGGCGGTGGTGGGCAGCATGATGGAACGCCAGCGCGGCTGGATCATCAACACCATCTCCACCGCCGGCATCCTGGGCACCATCGGCCAGATCAACTACGGCTCGGCCAAGGCCGGCCTGATCGGCTTCACCAAGTCGGCGGCACGCGAGCTGGCGCGCTACAACATCATCGTCAACTGCGTGGCGCCGGGTGCGTCGACGCCGATGACCGAGACCATCCGCACCGACGAACGCTTCAAGCAGCGCACGCTCGATCGCATCCCGCTCGGCCGCTGGGCCGAGCCGGAAGAGATCGCGCCGGTGTGGGTGTTCCTGGCTTCCGACGGTGCGAGCTACGTCACCGGCCAGCTCATCGGTGCCGACGGCGGCATGTCGATCCACTGACAGCCGCCTGCCCATGACATCCCTTGCCAGCAACCAGCGCGGATCCCTGAACCCGCTGTTCGAACCACGGGCAATCGCCGTCTACGGTGCATCGTCCGACCCGACCAAGATCGGCGGGCGCCCGCTCGACTTCCTCAAAGGCAGCGGCTATGACGGCCCGCTCTACCCGATCAACCCGAAGGCGGCGCAGATCCAGGGCCTGCCCTCGTTTGCCACGGTCGCGGCGGTGCCGGGTCCGGTGGACCTGGCCATCGTCGCCGTGCCTGCGCCGGCCGTGCTGGCGGCGCTGGAAGACTGTGCCGCCAAGGGCGTTGGTGGCGCCGTGGTACTGAGCTCGGGCTTCGCCGAAGTCGGCGGCCAGGGGGCGCAATGGCAACAGCAGATCAGCGCGCTGACGAACCGCACCGGCATGCGCGTGGTCGGGCCGAACTGCATGGGCATCATCAATGTGCGGCGCCGCATCCTGGGCACCTTCACGCCCAGCGCCGCGGGCTTCGGGCTGGCGCCCGGCCGCATCAGCCTGGTGAGCCAGAGCGGGGCGTTCGGCGGCTATTGCCTGTCGCTGATCCGCCAGCGCGGTCTCGGGCTCAACCTGTGGATCACCACCGGCAACCAGTGCGACGTCGACTTCGCCGACTGTGTCAACCACTATGCCCAGGATGACGGCACCGACGTCATCGTCGGTTACGTCGAGGCGGCGACCGACAAGGACCGCCTGATCAGCGCGCTGGCGCTGGCGCGCGAGCGCGGCAAGCGCATCGTGATGATGAAGGTCGGCAGTTCCGAGGCCGGTGCCCACGCGACCGCGTCGCACACCGCCTCTCTCGCCGGCTCGGACCAGGTCTACGACGGTCTGTTCAAGCAGTACGGCGTCTACCGCGCGCGCACCATCGACGAGCTGTTCGATGTGGCCTATGCCTGCTCGGTGGTGCGCCAATCGCCCAAGGGCAAGCGCATCGGCCTGCTGACGGTGTCGGGGGGCGTGGGTGCCCTGATGGCCGACGTGGCCACCGATTGCGGACTCGACGTCGCGCCCATGCCCGAGGACGCGCAGCGCCGGCTGAAGGAAATCCTGCCCTTCGCCGGGCCGCGCAACCCGGTCGACATGACGGCGCAACTGGTCAACGACCTGACGCTGTTCGAGAAGAACTTCCAGCTCATGCTCGAAGAGGGGGGCTACGACGTCGTGGTCGCGTTCCTGTCCAGCGTGGGCCAGGTGCTCGATCTCAGCACCCGCCTGCTCGAGCAATTGAAGAAGGTGCTGCAGCGTTTCCCCGACCGCACCGTCATCGTGTCGACCTTGGCCTCACCCGAGGTGCGCAAGCTCTACGAGGCCGCCGGCGTGATGCTGTTCGACGAACCAACGCGCGCCGTGCGCGCCGCCAGCGCGCTGGTCCACATGGCCGCAGAAGTCGAGCGCGCGCGCACGCTGTCGGCGCCGCCGCTGTTGCCAGCCGCGGCGCTGGCACCGCCCGGACACGCGATCAACGAGGTCGATGCCAAGCGCGTGCTGGCCAGCGCCGGCATCCCGGTCGTGCGCGAACTCGTCGCCGCGACCGCGGACGCTGCCGCGCGCTGCGCCGCGGAGATCGGCTATCCGGTGGTGCTGAAGATCGCCTCGGCCGACATCGCGCACAAGAGCGAGATCGGTGGCGTGATCGTCGGCCTGCAGGACGAGGCCCAGGTGCGCTCGGCTTTCGGCACGCTGCTGCAGCGCGCGAAGACCCATGCGCCGCAGGCGCGGATCGACGGCGTGGTCGTCGCCCAGATGGCCGGCAAGGGCGTCGAGACCATCCTCGGCGTGGTGCGCGACCCGGTGTTCGGCGCGGTCGTGATGTTCGGGCTGGGCGGCGTCTTCGTCGAGGCCTTCAAGGACGTGGCCTTCCGCGTCGCGCCCTTCGGCGTGGACGAGGCGCGCGCGATGATCGGCGAGGTCAAGGGCCGCATCCTGCTGACGGGACTGCGCGGGCAGCCGCCTGCGGACGAAGACGCGCTCGCCACCGCGATTGCCGCGCTGTCGGTCTACGCCGCGCGGCACGAGGCCGCGATCGAGAGCATCGACATCAACCCCTTCGTCGTGCTGCCGCTCGGCCAGGGCGCGCTCGCGCTCGACGCGCTGATCGTGCCGAGCGCCGGGCGCTGACCGGCGCCGTCAGACCAGGTTGTCGACCCGGCCGCGGCGCATCATCAGCTTCTCGCTGAACTCGAACACCTGCTCGGCGCGCTGGTTGAACACGCGCACGCGGCCGCTCATCACGCCGCGCTTGCCGTCCGACAGGTTCTTCTTGCCTTCGACCGTGATCTCGGCGCGCAGCGTGTCGCCGGGGCGCACCGGCACCGTGAACTTGAAGTCGGTCAGCTCGAGCGCGGCGATGGTCGCCGGGCCGAGGATCTCCTCCATCATCCCGGCGGCGATGCTGGCCGTCAGCAGGCCGGGGCAGATGCGGCCGCCGAAGTCGGTGTGCTTCTTGGCAAACTCTTCGTTGATGAAGATCGGCAGCTTCAGGCCGGCCAGGCAGGTGAAGTTGACGATGTCGGTCTCGGTCACGGTGCGGCCGTAACTCTTGAAGACGTCGCCGGGGTTGAGGTCGTCGAGCGAGCGGTTGGACATGGTGTGGCCTTGGTTCGGGTTGCGCCGGAGTGTTCAAACTAACAGTTGGCAGGATACTCTCTCCGGTGCATGATGCACCAGCCCGCCGGGCCTGATCGTGTTCACCGGGGCCGGGCTCCGGCCCCGCCTCACGCCACTGCCGCATGCTGTTCCTCCGACCCGATTTTGAACTTCCTTGCGTGGGCGCCAGCACCGCCGGCCTGCGCAGTGCCGTGCGCGCCTTCGTCGCTGACGAGATCACCAGCGGCCGCATCACGCCGCGGTGCAACTCGTGGACCGAGAGCCTTGCCTCGGACTTCAGCCGCCGCCTGGGTGAACGCGGCTGGATCGGCTACCACTGGCCCACGCAATACGGCGGGCGCGGCGGCAACGCCTTCGACACGCTGACCATCAACGAGGAACTGCTCGCCGCCGGCGCGCCTGTCGGCGCGCACTGGATCGCGGCGCGCCAGAGCGCCCCGCTGCTGATGCGCTTCGGCAACGAGGCGCAGCGCCAGGAATTCCTGCCGCGCATCGCGGCCGGCAGCACCTACTTCGCCATCGGCATGAGCGAGCCCGATGTCGGCTCCGACCTGGCCTCGGTGCGCAGCCGCGCCGAACTGGCCGACGGCAGCTGGGTGCTCAACGGACGCAAGGTGTGGACCAGCGGCGCCCACCTGTGCCACTACGCCATCGTGCTGTGCCGCACCGCGCCGGCCGACCCCAAGGCGCGCCATGCCGGCCTGAGCCAGCTCATCGTCGACCTCAAGGCCCCGGGCGTGACCATCCGCCCGATCCGCATGCTCGACGGCAGCCACCACTTCAACGAGGTGATCTTCGACAACGTGCAGGTGCCGGCCGAGCGTCTGGTGGGCAACGCCGGCGACGGCTGGAAGCAGGTGAGCAGCGAGCTGGCCTACGAACGCAGCGGCCCCGAGCGCTTCCTCAGCACGATGCCGCTGGTCGAACGCTGCCTGCAGCTCGTGCTGGCCGGCCCGGCGGCCGTGGGCGACATCGCCGCCGGCCGCCTGTTGGCGCGGCTGATGACGCTGCGCAACATGAGCCTGGGGGTCTGGGGCGCGCTCGGCGCCGGCCAGTCGCCGGCGATCGAGGCCGCGATGGTCAAGGACCTGGGCACCAACTTCGAGCGCGACGCGATCGAGATCGTGCGCGAGGCAATGACCGCCGACCCCCGCGTGGCCGGCGACGACGCGCTGGAGCAGTTGATGGCCGACGCGCTGCCGCTGGCGCCCACCTACAACCTGCGCGGCGGCACCAACGAAGTGCTGCGCAACATGATCGCGAAGAACCTGCAAGGCAAATGAGCGAACTCGCCCGCCCCCTGGCCGAGGCGGCCGAACGATTGTTCGCGCAGCGCTGCGGCACCGATGTCGTCGCCAGCGCCGATGCCGGCACCTGGCCGCAGGCGCTGTGGTCGGCGCTCGAGGCCCTGACGCCCGCACAGCTGCTGGTATCTGAGGATCGCGGCGGCGCGGGCGGTGACTGGCTGGACGCCTGCGCCTTGCTCGAACGCGCCGGCGAATTCAACCTGCCCCTGCCGGTGGCCGAAACCGTACTCGCCGGCTGGCTGCTCGACCGCGCCGGCCTGCCGGCCGTGGCCGGGCCGCTGAGCTTTGCCTGCACCACGGTCGACCTGGCCGCAGCGCACCGACAAGGGCGCGTCGCCATCGAGGCGCGCAACGTGCCATGGGCGGCACGCAGTGCCGGGATCGTGCTGGTCGGCACCAACGCCAGCGCCGAGGCTTGGTTGCTGTACCTGCCGAACGGTGCGTACACGACCACGCCCGACCGCGCACCCGCCGGGGACCCGCGCGATCGCGTTGCAGTGCTCGACCTGGCGCTGTCCGCGCCCGGCGTGGCCTGCCAGCGTCTGCAGGGGCTGCGTCATGCCGAGGTGCTCGGCCGTGCCGCGCTGCTGCGCGCCGCGCAGATCGCCGGCGCCTGCCGCCGCGTGCTCGCGCTGACGCTGGCCTACACCGGCGAGCGCGTGCAGTTCGGCCGCGCCATCGGCCAGTTCCAGGCGGTGCAGCACCAGCTGGCGCAGCTGGCCGAAGAAACCGCGGCTGTGCGCGTCGCGGTCCAGGCGGCGGCAAATACCAGCGAGGGCCCCTGGTCGGTGGCGGCGATGGCGGCCGCCAAGCTGCGCGCCGGCGAGGCCGCGGGCCTGTGCGTGCGCATCGCACACCAGCTTCATGGCGCGATGGGCGTTACCGCCGAACACCCCTTGCATCAAAGCACGCGCCGCATGCTGGCCTGGCGCGACGAACACGGCGCCGAGGCCTACTGGGCGCGCGAACTGGTGCAGGCCTTGCGCGACGCCGGTGCGCCCGGCGCCTGGCAGGCCATCGTGGCCGCCACCAACCGATGACGATGCAGCCCCAGGCTGCCGACAGGAGCCCGACTTGACACCACTGCACGGCATCCGGGTGCTCGACCTGACCAGTTATCTGATGGGCCCCTTCGCCACCCAGATCCTCGGCGACATGGGCGCCGAGGTGATCAAGGTCGAACCACCCGAGGGCGACCTGGTACGTGTGATCGGCCCCGCCCCCTGCACCGGCATGGGCGGCATGTTCATGCAGATGAACCGCAACAAGCGCAGCATCGTGCTCGACCTGAAACAGCCCGCCGGCCGCGACGCCGCGCTGCGGCTTGCCGCGAAAACCGACATCTTCGTCTACAACGTGCGGCCGCAGGCAATGGCGCGGCTGGGGCTGTCCTACGAAGCCGTGGCCGCCATCAACCCGGGCGTGATCTACGTCGGCGCGGTGGGCTTCGGCCAGGACGGCCCGTACGCGGCGCTGCCCGCCCTCGACGACCTGATGCAGGGCATGGTGGCCATCCCCAGCCTGTTCGAGCGCGCAGGCGGCGAGGGCCCGCGCTATGTGCCGCTGGCGATGGCCGACCGGCATGTGGGCGTTGCGTTGGTCAATGCGATGCTCGGCGGGCTGGTCCACAAGCTGCGCAGCGGCGAAGGCCAGGCGATCGAAGTGCCGATGTTCGAGACCATGGCTCAGGGCGTGCTGGGCGACCACATGATGGGGGCGAACTTCGATCCGCCGCTCGGCCCACCGGGCTACACGCGGCACCTCAGCCGGGACCGTCGGCCGTTTCGCACCGCCGACGGTCATGTCTGCGCCTTCCTCATCAACGACCGGCAGTGGCAGTCGCTGCTGGAAGCGGTGGGCGAACCCGAACGCATGAAGCACCCGCACTTCGCCGATGTGCAAGCGCGCACAGTCCACTCGGCCGAGGTCTACGGCTTCCTCGAAACCATGTTCCGCACGCGCACCACGGCGCAATGGCTGGAAGTGCTGCGCAAGGCCGACGTGCCGTCGGGCCCTTTGCACACGCTGGAATCGCTGTTCGAGGACGAGCACCTGAACGCGGTCGGCTTCTTCGAGCGCCGCGAACACCCCGCCGCGGGCACCGTGCTCAATTTGCGACCGCCCTCGCGCTGGAGCCGCACGCCGCCCGAGGTGACCCGCCTGGCGCCGACGCTCGGCGAGCACAGCGCCGAGATCCTGGGCGAGGTCGGCTACACGCGGTCGGAGATTGAGGCCATGGCGGCGGCCGGGGTCACGTCACGGGCCAAACCACAGGAGCAATGACATGGACGGTAAGGTTGCCCTCGTCACCGGCGGGTCGCGAGGCATCGGTTTTGCCATCGCCCAGACGCTCGCGCGCCGCGGCGCGCAAGTGATCGTGACCGGGCGCGACCCGGCGCATGGCGAAGAAGCTCTTTCGACCTTGCGCGCCCTCAACCCGAATGCCGCCTTCGAAGCCGGCGAAGCGGGCGACCACGCGGCGATGAGTGCGATCGTCGAGCGCGTGGTGCAGCGCTGCGGCGGGCTCGACGTGCTGGTCAGCGCCGGCGCGGCCGGGCCCTTCGGGCCGAAGCCGTTTGCCGAGATGTCGGCCGAGCAGATCGAGTCGTCATTCAATGCCCGGCTTTTGCCGCGCATCTTTCCCGTCCACGCCGCGCTGCCCGCGCTGCGTGCCCGCGGGGCCGGCTCGGTGATCATGGTGACCACCGACGCCGCGCGTCACCCCACGCCGGGCGAAGCCGTCATTGGCGCGGTCGGCGCAGCCATCCTGCTGATGACCAAGGCGCTGGCGCGCGAGTTCTCGCGCTGGAACATCCGCGTCAACTCGGTGGCGCTGACCCTGACCACCGATACCCCGGGCTGGGATCGCATCTTCTCCAAGCCGGGCTTCGAGAACCGGTTGTTCTCGAAGGCGCTCGAGCGCTTTCCGCAGGGGCGCGCACCCAGCGCCGCCGAAGTCGCGGAAGTGGCCGCGTTTCTCGCGTCCGACGCGGCCTCGCAGGTCAATGGCCAGACCGTCAGCGTCAACGGCGGGCTGTCTTTCGGAGGGTGGTGAGAGCGTGCCGACCATCGCTGCCCAGGCAGCACGCACCCCTCGCCCGTCAGACGCCGCGAAACTGCGGCTGGCGCTTTTCGAGCAGGGCAGCCACGCCTTCCTTCGCGTCGGCCATCTCGAGCGTGCGCGACTGCGCGAAGGCCTCGATCTCGCCGGCCGCCTTGGGGTCCCAGTTCAGTCCACGGTACAGGCTGCGCTTCATCATGCGCACGGCCACCGGCGCGCAGGCGGCAATCTCGGCGGCGAGTTCGCGCGACTTCGCCAGCACCTGGCCGGGCTCGACGGCGTAGTTGGCGATGCCCATCTCGGCCGCCTCGGCGCCGGAGAACACCCGCCCGGTGAACAGCAGTTCGGCCGCGCGCGGCACGCTGGTGATGCGCGGCAGCAGGTAGCTGATGGCCATGCCCGAATGGATGCCCAGGCGGGCGAAGTTCGCGCCATAGCGAGCCTCGCGGTTGGCCACGCGCAGGTCGCAGACCAGACCGAGGCCGAAACCGCCACCGATGGCATGGCCGTTCATCGCTGCGATCACCGGCACCTGCACCTCCAGGATGGTCAGGAACGGGCGGTAGATGCCATACGACGCGTCGTGCGGCTGTTCGTTACCGCGGTCGAGGATACCGCTGCGGAAGTCGGCGCCCGAGCAGAAGCTGGCGCCGTTGCCGGTGATGACGACGCAACGGATCTCGCGGTCGGCCTTGACCTGGTCGATGACCTGCTGGAACGGTCCCAGCATCTCGGGCGACATCGCATTGCGATGTGCGGGTCGGTTGAGGGTGATCTCGCAGACGAGATCTCGGTGGCTCACGAGCACCGCAGCTTCGGTCATGGGGTCTCCATCGGGCAGGCCGATTCGGCCCGCAGGAATTCTATGCAGCGCCGCCGGACAGGTACAGCGCTGCTCGCTGGGTCCGCGCGCTGCGGCCGTTGTTTGATCTCAACTTCACCACCTTGGAGACTTGCATGAATCTACTGAAGTTTGCGCTGGCAATCTCGACCCTGGCGTGGCTCGCGCAACTGGCCCCGGCACAGGCCCAGGCCCAGGCCTGGCCGTCCAAATCGATCCAGATGATCGTGCCGCAAGGTGCGGGCGGCAGCACCGATGCCGTGGCGCGCGCGCTGGGGCAGGCGCTGGGCGACAGCCTGGGCCAGACCGTGGTGATCGACAACCGCGCCGGTGCCGGCGGGACGCTCGGCGTGACGGCAGCGGCCCGAGCGCCGGCCGACGGCTACACCATCCTGATGGGATCGAGTACCACGGTGGCAGCCAACACCTTTCTGTATGCCACCTTTGCCGTCGAGCCGCTGAAGGACTTCGTGCCGCTGGTGATGGTGGCCGATGCGCCGTTCGCCGTGGTGGTTCCGAGCACGTCGCCGTACCAGACACTGAAGGATCTGATCGCCGCAGCCAAGGCCGCGCCCGGCAAGCTCAACTATGGCTCCGGAACCAGCTCGGCCTTGCTGTGCACCGAGTTGTTGAAGTCGGCCGCCGGCATCGATTTGGTCAGGGTGCCTTACAAGGCATCGCCGCAGGCGCTGACCGACCTGCTGGGTGGCCAACTGCAGGTGGTCTGCGAGCCCTTTTCGACCAGCCTGCCGCTGATCCGCAGCGGCAAGCTGCGCGCACTGGCGCAAACCGGCGCGACGCACTCGTCGCTGGCCCCGGACATCCCGACCATTGCCGAAGCAGGCACGCCGGGCGTGGAATACACCGCCTGGATCGGCCTCTACGCGCCCGCGGCCGTGCCGGCCGACGTCGTCGCCCGCTTGCGCAGCACCTTGCTGAAGATCGTCAATGACCCCGCCGTGAAGGACAAGATCCGCAGCGTCGGCTTCGATCCGCGCCCCGGCGACGCGGAGAAATTGAGTGCCACTCACCGCGCCGAGATCACGAAGGTCGGCAACGTCGTCAAGGCCGCCGGCATCAAGGCCGAGTAGAGCCGCCCACGGGCTGATCATCAACAACGGCGACCGGGGAACCCCATGGCACCAACATTTTCTCTCCTGCGACAGGCGCTGCGACAGCTCGCCTTGTTCGCCTTGCTCGCTCAGGGATCGTGGACATTCGCTGCCGAGCCTTATCCGGCGAAGCCGGTCCGTATCGTCGTGCCGTTCGGCGCGGGCGGCAGCACGGACGTGTTGGCGAGACTGGTGGCACCCAAGCTGTCCGAGTCGCTCAAGCAGAACTTCTTTGTTGAGTCGATGCCGGGCGCCGATGGCACCATCGGCACCGGTGCCGTGGCACGAGCAGCGCCCGACGGCTATACCCTGCTGATGACGGCCGCCAGCCCCCTGACACTCGCGCCGGTGTTGCAGAAAGTGCCCTATGACCCGGTCAAGGACTTCGCACCGATCTCGTTGATGGTCAATCTGAACGGCGTCCTGGTCGTCAACGCGGCACTTCCGGTGCGCACCATGCAGGACTTCGCTTCCGAAGCACGCAGCCGGCCCGGGCGCTTCAGCTTCGGCGCCGGCACCTCGCTGCTTCGCCTGATCGGTGAGCAGTTGAAGCAGGCGCTGCAGGCGGACCTCACGGTGGTGCCCTACAAGGGGACCGGACCGCAGTTGAACGCCGTCCTCGCGGGCGAGGTCGACGCCGTGGTCGACCCCTTCGTCGGCATTCCGCACATCAAAGCGGGCAAGCTGCGCCCGCTTGCGGTGCTGCAGAGCAGCCGTTCGCCGCTGCTGCCCGACGTTCCCACTCTCGAAGAAAGCGGCATCAAAGGCATCACGCTGGGCAGCTGGACCGCCCTGCTGGCGCCGGCGGGCACGCCGCCGGAGATCGTCGCTCGCCTGTCGGCCGAAGTGGCCCGCATCATGTCGCTGCCGGAGGTGCGCGAGCGCCTGGTCACGCTGTACCAGGAACCTGCCGGGAGCACGCCGGCTGAATTGGCCGCCACGGTGGAATCCGACCTCGCCAAGTGGCGGCGCATCGCCAAGGAATCGAACTTCAAACCCAACTGAGCACCCCCAGGAAATGACTTCGTCATTCCCGCCCCCAGCGGTCACGCAAAGTGGCAAAGCCACATTTGCTTGAGAGGCTGCATCTTTCACCGGGAGCCGCATTGCTCATCGAAACCCACCTCGGCCGAGTCGCGCCCGGCGAGTGCGACCACCTCGGCCACATGAACGTCCAGTTCTACGTCTCCAAGGTTTCCGACGCGGCCTGGCATGTGATGGCCTCGATCGGCATCACGCCGGCGTTCATCCGCGAACGCCGCCAGGCGCCGGCCGCCGTCAAGCAGGAGATCGCCTACCTCAGGGAACTGCGCGCCGGCGACCTGCTGCGCATGGACAGCGGTGTGCTCGAGGCCAGCGAGAAGCGGCTGACCTTCTACCACCGGCTGACGAACGTCGAGACCGGCCAGGTGGCGATGACGTCCAAGGTCTACACCGTCAACATGGACCTCGACGCGCGCCGCTCGACGCTGCTGGACCCGGCCATCCTGGCCAGAGCGCTGGAACGTCTGCTGCCGGAAACCGCACTATGAGCGCGCCCACTTTCATCACCGGACGGGGTGCCATCAACTCCTGGGAGTGCGACCAGTGGGGCCACCTGAACGTGCAGTTCTATCTGGCCAAGGCCAGCGATGCGCAGGCCCATCTGGCCGCCCGCCTGGGTTTGATGCCGACGCGCCTGCGCAGCTTGAAGGGCAGCCTGATGCCGGTCACCGACCGCGCGCTGTTCAAGCGCGAACTGCGCGCCGGCGACATCTACTTCATCCGTTCGGGCATTCGCGCCGTGGCGGCAGACGGCACGTTGGACATCGCCAGCCGCATGGTCAACCAGGAGACCGGCATCGAATCGGCGGCGTTCGAGACGCGCCTGCGCTGGGTCGGGCCAGACCGCACGACGCCCCTGCCCTGGCCCGATGACGTTGCGGCGGCCGCCGCAACGCTGGCAGGCGAACTGGCCGAATTGCAGCGGCCCCAGCCGATGGCGGACGTGCTGCCAATGCAACAGCAGCCCGAGCGCCTGCTGCTGACCTACCGCGGCTCGGTCGAGACCTGGGAGTGCGATGCCGACCGCGTGGCACCGCCGCGCGCGCACATTGCGCGCCTCAACGACGCGATCACCCACGTGTTCCGGGCGTTGAAGATCGACCGCGCCGAACTGTTCGCGAGCGGGCTGGGATCGGCGGCGCTCGACTACGACATCGCGTATCACCGGCCGCTGCGGTCCGGCACCGCGGTGGAGATCCGCAGCGGCATGCTCGCGCTGAGCGACAAGGTCTTTCACCTGGTGCACTACGTTTTGGGTTCGGCCAGCGGTGAAGTGATCACCACAATCGTTGTTGCTGCGCTGTTCTTCGACCTGGCGGCGCGCAAGTCGGTACCGATTCCGGCTGCCGTCCGCGCCGAAGCCCAGCGTCTGCTTGCAGGGGCGTGACATGAGCCAGCCCCCACTCGGCGCGCTGGCCGGCCTGCGCGTGCTCGACCTCTCGCGGGTGCTGGCCGGCCCGCTGTGCGCGCAGATGCTCGCCGATCACGGCGCCAGCGTCATCAAGGTCGAGCCGCCCGACGGCGACGAGGCACGCCGCTTCGGCCCGCCCCTGGACGAGCGCGGTGAAGTGGCCTACTTCGGTGCGCTGAACCGCGGCAAACGATCGATCGCCGTCGACCTGTCGCGCCCGGCGGGGCGCGCCGTGCTCGAACGCCTGCTTGCCGGTGCCGACGTGCTGATCGAGAACTTCCTGCCCGGCACCATGGAGAAGTGGGGCCTGGGCTACGAGGGCACGCTCGCAGCACGCCATCCGCGGCTGATCTATTGCAGCGTCAGCGGCTTCGGCGCCGACGGGCCGCTGGGCGGCCTTCCCGGCTATGACGCCGTGCTGCAGGCGATCTGCGGCCTGATGAGCGTCAACGGCACGCCCGACTCAGGCCCGTTGCGGCTTGGTGTGCCGGTGGTCGACTACCTCACCGGCTACAACGCACTCAGCGGCGTGCTGCTGGCGCTGGCGGCGCGCGAGCGCAGCAGCCTCGGCCAGCGCGTTGAGGCGACGCTGTTCGACACCGGCCTGGCGCTGCTGGTGCCGCATGCGTCGAACTGGTTCTATTCGGGCCGCATCCCACAGCGCATGGGCAGCGCCCACCCTAACATCGCGCCCTACGACCGTTACGCGGCGGCTGACGGCGAGGTCTTCCTCGGCGTCGTCAACAACGGCCAGTTCAAGCGCTTCTGCGAATGCGTGTCGCGTCCAGACCTGGCCAGCGACCCGCGATTCTCCGAGAGCTCGTTGCGGCTGACCAACCGGGACGCACTGCGAGCCGAAATTGAACGCACGCTGGTCAACGTCCCGGCTGCTGCGCTGTGCGACGATCTGATGCGCCGCGGCGTACCGGCGGGACCGGTGAACGATGTGGCGCAGGCCCTGTCACAGCCGCACGCGGTCCACCGCGGCATGGTGGTGGACCAACAGGGCCACCGCTCGCTGGGCCTGCCGGTGAAGCTCTCCACAAACCCTGGCTGCGCCGACACACTGCCGCCGCAGCTGAGCGAGCATGCCGGCGCCATCCTGTCGGAACTGGGCTATGACGCCGCCGCCATCGAGTCGCTGCAGGCCGATGGCACGATCACTCGCCCCCTGATTTGAGGAACGGCCTTCCGATCAACCCTTTCCGGGTCGACCAGCCGGCACGCTCAGCCCCTGCGCTGATCGAATGCCCGACCGTAGACCATGGACGCAATCGTGTTGCGCAGGATCTCGGTGGTGCCGCCGCCGAGCGCGAAGCCGCGCGAGTCGCGCACCATGCGCTCCAGCGGCAGCGCGCGCGTGAAGCCGGCGTGGCCGTGGATCTGCAGCGCCTCGTTGGTGACACGCTGCACCATCTCGTTGGCGTAGAGCTTGGCCATCGCGGCTTCCAGCGGGTCGGGGAAGCCGTCGACCAGATTCGTCGCGGCGCGGTAGATCATCAGGCGGGCGGCGTGCAGCTGCACCGCCATGTCGGCGATCTTCCACTGCAGGCCCTGGAACTCGCAGATCGGCCGACCGAACTGCTCGCGCTCTTGGGAATACTTCTTGGCCGCCTCGTAGGCGGCCTGCGCCACGCCCAGGCACATGGCGGCGTTGCCGACGCGCTCAGGCCCGAAGGAACTCATCAGGCGCTTGAAGCTGCGCGTCGAGTCGGGGTCGCCGGCCAGGATCACGTTCTGCATCGGCACGCGGCAATGGTCGAAGTAGAGCTCGACCTCGGGCATGCCGCGCCCGCCCATCTTGCGGTCCGGGTGGCCGACCTCGAAGCCCTTCATGCCGCGCTCGACCACCAGGGCGCCGATGCCGCGCGGGCCCTGCGTCTTGCCCCAGCGCGCGAACACGAAGATGTGGCTGGCCAGGTGGCCGCCGGTGCAATAGGCCTTCTGCCCGTTGAGCACGATGTGGTCGCCATCCGGCGTGGCCGAGGTGATCATGTCGGTCATGGCCGAGCCGGCGCCGGGCTCGCTGATGCCGATGGCGAAGTTGTAGTCGCCCTTGGCGCAGCCCGGCAGCCAGCGCTGCTTCTGCTCTTCGGACGCCAGCACCGCCAGCGCGCGCGACGGCCCGTTGAGCGCGATCTGCGCCACCAGCGCGGTGTTGAAGCACACCCGCGCCACTTCTTCGAGCAGGATGGTGCCCTGGATCACCGGCGCGCCCGAGCCACCGTAGGCCTCCGGTATCACCATGCCGAGGTAGCCGAGTTTGGCGAGCAAGTCGCGGTTCTCGGTCGGGAATTCCTCCTTCTCGTCCCAGTACGCGGCCTTGGCGCTGAAGGCGCGCTCGGCGGTCTTGCGGATTTCCTGGCGGAAGGCTTCGAGGTCGGGGTCGAGCTGGAACATGGTGGGCACTCCGGAGTCAATGGCCGACGAAACTGGGCTTGCGCTTTTCCATGAAGGCCGCCACACCTTCCTTGCGGTCGTCGCTGTGCAGCACCAGGTTCTGGGCCTGCGCTTCGTAGTCCAGGAAGGCTTCCAGGCTGGGCTGCATGGCATTGCGGAACATGCGCTTGCCGACCGCAAGCGCGAAGGTGGCCGATTCGGCCAGTTCCTCGGCCAGCGCGACGGCCCGCGCGTCGAGCTGATCGTCGGGCAGCACCTCGTTGACCATGCCGAGCTGCCGGCCTTCCTCGGCCGGCACCATGCGCGCCGTCATCATCAGCTCGCGCGCCCGCAGCACGCCGATGTACTGGGTCAGGAAGTAGGCCGCCGCGCCGTCGGGCGCGAGGCCGATCTTCTTGAACACCAGGCTGAACTTGGCGTTGTCCGAGGTCAGGATCAGGTCGCAGGCCAGCGCCAGGCTCCAGCCGACGCCCACCGTAGCACCACGCACCACGGCGATCACCGGCTTGTCGAGGTTGGCCAAGCCGGCGATGACGCGGTGCGCGCGCTGAATGCGCTGGCGGCCGGACAGCACGTCCAGCCCCTGCATCGTGCCGACGTCGGCACCGGCGCAAAAGGCCCGGCCCTCGCCGCGCAGCAGCACGGCGCGCACTTCGCGGTCCTTCTGCAGAGTCGTGGTGGCTTCGGCGAGCAATTCCATCATCTCCGGCGTGAGCGCGTTCAGCCGCTCGGGACGGGCAAGAACCACGTGCGCTACCGCGCCATGGCGTTCGATTCGGACAGTCATCGGAGTCTCCTGAAGTGGAGTGGCAAGCCCAACGCTCCGGCGATCGGCGCGGAGTGGGGGTCGTCGCCGGGTCAGCTCACTGCTTGCTGCCCTGGGCGTACTGCACGGCAATACGGCCGACGCGCTCGCGCGCAATCACGAGCTTCATGATCTGCGCCGTGCCGTCGCCGATCTGAAGGCCTAGCGTGTCGCGCATGCGCTGCTGGTGCGGCAGGTCGGTGGTGTAGCCGTAGTGGCCGTGGGTCAGCAGGCACTGTGTGATGACCTCGTAGCTGATCTTGGGCACCCACCACTTGCACATCGCCGCCTCGGCCGTGTGCGGCAGACCGGCATCGCGCAGCCACAGCGTGCGGTAGCACAGCGCGCGCGCGGCGGTCAGCAGTGTGTCGGCCTCGGCCAGCGGAAAGGTCACGCCCTGGTACTGGGCCAAGGGCGCGCCGAAGGCCTGGCGTTCCTTGATGTATTCCCACGACTCGTCCAGCGAGGCCTGTGCTGCGGCCAGGCACTGCAGGCCGATCAGCGCGCGGCTGTAGTCGAAGCCGTTCATGATCTGGAAGAAGGCGCGGTTCTCCTCGCCCATGCGGTAGTTGGCCGGGATCTTGACGTTGTCGAAGAACACCGAACCGCGGCCGACGATCTTGGTGCCCACGTCGTTGAAGCGCGAGCGGCTGACGCCCGGGGCGTTCATCGGGATGACAAAGGCGCTGATTCCCTTGGCCACGTCCTCGACCTTGCCGGTGCGCGCAAAGGCCACGATCAGGTCGGCCTGCTCACAGAAGCTGATCGAGGTCTTCTCGCCGTTGATGACGTATTGGTCGCCCTGGCGTTCAGCGCGCAGGATCAGGTTGGCCGCATCCGAGCCGCCGCGCGGTTCGGTCAGGCCCAGGGCTACCAGGGCCTCGCCCGCCGCCAGCTTGGGCACCCACTCGGCGGCCACATCGGGTTCGGCGTACTTGCACAGGATCTGGCCCATCAGCCAGCTCACCAGTTGCACGTAACTGATGTTGAAGTCGCCGTAGGCGATCTGCTCGATGATCACGCCCGAGGTCACGCAGTCCACGCCCAAGCCGCCGAAGTCCTCCGGCAGGCCGGCGCTGATCAGACCCAGGCTGCCCATCTCCTTGAGGACGCCGCGATCGATGGTGTGGCTCTTCTCCCGCTTCATGTAGTCGGGGGCCAGGCGTTCCTTGGCGAAGCGGGCCGCCAGGTCGCGCATCGCGGTTTGTTCGTCGTTGAGCGAAAAGTCCATCTCAGGGTCTCCTTGGTGGATTGGCGCCGGTGTCAGGCGAAGATGTGCCCGGCGATCACGTTCTTCTGCGTCTGCGTGGTACCGCCGGTCAGCGTGAGCATGCGCACGTCGCGCACCATGCGTTCCAGCGGCAGCGAGCCGAAGTAGCCGTAGCCACCAAACATCTGCTGGCATTGCACGGTGACGCGCTGCGCCATTTCGGTGGCAAAGACCTTGGCGATCGAGCACAGCTGCGGGTCGGGCTTGCCGGCGTCGATCAGCGCCAGTGCCTTGTAGCAAAGGCAGCGCGCGGCCTCGATCTCGATCAGCGAATCGGCCATCATCCAGCGCAGGCCCTGCATCTCGCTGAGCTTCTGGCCGAACTGCTCGCGCACCGTCATGTACTCGCGCGCCAGGTCGAACGCGCCCTCGGCCACGCCCAGTGCCATCACGCCCATGCCGACGCGGGTGCCGTTGTAGATGGTCAGCGGCTTGACGAAACCGCGCGAGTTGCCGGGGTCGCCCAGGGTCACGATGTTGCCTGCCGGCACGCGCACGTTGTCGAAGAACAGCTCGTTCTCGGCCGCGCCACGCACGCCCATCTTGCCTTCGAGCTTGCGCACCGTCAGCCCCGGCCGGTCGCGCTCGACGACGATGGTGCCGATGCCCTTGGCGCCGCTGGACGGGCCGAAGCGCGCGTACACCAGGTGCATGTCGGCGCGGTCGCCGAAGGTGGTGAAGATCTTGCTGCCGTTGATCAGAACCTCGTCGCCATCGCGCACGGCCGCCGTGCGGATGGCGGTGCCGTCGGAGCCGGCCTGCGGTTCGGTCCAGGCGATGCTGCATTCGAGCTCGCCGCTGACGAAGCGCGGCACCAGGCGGCGCTTCAGTTCATCAGGCCCGTGGTTGGCGATGATGCGCGGCGACACGTTCTGATCGTGCACGATCATCGCCGTCAGCAGGTCGACCTTGGCCAGTTCCTCGATCACCAGGTAGGTGCTGACCAGCCCGGCACCCGAGCCACCGAATTCTTTGTCAACGCTCAGGCCCAGGTAGCCGAGTTCGGCCAGGCGGTGCTTGTTCTCCTCCGGGAAGGCTTCCTCGCGGTCCCAGCGCGCGGCCTTGTCGCGAAATTCGTGCTGCGCCAGCTTGCGCGCGGCGTCGCGCAACTGCACTTGTTCTTCGGTCAGATCAAAGTCCATGCGGGGCCTCAGCGGCTCATTTGGTTTTCAGGCCCATCAGCCCGGCGATCAGGTTGCGCTGCATCTGCGAAGTGCCGGCGGTGATGGTGGTGGCACGCGCATCGCGGTAGTGGCGCTGCATGTCGAATTCCATGATGTAGCCATAGCCACCCATGATCTGCATGCCCTGGTTGGCGATGTTGGCGTAGGCCTCCGAGCCGAACAGCTTGGCCTGCGAGATCGCCATCAGCGCGTCTTCGCCGCGCGACAGCTGCCAGGCGGCCCGCCACATCATCAACCGGCTGGCCTCGACCGCGGTCTGCATGTCGGCCAGCATGTGGGCGATCGCCTGGAAGGTGCCAATGGGTTTGCCGAACTGCTTGCGCTCCTTGGCGTAGGCCAGCGCCAGGTCGACCGCCGACTGCGCACCGCCCACGTAGCCCGCCGCCGTCATCAGGCGTTCGAGCTGCAAGCCCGACAGCATGTAGCCCCAGCCCTTGTGCGGCTCGCCCACCAGGCGGTCGGCGGGCACGCGCACATCGTCGAAGAACACCTCGTAGGTGCCCAGCGAACGGCGGCCCAGCGTGTCGAGCTTGCGCAGCGTGATGCCCGGCGTGTCCTTGTCGACCAGGAACAGCGACAGCGCCTGCTGGTGCGGCCCTTCGGGTTGCGTGCGGGCGTACAGGTTGATGACGTTCTTGTCGGCGCCGGCGCCGGTCGAGAACACCTTCTGGCCGTTGATGACCCACTCGTCACCGTCGCGCCGCGCGCTTGTGCGCATCGCGCCGGCATCCGACCCCGCGCCCGGCTCGGTCATCGAGATCGACATGCGGATGCTGCCGTCGAGCAGCTTGGGCAGCCAGTGCGCACGCTGCGCCTCGGTGCCGTTGTGCAGGATGTTCAGGCCGTTGAAGACGCAGGTGCCGTAGGCGCCGAGGAAGTCGTAGCTCTTGCGGCCGAGCTCTTCGGCGATCACCGCGAAGTCGATCACGTTGCCGCCCAGGCCGCCCACCGACTCCGGGAACGGCATGCGCAGCAGGCCCATCTCGACGAAGGCGTCGTACAGCTCGTAGGGGTAGCGCGGCTCGGCATCGCAGCGCCGGATGTACTCTGGCGTGGCCACGCGGTCCATCATCGCGCGCACGCTGTCGCGCAGCAGGTTCTGTTCTTCGGTGAAGCTGAAATCCATAGCGGTCCTGTCTAACGGGTTCAGCGCGCCACGAACGGCGGCAGGCCGGTCTGCGCCGTCAGGCCGCCGTCTGCCACCAGCGCCGCACCGGTGATGAACGAGGCCTCGTCGGAGGCCAGGAAAAGGATCGCATGGGCGATCTCGTCGGCCTCGCCCATGCGCCCCAGGGGGTGAACGGCCGCCATCGCGCGGCGCACTTCGTCCGCGCGCGCCCCGGCCAGCACCTGCGTGACGCGGGTGTCGATGCCACCCGGGCAGACGCAGTTGACGCGAATGCCGTCTTGCGCGCACTCCAGCGCCGCCGACCGCGTGAGGTTGATGACCCCGGCCTTGGCTGCGTTGTACGCCGTCATGCCGTAGTCGCCGGCTGTGCCGGAGATCGACGCGGTGTTGACGACCACGCCCTTGCCCTGGCGCCGCATCAGCGGCAGGCTGTACTTCAGCCCCAGGAAGACGCTGGTCAGCGTGACCGCCAGCGTCCGGTTCCAGGCCTCGATCGAGCAGTCGGCCAGCAGGCCCGGTTCGCCATAGCCGGCGTTGTTCACCAACACGTCGACGCTGCCCCAGCGGTCGAGCGCGAGTTGCAGGGTGGCCTGCACCGCGTCGGGCTCGGCGGCGTCCATCTTGATCCACACCGCCTGGCCGCCAGCATCGGCAATGGCGGCCGCCGTCTCCTCGGCCCGTTTGCCGCTCAGGTCAGCCACCACCACGCGCGCGCCCTCCCTGGCGAAGGCACGTGCCGTGGCGGCGCCGATGCCGGAACCCGCCGCCGTGACGACCGCGGTGCGCGACTTGAATCTCTCGCTCATGGCATGGCCCTTTCGCGCTCGACGGGCAGGCGTGCGTCAGTGCTCGACCGCGCCCTTGGGCAGGAAGGTGATGGTCTCGGTGAACTCGACCAGCACCTCGCCGTGCTGGTTGACGACGCGGTGGCGCAGGTCCATCAGCGTGTAGCCGCGCGAGGTGGGCGGGCGCAGCCAGGCCTCGCCTTCCACATGCACGGTGTCGCCCGGGAACAGCGCCGCCTTGACACGTGCATCCACGCTGGTCATGCCGCCGAAGGGGCCGTGCTCGCGCCCCTCGAGCACCTTGTCGATGATGCCGGCCACGGTGGGCGCCAGCAGACCCATGCCGACGGAGATGATCATCGGCCCGGGCGCGAAGCGGTTGCGGTGCTTGCCCGACATGTTGTTCTTGATGTACTCCATGTCGATGAAGAAGGGTTCGTGCAGGCCCACCACATTGACGAAGGTGACGATGTCGGTTTCGGTGATGGTGCGGTTGTGCGTCCTGAACGGAACCGTCTGCACGCCGGCGGGTGGATCGATGGGCATGTGGGCACTCCTGGTGTGTGATGGGGCGGGGCCGGCCTACTGGGCGCCGGGCTTCAGGCAATCCGGCATGGTCGCGAGCGGGAAGCCCTCGTAGGGCTGGTTGCGGCTGTGCTCTTCGAGCTTCCACGTCTGGCGCGCGTTCGGAACGCCGCCATCGACACGGACGAAGGACCCGGTGATATAGGCCGCGCCCTCGGAGAGCAGATACACGACGGCCGACGAGACTTCAGCCTCGGTGCCGTAGCGCTGCAGCGGCGCGGTCTTCATCAGGCTGCGGAACTTGGACTTCATCTCCGGGCCGTAGGTGTCGAAGCCGCTGCTGGCCACGAAGCCGGGCGCCACCGCGTTGACGCGCACGCCGGCATGGCCCCACTCGCAGGCCGCCGTCTCGGTGAACGACAGCATGCCGGCACGCGCCGCGCCACTGTGCGCCATGCCGGGCATGCCCATCCACATGTCGGCGATGATGTTGACGATGGATCCGCCCTGGCCTTCCATCCACTGCGTGTAGGCCTCGCGCGAGACCAGGAAGCCGCCATGCAGGTTGTTGCGCACCACCGCGTCCCAGCCCTTGAGCGTGATGTCGCGAACCGGTTGCGGGTACTGGCCGCCGGCGTTGTTGACCAGCCCGTCGATGCGGCCATGGGTGGCCAGCACGTCGGCCACCATCTGTTTGACGCCTGGCTCGTCGCGGATGTCGCAGGAGTGAATCGTGACATGTGCCGCGGGCGCGGCGGCGGCGATCTCGGCCTTCACGGCCTCTAGCTTCTCGAGCTTGCGACCCACGAGCGCGAGCGCCGCTCCGAGGCTGGCCAATTCGTGCGCAATGCACCGGCCGATGCCGCTGCCGCCCCCGGTGACGATGACGGTCTGCCCGGCGAACAGGCCGGTGCGGTAAATGGAACGGTAGGCAGTCGTGGTCATGGGTTTCCTTCGGCGGATGGCGCCGGCTTGAGCATGAACTTGCCGTGGCCGACGGCGATGGGTTTGTCGGGGCTGGACTGCCAGGCTTCGATGCGCAAATTCGCGACGCGCTGGCCCTGCTTGACCATGAAGACGTTGGCATAGACGTCTTCGGGTCGACCGGAGCGCAGGTACTCGAAGGTGAAGTTGATCGTCTTGGGCAGGTCCGCGCTGTCCATGTGCCACAGCAGGTAGAACATGCCGGCGCACTCAAGGAAGCCGCCGGTCGCGCCGCCGTGCAGTGCCGGCAACACCGGGTTGCCGATGAGCTTCGGGTCGAACGGCATGCAGGCCGTGAACTGGTCGCCCTTGATGTCCAGGCGCACGCCAAGGAAGCAGGCGTAGGGCACGAGTTCCACCATCGGCGTCCAGTTCCGGCTCGCACGTGCCGCGTTGACGAGGGCATTCACGTTCATGGCTTGATCTCCTGCAGTGCCGAGAGCGCATCTTCGAGCGCGATCACCGGGCCCCCGGTGAACATGAAGATGGCGGACGAGGTGGCGATCGGATCGTCCGGCGTGTCGTGGTAAGCGCTGCCACGGACAAACGCCAGTTCGTGGCCCAGCTTGTAGCAGACCGCGCCACCGAAGATCTCCCGCCCCGGGGTGGCCGCCTTCAAATAGTCGATCCGCAGATCGAGCGTTGCCATCGGGCGCAGCTTGTCCATCCGCACAAAGATCGCCAGCCCGTAGCAGCTATCGAGCAGGGCGGTGATGACGCCACCATGGACCACACCCGTCACCGGATTGCCGACCAGGCGCGCATCGGGCAACACCTTGATGACGCACCACTCCGGCTCGACCTCGTGCAGCCGCAGGTCGAGCTCGCGGCTGTAGGGCGAGATCACGGTGATCTGCTGCCACATGCGCATCCGCTTGTCACGGCCCAAATCTTCTTTCGACATCGACAATCCTTTCAATCATGCGCACGACGCGCGCGTTACATCCGCTTGGCCACTTCTTCGAGCATCACTTCGGTGGCGCCGCCGCCGATGGCCTCGACGCGCGCATCGCGCACCATGCGGGCGATCGCCGCCTCGTGCATGTAGCCGAAGCCGCCGTGGAACTGCTGGCAGTCGTACATCACGTTGTTGACGAGTTCGCCGCACAAGGCCTTGACCATCGACACCTCCTTGACGCACTCCTTGCCCTGCGCATCCAGCCAGGCGGCGTGGTAGACCAGTGCACGCCCGGCCTCGACCTGCGCCGCGCGCATCGCCAGGCGCTGGCGGATCGCCTGCTTGTCCCACAGCGTCGCGCCGAAGGCCTTGCGGTCGCGCACGTAGTCCACCGTCATCTCGATCGCCCGCGCCGCTTCGCCCATGGCCTGGGCGCCGATCACCATGCGTTCGTTCTGGAAGTTGCGCATGATCTGGTAGAAGCCCTTGTTCTCGCCGCCCAACAGGTTCGCGGCCGGGATGCGGCAGTTCTCGAACACCAGTTCGGCGGTGTCGCTGCACAGCCAGCCGCTCTTCTTCAATGCGCGGCCGACGCGGAACCCCGGTGTGCCCTTCTCGACGATGAAGATCGAGATGCCGCGCGAGCCCTTGGCGGTCGGATCGGTCTTGGCGCCGACGAAGTACAGATCGCCGTGCACGCCGTTGGTGATGAACATCTTGCTGCCGTTGATGACCCAGTGGTCACCGTCGCGCACCGCGCGGGTGCGGATGCCGGCCACGTCGGAGCCGGCGTCGGGCTCGGTGACGGCCACCGCGCAGACCGTCTCGCCGCGGATCAGCGACGGCAGGTAGCGCTGCAGTTGCTCGGGCGTGCCGAAGTTGGCCAGGTGCGGCGAGGCCATGTCGGTGTGCACCGTGACCGTGACCGCATAGCCGCCGTAGGTGGAGCGGCCCAGCTCTTCGGCCAGGATCGCGCTGTACACGGTGTCCAGGCCCGAGCCGCCGTAGGCCTCGGGGTAGCGGATGCCCAGGTAGCCGAGCTCGCCCATCTGGCGCATCACCTCGCGCGGCACCATACCGGCGTCTTCCCAGGGCGCGGCGCGCGGCACGATTTCCTGGTCGATGTAGCGGCGCAGGTTGTCGCGGAACTGGCGGTGCTGCTCGGTGAAGTAGATCGGCTCGTTCATGTTTTCTCCTCGGGTTCGACCACCACCAGCACATCGCCACCGCGCACCGAATCGCCTTCGCGGAAGCGCAGTTCGGCCACGCGGCCGTCGGCGGGCGCGGCCAGCGTGTGCAGCATCTTCATCGCCTCCAGCATCACCAGCGGGTCGCCGGCGCGCACGCTGGCGCCGACGCTGACGGGCACGGAGGTCACCAGCCCCGGCATCGGCGCGCGCAGGCTGTTGCCGGCATCGCCCCCGGCCGCGTCGCCGCCGGCGAGCGCGTGGCGGACGCGATCCACCCGGGTCCAGGTGTGGGTGCCCTGCGGGCCGTACAGCCACACGCGTTCGGCGCCGGCGTCTTGAACGCGCAGGAAGCGGTGGCTCGCGCTGCGGCCCGCGTGTTCGACCTCCAGCCGTTCACCGTCGAGCCGGGCGGCGAAGCTGAACCTGCGCTCGCCCACCTGCACCTGCCACGCGTTGCCGCGGGCCTGCACCAGCGCCTCGTGCAGCGTGCGCGACGGGTCTTCGAGCAGCACGCGCACGCCCGCCGGTGCGGCATCACCGGTCACGCGCCAGGCGCCCAGCGCCTGCCACGGCGAGGCCGCGTACGGCGCGTGGGCGGCGAGCGCGCAGCCCAGCGCCGCGATGGCCAGCGCCTCGGCCGCATCGCCGCGCTGGCGCCAGCCTTCGGGGAAGCTGCGCTCGATGTAGTGGGTGCTGAGCATCTGCCCGAAGGCCGGCGCGCGCAGCAGGTCGGCCAGGAAGCCGAGGTTGCTGCGCACCCCCAGCAGCTGGTACTGGTCGAGCGCGGTGGCCAGGCGCCGTGCGGCCTGCTCGCGGGTGTCGGCAAAGGCAATGACCTTGGCCAGCATCGAGTCGTAGTACGGTGTGACGCGGCCGCCGGCGCGCACGCCGCTGTCGACGCGCACGCCTTCGCCGGTGGGTTCGGTGTAGCCGACGATGGCGCCGATCTCGGGTGCGAAGCCGGCACCCGGGTCTTCGGCGCAGACCCGCGCCTCGATCGCCCAGCCGCGGCGGCTCAGGTCCTGCTGCTCGAAGGCCAGTGGCTCGCCCGCGGCGACGCGCAACTGCCATTCGACCAGGTCGATGCCCACCGTGGCCTCGGTCACCGGGTGCTCGACCTGCAGCCGGGTGTTCATCTCCAGGAAGAAGGTGTCGCCGCTGCCCGCGTCGTGGATGAATTCGATCGTGCCGGTACTGTCGTAGCCGATCGCGCGCCCGACCGCCAGTGCGTGCCGGTACAGCTGCTCGCGCTGCGCGTCCAGCAGATGGGCCGCCGGCGCCTCCTCGATCACCTTCTGGTGGTTGCGCTGGATCGAGCACTCGCGCTCGAACAGGTGCACCAGGTGGCCGTGCTTGTCGCCCAGCAACTGCACTTCGAGGTGGCGCGGCTCGGCCAGGTAGCGTTCGAGCAGCACGCGGTCGTCGCCGAACGAGGCCTTGGCCTCGCGCCGCACGGTGTCGAGCGCGGCGGCGAATTCCTCCGCGGCGCGCACCACCCGCATGCCCTTGCCGCCGCCGCCGGCCGAAGCCTTGATCAGCACCGGGAAGCCGATGCGCGCGGCAGCTTCGGCCAGCACCGCGGGCGCTTGGTCATCGCCGTGGTAGCCGGGCACGATCGGCACGCCGTGCTCGACCGCGATGCGCTTGGATTCGATCTTCGAGCCCATGCGCCGGATCGCGTCGCGCGACGGGCCGACGAAGGCGATGCCGGCGGCCTCGCAGGCTTCGATCAGGGCCAGGCTCTCGGACAGGAAGCCGTAGCCCGGGTGCACCGCCTGCGCGCCGATGGCGCGCGCCGCGGCGACGATGGCCGCCGCGTCGAGGTAGCTGCGCGCGGCCTCGGGCGGGCCGATGCGCACGGCGGTGTCGCAGCTGGCGACGTGCAGCGCCTCGCGGTCGGCATCGGAGTAGACGGCCACGGTGCGCAGCCCCATGCGCCGCGCGCTGCGGGCGATGCGGCAGGCGATCTCGCCGCGGTTGGCGATCAGCAGGGTGTCGAACATGGCGCCCGTTGGTTCACGCCTGCTCAGGTGGCGCGCCAGGCGGGCGGCCGCTTGGCGAAGAAGGCCGTGATGCCCTCGCGGCCTTCCTCGGTTTCCCAGGCATCGGCCAGCTTGTCGGCGGTGTAGATCATGCTGGTGGGCAGGTCGTGCTGATCGACGTAGGCGATCAGCTTCTTGGTCGCGGCCACCGCGCCGGGGGCGCATTGCAGCAGGTCGGCGAGTTCGCGCTCGACCGCCGCGTCGAGCTGGTCGTCGGGCACGACCTCGGACACCAGACCGAGCCGCTGCGCCTCTGCCGCCTTCATGCGCCTGGCGGTCAGGAAGGTGCGGCGTGCGTTGGCCTCGCCCATGCGTGCCACGACGTACGGCGCGATGTTGGCCGGCAGCAGGCCCAGGCGCACTTCGGTCAGGCAGTACACGCCGCTGTCGACCGCGATCGAGACATCGCAGACCGAGACCATGCCCACGCCGCCGCCGTAGGCCGGGCCGTTGATGCGCCCGATCAGCGGCATCGGCAGCTCGTTGAGCGCGCGAAACATGGTCGCCAGTTCGGCGCTGTCGGCGACGCGCTCGGTGCGCGTCTTCTTCATGTTCTGCTGCATCCAGCCTAGGTCGCCGCCGGCGCAAAAGGTCTTGCCGGCGCCAGTCAGCACCACGGCGCGCACCCCGGTGGCCTGCGCCAGCCAAGCGGCGGCAGCGCGCAGCTCGGCAATCAGCGTGGCGTTGAGCGCGTTGTGGGTGTCGGGCCGGTTCAGCGTGAGCCGGGCCACGCCGCGGGTGTCGATGTCGAGCAGCAGGGTTTCGAAGGCGGGGGTCTTCATGGTTTCGGCTCTCACATGCGGTAGACGGGGGTGGCGGTCTTGGGCAGCACGCGCCGGGTGGCCAGCGCCAGCGCCAGCGCCAGCACATTGCGTGAGACCGAGGGCGCGATCAGGCCGTCGTCCCACAGGCGCGAGGTGGCGTAGTACGGGTCGGACTGGCGCGCGTACTGCTCGCGCACGGCGCGCTCGGTCTCGGCCAGGCGCGCCTCGTCGGCCGGGCCGCGCAGGTTGGAGCGGGCCAGTTCGAGCATCACGTTGCTGGCGATGTCGGCGCTCATGGTCGCCACCGAGGCGCTCGGCCAGGCGAACAGGAACTCGGGCTCGAAGCCGCGCCCGCACATGCCGTAGTTGCCGGCACCGTAGGAGCCGCCGACGATGAGGGTGAGCTTGGGCACACGCGCGTTCGACACTGCGTAGACCATGTTGGCGCTGTGCTTGGCGATGCCGCCGCGCTCGGCCTCGGTGCCGACCATGAAGCCGGCGATGTTCTGCAGGAACAGCAGCGGCACGCCGCGCTGGTTGGCCAGTTCGATGAAGTGCGTGCCCTTCAGCGCCGCTTCGGCCAGCAGCGCGCCGTTGTTGGCCAGGATGCCCACCGGCTGGCCGTGGATGGCGCCGAAGCCGGTCACCAGCGTGGTGCCCCACTCGGGCTTGAACTCGTGCAGCTCGCTGCCGTCGACCAGGCGGGCGATGATCTCGCGCGCGTCGTAGGGCTGCTTGGGGTCAACCGGCACGATGGCGTCGAGCTCGGCTGGGTCGTACAGCGGTGGGCGTGGCGTCAGCGCCGGCGCCGGCAGCGGCGCCGGCGGCAGGCTGGCGACGATCTCGCGCAGCCGCGCCAGCGCCTGCGCCTCGTTCTCGGCCAGGTGGTCGTTGACGCCGGAGACGCGGGTGTGCATCTCGGCGCCGCCGAGCGTCTCGCCGTCCACCGTCTCGTTGATCGCGATCTTCACGATCGACGGGCCGCCCAGGTGGATGCGGGCATTGCCGCGCACCATCACCACCTCGTCAGACAGTGCCGGGATGTAGGCCCCGCCCGCGGTGCAGCCGCCGAACACGGCCGAGATCTGCGGCACGCCGTCCTGCGACATGCGGCATTGCTGGAAGAAGTTGTTGCCGAAGTGGTCGCGGTCGGGGAACACGCGGTCCTGCTCGGGCAGGAAGGCACCGCCGCAGTCCACCAGGTACAGGCAGGGCAGGCGCAGCCGCCACGCGATCTCCTGCGCGCGGCGATGCTTCTTCACCGTTTCGTGGAAGAAGGAGCCGCCCTTCACGGTGGCGTCGTTGGCGATGAACATGCACGGCTTGCCGGCGACGATGCCGATGCCGGTGACGATGCCCGCCGCCGGCACCTCGTTGCCGTACTGGCCCCACGCGGCGAGAGGGGAGAGCTCGAGGAAGGCGCTGGCGTCGTCGAGCAGGAAGTCGATGCGCTCGCGCACCAGCAGCTTGCCGCGGCCGCGGTGGCGCTGGATGTGCGCGTCGCGCCCGCCCGTGGCGGCGAGCGCGAGGCGCTCGCCCAGCAGCTCGAGCTGCTGTCGGCCGCGCGCCGCAGCGGCCACGCCGGCAGCCGAGCGCCAATCGACGCGGCTGGTCATCACTGCCATGGGCGGTGTCCTTTCGAAACCACCGGTGCAGCCGGTTGCAGACGCCAGGAACTCTTCATTTGACCTCCGACCCACGGGGCCGCCGATGCGCAGGCGTGCGGCGCAGCGCTTTCGCCCTCTCGTATTCTGCCATCAAACATACGTTAGTTAGCCTGTTGCTTGGCGCGGGAGCCGGCTGCTGCATCGGCGCATGATCGACCACGCGCAGGCCGCTCAACGTCGCGCGCTGGCCCGCGCCGTCGCGAACGCGCATCAGGTGCGCGTCAGGCCCTCGTCCTTGACGCGAGACAATGGCCACAGCGCCGAGAAGGTGACCAGTGCGGTGACGCCAAAGGCAGCCCCGAAACTCGCACCGGCGGCAACCACCAGGCTGAAGATCGCCGGCCCCACGACGTAGGCCAGCAGCAGCAGCAGCGTGGCGCCCGTCATGGTCTCGTTCAGCGCTTCCGGCGGCGCCAGACGCGCGACTTCGGCGAACTGCACGCCGTTCCAGCTGGCCACGGTCAGGCCGGCCAGCACCGCCAGCGCGACCACGCTCCAGGTCGGCCACGCCGGTGTGCAGAACGCCAGCGCCAGCGTGGTCAGACCCGACCCGATCACCGCCCAGCGCAGCACGCGCAGGCCGTCGCCCAGCCGATCCGAGATGAAGCCGGCCAGCGGCCGGCCGAGCGCGCTGACCAGCTGCATCAGCGCGAACAGCGCGCCGGCGGCCGTCAGCGTCCAGTGCAGCTCGACCACGAGGTAGGTGACGAGGAACGCGAACCACACGCTCTGCCCCGCGCCCAGGCAGCCGCCGGCCAGGCCCATGCGGCGCAAGGCCGGCATCGCCACCAGCACCGCGATCGGCTGGCGCAGGTTGTTCGGCGACAGGAACATCCGCCAGTTCAGCAGCAGCGTGCTTTCGCGCGCGGCGTCGACGCGGGCCCGCAAAGGCTGCACCGCGAACAGCGTCAGCGCCCCGATCGCGGCGGCGATGATCACGGCCACGCCGATGCCCAGCGTCTGCGAGGCCCAGGGCATCAGCAGCCCGGCGATCACGCCGCCCAGCGGCACGCCGGCCTGCTTGACCGAGAACAGCAAGTTGCGATGGCGCAGCGGCGCGAAGCGCTGCAGCACGTCCATGCCGGCCGACGACGGCGGCCCGATCGACACGCCGATCAGCAAGCTGCCGATCACCAGCGCGGTGGACTCCGGCACCGCACTCAGCAAGGCGCCCAGCACGCCCAGCGCCAGGCCGACCTGAAGGTTGCGCATCGAGCCATAGCGCCGCAACAGCGACATGCCCAGCAGCAGCGCGACGACCGAGCCGCCGGTGATCATCGACGAGAGATAACCCACGCTCTCGACCGGCCAGCCGATGCGCGGTGCGAGCGAGGGCGCCAGCGTCGGCGCAATGCGCGACAGGAAGGACACGGCCGTCTGCACCGCCAGCATCGCCAGCAGCGGACCCACCCAGTCTTCGTCGCGGCCGGTCTGCAAGCCTGGCGGGTCTTCGGGGCCGGCCGCCGTCATCGAGTGGCCGGCGGCGCGTGCGAGTGCAAGGTCACCGGCGCATCGCGGCCAGCGTGCCGCTGTGCATGAGGTGGCCGTTCAGCGGCCGGCCGATGATGCGCTCGGCCAGTCGCGAAGCCTCGACCAGCTTCTCCAGGTCGATGCCGGTGGCGATGCCCATTTCCTCACACATGAACGCCATGTCCTCGGTGCAGACGTTGCCGGCTGCAGAGCCGGTCTTGTGCTCGGCGAAGGGGCAGCCGCCCAGGCCGGACACCGAGCTGTCGAACAACTCCACGCCCATCTGCAGCGCCGCATAGACGTTGGCCCCGCCGAGGCCGCGCGTATCGTGCAGGTGCAGGCCGATGCGCGCCTGGGGCACGATCTCGCGCACCGCGCCGACGCGGCGCTTGATCTCTTCCGGGTTGGCCCAGCCCATGGTGTCAGCCAGGTAGAAGGCCGGGAACGGGATGCGGCGGTCGGCGCAAACGTCGGCCAGCCAGCGCACGATGTCGGTGATGGCCGACACCGGCACCGGGCCGCCGAGGTTGCAGCCGAAGGACGTGACCACATAGGCCTGCTCCAGCGGGATGCCCAGCGCGATGTAGCGGTCGATCCAGCCGAGCTGGCGCTCGCGGTTCTGGGCGACGCTGCAGTTGTTGTTGCGCTGCGAGAAGGGCTCGGTGACGTAGAACACGATCTTGCCGTCGAGGTCGACCTGTTCGCAGGCGCGCGCGCGCTCGAAGCCGTTGTCGTTGAGCCAGAGCGCGGTGTAACGCGTGCCTTGCCGCTTCTTCAGCTGCGCAAACAGCTCGGGCGAATCGGCCATCTGCGGCACCGCGCGCGGGCTCACGAACGAGGCGCACTGAACCTGCTTCAGGCCGGCAGCGGCCAGCGCGTCGATGAGCGCCAGGCGGTCGGCCAGCGGGTAGGTGGCCTTCTCCATCTGAAAGCCCTCGCGCGGGCCCTCTTCGTGGAACTCGACCTGCTTCGGGAATGACGTCATCGGTTGCTCCTTGCTTGTGCAGATTATTCGACCAGTGCGACCGGCGCGACCGGCGCCACCTCGGCCAGCACCTGGTGGCGCTCGACCATGTCGCCGACCTTGCAGCGCACAGCGGCCACGCTGCCGTCGAACGGGGCGGTGACGTGCAGCTCCATCTTCATCGACTCGAGCACGACCACCGTCTGGCCGATCTTCACCGCATCGCCCACCGCGGCCTTGAGGGCCACCACCTTGCCCATCATCGGTGCGCCGAGCTGGCCGCCCGCCGTGGCGTCGGCGAGCGCACCGCCGAGGTAGGGCGTGCAGTCGAACACGCTGCGCCCGAGCGGGCTCGACAGCTCGATGCTGTGGGCATTGCCGACTAGCGCGAGCTCGAGCGTGCGGCCGCCGAAATGCAGCAGCCGGTGGCCACTGGGCAGCACGGCCAGCGACGCGCGCTCGGGCGCATCGCCGAGCACCAGCTCGATGCTGCCGTCGGCCTGCGGCGCGCCGAAGCGCACCGGCCATTCGTCCGTGCCGCTCTTCAGCACCAGGTTCGGCAAGGGCGCCGGGGCGGGCCCGCCGTTGGCCAGGCGCCAGCCGGTGAAGCCCTGCGCCTGGCTCCAGCAGCCGAGTTCAGGGGTCGCGGCGCGCTGCGCGGCAAGCCAGTGCAGCGCGGCTGCGGCCACGTGCTCCGGCGGCACGACGGGCGCCGCGCGCGTGGTCGCAGCGTCGGCGGCGAAGGACTCGTCGATCAGGCGCGTGTGGAAGGTCGCCGCGATGGTCTGCGGCCAGTGCAGCAGCTCGTGCAGGAACTGCAGGTTGGTGGTCAGGCCGATCACCGTGCTGTCGCGCAGACCGGCAGCCAGTGCGCGGCGCGCGGCCTCGCGGTTCGGGCCACGCGACACCAGCTTGGCGATCATGGAGTCGTAGTACGGCGAGATCTCGTCGCCGCTCTCCACGCCCGACTCGATGCGCACCGCCGCGCGCGAGAAATCGACGCGGTCCAGACGCCCGGTGGTCGGCAGGAAGCCGGCTTCGGCATCTTCGGCACACAGCCGCGCCTCGAAGGCGTGGCCTTCGCAGCGCACGTCGGCCTGTGTCAGCGGCAGCCGGCCGGTGTCGGCGATGCGCAGTTGCAACTCGACCAAGTCGAGCCCCGTCACCTCCTCGGTCACCGGGTGTTCGACCTGCAGGCGCGGGTTGACCTCGAGGAAGTGGTGCTCGTCCCCCGACACGACGAACTCGACCGTGCCCAGGCCGCGGTAGTTCACCCCGGCGGCGAGCTTGACCGCATCTGCCAGCAAGCGCTCGCGCAAGGCTGTTGGCAGGCCGGCGCTCGGCGCCTCTTCGATCACCTTCTGGTGACGCCGCTGCAGCGTGCATTCGCGCTCGAACAGGTGGATGGCGTGACCCTGCCCGTCGCCGGCGACCTGAACCTCGATGTGGCGCACGCGCGGCAGATAGCGTTCGACGATCAGCTCGCCATTGCCAAAGGCCTTCTCGGCCTCGCGCATCGCGCTTTCGACGCGGGCATCCAGGCCGTCGAGCGTCTCCACCACCGCCATGCCGCGGCCACCGCCGCCGGCCACGGCCTTCAGCAGCACCGGCAGCGGCATGCCGCGCACGGCGTTCACCACCGCGGCGGCGTCGTTCATGCCGCCTTCGCTGCCCGCGATCACGGGCACGCCCAGGCGCGCGGCCTCGCGCTTGGCCTGCGCCTTGCCGCCCAGGCGTTCCATGGTTTCGGCGGTCGGGCCGATGAAGATCAGCCCTGCGGCGTCGAGCGCGCGCACGAAATCCGGGTTCTCGGAGACGAAGCCGAAGCCGGGATGCACGGCGTCGGCGCCGACGCGCTGCGCTGCCGCCACGATGGCGTCGATGCGCAGGTAGCTGTCGGACGGTGCCGCGCCGCCGAGTTCGACCGATTCGCCGATCTCGCGCACGTGGCGCGCATGGCGGTCGACGCTGGAATGCACGGTGGCGACCTTCAGGCCGAGCCGGCGGCAGGTGCGCGCAATGCGGCAGGCGATCTCGCCGCGGTTGGCGATCAGGACCTTGTGGATGCGTTGCATGTCAGAAACGGAAGATGCCGAAGGGTGTCGGCTTGGCTGCGGTGCGCGACGCGAGGTCGAGCATCAGGCCCATCACGTCGCGCGTCTCCGCCGGGTCGATGATGCCGTCGGCCCACAGGTTGGACGAGAAGTTGTCGGCCGGCTGGAAGTCTTCATAGACCTTGCGCACCGGCGCCTTGAAGGCCTCTTCTTCCTCGGGCGTCCACTCGTGGCCTTCGGTCTTGTTGATCTGCCGGCGCACCAGGGCCATCACGGTGGCCGCCTGCTCGGGGCCCATGATCGCGGCACGCGCGTTCGGCCACGCGAACATCGCGGTCGGGTTGAACGGCCGGCCGCACATCGCCAGGTAGCCGGCGCCGTACGACGCGCCGATGATGATGGTGTACTTGGGCACGTTGGCCGAGGCCATCGCGGTGATCATCTTCGCGCCCGCCTTGGCGATGCCCGACTGCTCGGCAGCGCGGCCGACCATGAAGCCGGTGACGTCGGCCATGAACAGCAGCGGGATGTCGCGCTGGCAGCACAGGTCGATGAAATGCGCCGCCTTCATCGCGCTTTCGGGGAACAGCACGCCCTGGTTGGCGAGGATGCCGATCTCGTGGCCGTGGATGCGGGCAAAGCCGGTGAGCAGCGTGTCGCCGTACAGCGGCTTGAATTCCTGGAAGCGGCTGTCGTCGACGAAGCGGGCCAGGATCTCGCGCGTGTCGGTGGGGATCTTGGGGTCGCGGCTGATCAGGCCGTGGATCTCGCGCGGATCGAAACGCGGTGGCAGGCTGGCTTGCTTGGTCCAGCGCGGCTTCGGCGGCTCGCCGAGTTCGCGCACGATCTCGCGCGTCAGCGCCAGCGCGTGGCGGTCGTCGTGGGCGATGTGGTCGGTGACGCCGCTCAGGCTGCAATGCATCTGCGCACCGCCCAGCGATTCGGCATCGACCGTCTCGCCGGTGGCGGCAAAGGTCAGCTCGGGGCCGCCCAGGTACATGAAGCCCTGTTCCTTGACGATCACGATCTCGTCGCACAGCGCCGGGATGTAGGCGCCGCCCGCGGTGCAGGGCCCCAGCACCACGGCGATCTGGTGGATGCCCTCGGCCGACATGCGCACCTGGTTGTTGAAGATGCTGCCGAACTGGCCGACGTCGGGGAAGATGTTGGCCATGTCGGGCAGGAAGGCGCCGCCGCTGTCGACCAGCGTGATGCACGGCAGCCGGTGCGCCCAGGCGATCTGCTGCGCGCGCACGTGCTTCTTGCACGTCATGCCGTAGTAGGTGCCGCCCTTCACCGTGGCGTCGTTGGCGATGATCATGCAGGGCCGGCCCTGCACCAGCCCGATGCCGGTGATGATGCTGGCACCCGGCGGCACGCCGTCGTACTGGCCCTCGCCGGCGAGCATGCCGAGTTCGAGGAAGGGCGAGCCCGGATCGAGCAGCACCTCGACGCGGTCGCGGGGCAGGATCTTGTTGCGCGCCAGGTGCTTCTCGCGCGCCTTGGGCGGCCCGCCGGCCAGCGCCTTGCGGCGCCGCTCGTGCAGCCGGGCGATCAGCGCCTCGTAGGCGCTGCGGTTGAGCTGGAACTCGGGGTCGGCGGTGGACGCGCGCGAGGAAAGAATCGTCATCCGGGGGCCTGCTGCTTCACTTGAACACGGGCGGGCGGCGCGCCGCGAACGCCGCCAGGCCTTCGCTCACGTCGTCGTTCATCAGCTCGGTGGCCATCACATCCTGCTCGAGCTTCAGGCCGCCGCCCAGCGGCTGGTCCATGCCCTGGCGCGCCAGGCGCTTCATGATCGCCAGCCCGCCGCGGCTGCGCGTGGTCAGCTGGGTGCAGTAGGCCAGCGCGGCCTCGCCCAACTTGTCGGGCTCGACCACGTAGTTCACCAGGCCCCACTGCAGCGCGGTGGGGGCATCGATCCAGCGTGCGCTGAAGAACAGGTCGAGGCCGCGGCGCAGCCCGACGATGCGCGGCAGGCGCTGCGATCCGCCCCAGCCGGGCACCAGGCCGTACTGCGCATGCTGGTCGCCGATGCGGAAGTCGGTCGACGCGAAGATCACGTCGCAGGCCATCATCAGCTCGCTGCCGCCGGCCAGCGCCAGGCCCTGGCAGGCCGCCACCACCGGCAGCGGGCTGGCTTCCAGGCGTTGCAGCACCGCGTGGCCGTAGCGGATGAAGTGGTCGATCTTGGCCGGATCGCTGCGCAGGCCCTTGACCTCGTCGAGGTCGGCGCCGGTGCAGAAGTTCTTGCCCAGGGCGCGGATGAGCACGGCGCGCACGCCCGAGTCGGGCTTCTCGAAGTCGTTCAGCGCCGCCTCGATGCCCGCATGCACGGCCAGCGAGAGGCAGTTGAACTTGTCCGGCCGCGCCAGTTCGATGATGCCGACGGCGCCTTCGCGGCCGACGACGAGTGGCGAAGCGGTGCTCACTTCTTGTTCTCTGCCGCGTACTGCACGGCCGCGCGGCCGGCGCGCTCGCGCGCGACGATGAGCTTCATCACCTGCGCCGTGCCGTCGCCGATCTCCAGGCCCATCACGTCGCGCAGGCGCTGCTGGTGCGGCAGATCTTTGGACCAGCCGTAGTGGCCGAAGGTCAGGATGCACTGGTGGATGGCATCGAAGCTGGTCTTCGGGCCCATCCACTTGACCATCGCGGCTTCCGCCGTGTGCGGCTGACCTGCGTCGCGCAGCGCCAGGCCGTGGTAGCAGAGCTGGCGGCAGGCGGCCAGCAGCGTCTCGAACTCGACGATGGGAAACGACACGCCCTGGTACTGGACGATGGGCGCGCCCATCGCCTGGCGCTCCTTCATGTACTCCCAAGTTTCGTCGATCGAGGCCTGCGCCGCGGCCACGCACTGCAGCGCGATCAGGATGCGGCTGAAGTCGAAGCCCTGCATCACCTCGGTGAAACCCTTGCCTTCCTGGCCCATCAGGTTCTCGGCCGGGATACGCACATCGTCGAAGAACACCGAGCCGCGGCCGATGATCTTGCTGCCCACGTCGTTGAAGCGCGTGCGCTGGATGCCCGGCGCATCCATCGGCACGAGGAAGGCCGAGATGCCGCGTGCGCCGGCGTCGGGCTTGCCGGTGCGGGCGAACAGGACGATGGCGTCGCACTGGTCGGAGAAGCTGATGGACGTCTTCTCGCCCGACAGGATGTAGTGATTGCCGTCGCGGCGCGCCTTCACCTGCAGGTTGGCCGCATCGGAGCCGCCGCGCGGCTCGGTCAAGCCCAGGCCGATGATGGCGTCGCCCGCCACCAGGCGGCTGTTCCAGTAGCGCGCCAGCTCGGGGTTGGCGTTGCGGTGCACGATGGCACCCATCAGCGACCCGAGCAATTGCAAATAGCTGATGTTGAAGTCGCCGTAGGCCATTTCCTCTGTGATCAGACCCGAGGTGACGCCGCTCTGGCCCAGCCCGCCGTACTCTTCCGGAAGGTCCACACCGATCAAGCCCAGCGCGCCGATCTCCTTCATCAGCCCGCGGTCGAAACCCTTGTCGGCCTCACGCGCCTGGTAGTGGGGTTTGAGCTTCTCGCGCGAGAAGCGGCGAGCGACGTCGCGCAGGGCGATCTGGTCTTCGTTGAGCAGCATGTTCCGGACTCCTTGGCTGTATAGAAGCACTCGGGACGCATCGCCCGCACACCGACGAAGCGCCTCGACAACGTATCGCTTGCCTGCACCGGCAAGTCCGATCTATCATAGCATCGAACATACGTTAGTTAGGAGATCACGGCTTCAGGGCAATAGGCGCCGTCACTGGTACCATTTTTGATCGCTCAACCTAACTGACCACCAATATGGCAACCAAGTCCCGCGAAACTCCTGCTCCAGTCGAGGTAGACAGCGCGACGCGTGAACGCATCCTGCTGGAGGCGGCACGTTTGTTCCGCCACCATGGCTTCGCCGCAACGACTTTGCGGGAGGTGGCCGACGCCTCCGGCATCAAGGCCGGCAGCATCTATTACCACTTCGAATCCAAGGACCAGATTCTCGGCGAGGTGCTGGACAAGGGCATCCAGGTCGTCACCGATGCCGTGCGGCAGCGTGTCGACGCGCTGCCTGCAGACGCCACCGCAAGGCAGCGCTTGGCAGCGGCGATCGAAGGCCACCTCTGGGGCTTGCTGCACCACGGCGACTTCACGTCGGCCAACATTCGAATCTACGGGCAGATCCCCCCTGCGGCGAAGAACCGCCACCGCAAGATCCGTCGCGACTACGCAGACTATTGGGACGGTCTGCTGGAAGACGCGCTGCAACGCGGCGAGTTGCGGTCCGACACCAGCACGGCGATGGTCCGCCTCTTCGTCATCGGCGCGCTTAACTGGACGGTCGAGTGGTACAACCCGCAAAAGGGCGCGTTCCAGGACTTCGTCAAGCAGATCACGGCGATCGTCTTCGACGGCACCTTCGTCCATGACTGACGCAGCATGAGCGTCCAACCTGGATGGGAAGGCCGCTTCTTCGAAGACTTCATTGTCGGCGACGAATACCGCCACCCGCTTGGCCGCACGCTCACGCAGCAGGACAACATCTGGTTCACGCTGCTGACCCAGAACGTGGCTGCGGTGCATTTCGATGCGCACTACGCCGCGAAGACCGAGTTTGCCCGGCCCCTGGTCAATTCCTGCCTGACGCTGGCGCTGGTCACCGGGCAGTCGGTCATCGATGTGTCCTACAACGTGTTCGCCAACCTCGGGTGGGACGAGGTGCGCCTGCCAAATCCGGTGTTCGAGGGCGACACCATCTACTCGCGCTCCACCGTGCTCGACAAGCGTGAATCGAAGTCGCGCCCCAACCTGGGCGTAGTCACCGTCGCGACCGAGGGCTTCAACCAGGAAGCGGTGGTGGTGTGCACCTTCAAGCGCACGCTGATGGTCTACAAGCGCGGGATGGCGCCGAACCGCGCGCCCCCGGTTCCGGGGTCCAAGCCCTGACCTCGACTCTAGCGCGCCCAGAGCGCCCCCAGCGAAAGTGAACATCCAAGAATCGATCGAACGCTTCGGTCCGCGCGAAGCGATGGAGTACGACGTGGTCGTGGTCGGCGCCGGCCCGGCGGGCCTGGCCACCGCGATCCGGCTCAAGCAGCTGAACGCCGACCTGTCGGTGGTGGTGATCGAGAAAGGCTCGGAGCCGGGCGCCCACATCCTGTCGGGCGCGGTGATGGACCCGCGCGCCATCACCGAGCTGCTGCCCGACTGGAAGGCGCAGGGCGCGCCGCTCGACCAGCCCGTGACCGGTGACGATGTGCTGTTCCTGTCCGAAACCGGCACCGTGCGTACGCCCGACTGGCTGGTGCCGCGCAACTTGCACAACGACGGCTGCTACGTCGTTTCGCTGGGCAACGTGGTGCGCTGGCTGGCGCAGCAGGCAGAAGCCCTGGGCGTGGAGATCTTCCCCGGCTTTGCCGCCGCCGAAGTGCTGTACGACGACCAGGGCGCGGTGCGCGGCGTGGCCACCGGCAACATGGGCGTGGGCAAGGACGGCGAGCCCGGTGACGCCTTCCAGCTCGGCATGGAACTGTGCGCCAAGTACACCGTCTTCGCCGAGGGCGCGCGTGGCCACCTGGGCAAGCAGCTCATCGCCCGCTACCAGCTCGACGCGGGCAAGGACCCGCAGAGCTTCGCCATCGGCATCAAGGAACTGTGGGAGGTCGACCCGGCGCGCGCCAAGCCCGGCCTGGTGGTGCACACCGCGGGCTGGCCGATGCGCGACCAGACCTTCGGCGGCGGCTTCCTGTACCACCTGGCCGACAACAAGGTGACGCTGGGCTTCGTGATCGGGCTCGATTACAGCAACCCCTTCATGAGCCCGTTCGACGAGATGCAGCGCTGGAAGACGCACCCCGCCATCCGCGCCCACATCGAAGGCGGCAAGCGCATCGGCTATGGTGCGCGCGCCATCAACAACGGCACGCCGCAGGCGCTGCCGAAGACGGTGTTCCCGGGCGGTGCCCTGGTCGGCTGCGACGCCGGCTATCTGAACGCCGCGCGCATCAAGGGCAGCCACGCCGCCATCAAGAGCGGCATGCTGTGCGCCGAGGCACTGGCACCGGCGCTGGCCGCCGGGCGCCAGCGCGACGAATTGCTGGCCTACCCGCAGGCCTTCGAGCAGAGCTGGCTGAACGAGGAGCTGCAGCAGACGCGCAACTTCAAGCTCTGGTTCAAGAAGGGCAAGTGGGTCGGCAACCTGATGACGGGCATCGAGCAGTGGCTGCTGCCCAAGCTGGGCATCGCCAGCCCGCCGTGGACGCTGCACGGCAACAAGCACGACCACGAGTGCCTGCTGCCGGCCGACAGGGCCCAACTCATTGCCTACCCGAAGCCGGACGGCAAGCTCAGCTTCGACCGCCTGTCGTCGGTGTTCGTCAGCAACACCAACCACGAAGAGAACCAGCCGGCGCACCTGACGCTGAAGAACCCCTCGGTGCCGGTGGCGCTGAACCTGGCCAGGTACGCCGGCCCCGAGAGCCGCTATTGCCCGGCCGGGGTCTACGAGTTCGTGCGCGACGACGACCAGAACGAACGCCTGCAGATCAATGCCCAGAACTGCGTGCACTGCAAGACCTGCGACATCAAGGATCCGTCGCAGAACATCGTCTGGGTCACGCCCGAGGGTGGCGGCGGGCCCAACTACGCTGGAATGTGAACCCCATGAGTGAACCTCAATTCGGCTGGAACGATGCCGCGCTGGCGGAGGCGCCACGCGTCTTCGAGGCCGGCTTGTTCAACGGCCAGGTCGTGATGGTCTCCGGCGCCGGCAGCGGCATCGGCAAGGCCATCGCCTTCTTGTACGCGCGGCTGGGCGCCAAGCTCGTCATCTGCGGCCGCGACCGCGCCAAGCTCGACGCCTGCGAACCCTGGCTGCGCAAGCTGGGCAGCCCCGACGTGCTGGTGCAGCAGGCCAACATTCGCCAGCCCGAAGACGTCGAGAAGCTGCTGGACGCCACCTACGCGCACTTCGGGCGCCTGGACGTGCAGGTCAACAACGCCGGTGGCCAGTTCCCGAAGGCCGCGCTCGACATCAGCCCCAACGGCTGGAAGGCGGTGGTCGACAACAACCTGAACGGCACCTGGTACATGATGCACGCCGCCGCGAAGCGCTGGCGCGACACCGGCACGCCGGGCAACATCGTCAATATCGTGCTGACCTTCCAGCGCGGCTTCCCTGGCGTGGCCCACTCCTGCGCCGCACGGGCCGCCGTGACCTACCTGTCGAAGACGGTCGCGGTCGAATGGGCGGCGCACAACATCCGCGTCAACTGCCTGGCGCCGGGCGTGATCGAGAGCACCGGCTTCAAGCAGTACTCGGCCGAGGCGCGCGAGCAGTTCCCGCGCGGCAACCCGATGCTGCGCCAGGGCGACGTGCAGGACATCGCCCACGCGGTGATCTACCTCACCGGGCCCAGCGGCAAGTTCATCACCGGCGAGCTGCTCAACGTCGACGGCGGTGGTGTGCTGTGGGGCGAGTTGTGGACGATCCCCAAGCCCGCCTACTTCACGCAGGAGCAGACGGCATGACCGCGCCCGTCCAACAGCCGAAGTTCGGCCCCGGCGACGAGGCCCTGTCGCAGCTGCCCACGGTCTACCGCGACAACCTGTTCGCCGGCAAGGTCGTGCTGGTGTCCGGCGCCGGCAGCGGCATCGGCAAGGCGATCGCCTTCCTGTTCGCACGCCTGGGCGCCACGCTGGCGATCTGCGGCCGCAAGCTCGACGCGCTGGAGGACTGCGCCGAGAAGCTGCGCGCCCTGTCGGGCCGCGAGGTCTTCGTGCACCCGATGACGATCCGCGATCCGGCGCAGGTCGAAGGCCTGCTCGACGCGGTGTGGGAGCGCTTCGGCGGCATCGACGTGCTCGTGAACAACGCCGGCGGGCAGTTCGCCGCGCACGCGATGGACTTCACCGACAAGGGCTGGAACGCCGTCATCGACACCAACCTGAACGGCACCTGGTACATGATGCAGGGCACGGCCAAGCGCTGGGTCAAGCAGGGCAAGCGCGACGGCAGCATCGTCACCATCGCCGCTGCCGTGGACCGCGGCCTGCCAGGCATGGCGCACACCGCAGCCTCGCGTGCCGGCGTGATCGCGCTGTCGCAGACGCTGGCCGTCGAATGGGCCGAGCACGGCATCCGCATCAACTGCATCGGTGCCGGCGCGATCGAGAGCAACGGCTTCAACAACTACAAGGAAGAGAACGTCGGCGGCCTGTTCCGCACCAACCCCATGCTCAGGGCCGGCGACGTGCAGGACATCGCCGAGGCGGTGGTCTACCTCACGGCATCCTCGGGCAAGTACATCACCGGCGAGACCGTCAACATCGACGGCGGCATGGTGCTGTGGGGCGACTTCTGGCCCGCCGGGATGCCCGATTACTTCAAAGCACCCGCAACCAACACATGAGCTCCACCAGCGACAACACCGTCAGCGGCGCCGGCCCGCTGGCCGGCGTCAGGATCATCGACCTCACCACCGTGGTGATGGGTCCGTTCGCCTCGCAGATCCTGGCCGACCTGGGCGCCGACGTCATCAAGGTGGAATCGCCCGATGGTGACACCGTGCGCAACATCGGTCCCAGCCGCAGCAAGGGCATGGGCCCGATGTACCTGGCGCTGAACCGCAACAAGCGCAGCATCGCGCTCGACCTGCGCAATCCCGACGGCCTGGCGGCCCTGAAGCGCCTGATTGCCGATGCCGACGTGCTGCTGTTCAACATCCGCCCCGACTCGATGGGCCGGCTGGGCCTGAGCTACGACGAGGTCGCCGCCGTCAACCCGCGCATCATCTACTGCGGTGCCTACGGTTTCGGCGAAGGCGGGCGCTATGCCGGCAAGCCGGCGCTCGACGACCTGATCCAGGGCGCGGTGGCCCTGCCCTCGCTGGTCGGCCGCGTCACGGGCGAGCCCCGTTACCTGCCGACCAACATCTGCGACCGCACCACCGGCCTGACCGCCGTCTACGCCGTCACCGCCGCGCTCTACGCGCGCGAGCGCAGCGGCCGCGGCCAATCCATCGAAGTGCCGATGTTCGAGACCATGACGCAGTTCGTGCTGTCCGACCACATGTATGGCCAGACCTTCGACCCGCCGCTGGCCGATGCCGGCTACGTGCGCCTGCTCGCCAAGGACCGCCGCCCCTGCAAGACCAAGGATGGCTACATCTGCGTGCTGATCTACATCGACAAGCACTGGAAGAACTTCTGCGAGATGCTGGGACGCGAGGAGATGCTGCGCGACCCGCGCTTCCTGCGCATGGCCGACCGCACACGCAACGTCGACGCGCTGTACGCCTTCGTCACCGAGCAGATGGCCCAGCGCACCACCGCCGAGTGGATGGACGCGCTGGCCAAGGCCGACATCCCCGTGACGCCGATGCACACGCCGGCCACGCTGATGGACGACCCGCACCTGGCCGACGTCGGCTTCTTCGAGTGGATCGAGCACCCGAGCGAAGGACGCATCCGCACGATGAACATTCCGGGCACCTGGTCGGGCACGCCACCGGCCATCCGTCGCCACGCGCCGCTGCTGGGCGAGAACACGCGTGAACTGCTGGCCGAGGCCGGCTACGCGCCGGCCGACATCGACCGCATGCTGGCCAACGGTGCAGCCACCGCCCAGGCCGTGCCGGCCAAAGCCACGCCCTGACGATCAACCCGCGCGTGCACCGCCCGCGCGAACCAGGCCGCGCTGCACCAGAGTGCCCAGTTCCGACGCCGGTATCCCCCAACGCTGCACCTGCTCAAGCGCGCCATCGTCGGCGGTGTGCGGCGCGCGCGGCAGCGCCGCCGGGGTGGCGCTGAAACGCGGCGCTGGCGCCGGCTGCACCACACCTCCGATGTCGACGAAGGTCGCGCGGGCCTGATTGTGCGCATGCGTCGGCGCCTCCAGCGGCGCCAGCACCGGCGCGAAGCAGGCGTCGCTGCCTTCGAGCAGCTCGCACCACTGCGCCCGCGTGCGCATCTCGAAGATCGCGGCCAGGCGGGCCTTGCTGTCCGCCCAGCGCGCGCGGTCGTCGAAGTCGAAGGCATCGGGCGCGAGGCCGAGGCGCTCCAACAGCACTGCGCGGAACTTCAGTTCGATCGGCGCCACCGAAACGTATTCGCCGTCGGCGCAGCGGAACACCTCGTAGTGCGGCGCGCCCGAATCCAGCAGGTTGGTGCCGCGCGGGCCGGTGTGCATGCCGCTGCCGAGCATGCCGTACAGCGAGGTCATCAGCATCGCCGCGCCGTCGACCATGGCCGCATCGACGATCTGCCCGGCACCGCCGCGCTGCGTGTTCCACAGCGCCGCGAGCATGCCAAACGCGAGCAGCAGGCCACCGCCGCCGAAGTCGCCGACCAGGTTCAGCGGCGGTGTCGGCGGCGCACCGGCGCGGCCGATCGCATGCAGCGCCCCCGACAAGGCGATGTAGTTCAGGTCGTGCCCCGCGGTCAGCGCCAGCGGCCCGGTCTGGCCGAAGCCGGTGACACGCCCGTAGACCAGCTTGGGTTGCTGCGCCAGACAAGGCTCGGGGCCGAGGCCCAGCCGCTCCATCGTCTGCGGCCGAAAGCCCTCGATCAGCGCATCGCTGCAGGCGACGAGCCGGCGCGCGAACGCCACCCCTTCGGCGGCCTTCAGATCGACCGCGATCGAGCGCTTGCCGCGGTTCAGCAGGTCGAACTTCGGCGCCCGCTCGATGCCCAGGCCGCTGGGCGCAAGCCGGTCCACACGCAGCACCTCGGCGCCCAGATCGGCCAGCAACATGCCGCACATCGGGCCGGGGCCGATGCCAGCGAACTCCACTACTTTCAAGCCGCTCAAGGGTCCGCTCGGCATCGCCATCTCTCCGTTGAATTCAAGACTCGGCCGCTTGACGCAGCCCTCATTCGATCTTCATTCCCGCGCGCTTGACGACTGCGGCCTGGCGCTCGATATCGGACTTCCAGAGGACCATCGCGTCATCGGGCGCAAGAGCCAATGGCTCAAGGCCTGCCCTGGTCAGCGCCTCGGCGGTCTCCGGCTGGCGCAAGACCTTCATCAACTCGGCGCTGAGGCGGGCCGTCACCTCTTTGGGCGTGCTGCTGGGCACGAACAAGCCCAGCCAAGCCGTGTATTCGACATCGGGCACACCGGCCTCGGCCACCGTCGGCACCTCGGGTGCGAACGCGGACCGCTGCCGGCTCGTGACGGCCAGGATGCGCAGCTTGCCTGCCTTGACCTGGGGCAGTGCCGTGGCCAAGGGATCGCAGATTAGTTGCACCTGTCCCGAGAGCAGGTCGTTGAGGGCCTGTGGCGAACCCTTGTACGGCACGTAGGCGAGATCGATGCCGGCAGCGAACTTAAGCATCTCGGTGCAGATCTGTGCCGAGCTGGTTCCCGAGCCGTAATTGAGTTGCCCGGGCCGTGACTTGGCCAGCGCCACAAGCTCCTTCAGACTGGTGGCCGGTACCGAGGGGTGGACGACGATGCCGAAGGTCGCCGCAAATACCAAGCCCAGCGGCGTGAAGTCCCGCAGCGGGTTGTAGGGCAGCTTGCTGTACAGGCTGACGTTGGCCGCCATCGTGGTGTTCGACCCCAGCACCAGCGTGTAGCCGTCGGGTGCTGCTTTGGCTGCGGCATCGACACCGATCGAGCCACCCGCGCCGGGCCGGTTCTCGACCACGATCTGCTGGCCCAGCGCACGGCCCAGCCGTTCTGCGATGACACGCGCGCCGACATCGCTGCCACCGCCCGGCCCCTGCGGGACGATCAGCCGCAGCGGCCGGTTCGGGTAGTCCTGCGCGCGCGCAGCCAATACGGCCAGCGCGGCGACGGCCGCAATGCCTGCCTTGCAAAACCAAGGATTCATGGGTTTTCCTCATCGGACGGATCACGGCCTGGAGCTTGCCGGCGAAGGCATCGACCGCAGCGCCGAACGAAGCCGGCGGCTCAACACCTGCGAAACTACGCGTGCTGCCCCTGTCCAGTGAGGCCGCAAGCACCGATTGACTCCCAACCAAACGACTGTTAGTTTTAGAGCGGTCAAACGGTGCAACTGCAGCGCAGGCTGTGGCTGTCGCGCACGGCACACTTGGGCCGCGAAGTCTGGAAAGAACCATCTCCGAATGAGCGGGCCGCTGCACGGCATTCGCATCCTCGATCTCACCAGCATGGGCATGGGCCCCTATGCCACCGGCGTCATGGCCGATCTGGGCGCAGACGTGGTGAAGATCGAATCGCCGCTGGGCGACCCGGTGCGCAATGTTGGCCCGATGCGCCACACCGGGATGGGCGCCACCTTTCTGCACCTCAACCGCAACAAGCGCAGCGTGGTGCTCGACCTCAAACACCCGCAAGGCGTGCAGGCGCTGCTCACACTGGCGCGAGGATCCGACGCGCTGGTCTACAACGTGCGGCCACCGGCGATGGCGCGGCTGGGGCTGGACTACGCCAGCGTCGCCGCCGTCAACCCGCGCATCGTCTACTGCGGCGTCTACGGCTTCAGCCAGGCGGGCCCGTACGGCGAAAAACCGGCCTACGACGACCTGATTCAGGGCCTGACCGCCATACCGTCCCTGGAAGCCCGGCTCGGCGGGAATCCACGCTACGTGCCGCTGGCCCTGGCCGACCAGGCCGTAGGCTTCGTCGCGGCCTACGCCGTGCTTGCGGCGCTGGTGTCCCGCGCCAGCACCGGGCAGGGCCAGGCGGTCGAAGTGCCGATGTTCGAAAGCATGGCTCAGTTCGTACTGACCTGCCACCTGTGTGGACAGACTTTCGATCCACCATTGGGGGAAGCCGGCTTCGTTCGCCATCTCGCGCCCGAGCGGCGCCCGTTCCCGACCAGCGACGGCTTCGTTTGCCTGGTTCCCTACAGCGACGAGCAGTGGTTCCGCTTCTTCGACCTGATCGGACGCCCCGACCTGCGTGTCGACCCGCGATTCTCGAATCTGGCCGACCGCACACGCAACATCGGCCAGCTCTACGTCATTGCCGCCGACGCGCTGGGTTCTCGAAGCACGGCCGAATGGACCGAGGCCCTGTCGAAGGCCGACATCCCGGCAATGCCCCTGCACACGCTGGACAGCCTGCTCAACGATCCCCATCTGGCGAAGACCGGGTTCTTCCAGTGGGTGGACCACCCCACTGAAGGGCGCATCCGCACGATGGAAGTACCGACCCACTGGTCGGCGACGCCGCCGCAGGTACGCCGCCAGGCGCCGACGATCGGCCAGCACAGCATCGAAGTGTTCCGCGAGGCGGGCCTGTCAGACGACGCGATCGCCGGCTTGCTGGCCGATGGTGTCATCCACACCAGGGCCCAAGATTGACTGCGGCCATCGAATTTTCCTGACACCCTCAATTAACGCAAATGACATCATGAGCACACGCGGACTCTATTTCGAGGAATTCAATGTCGGCGATGTTTTCAAACATGCCGTGACCCGGACGACAACGGAAACCGACAATCTGCTGTTCAGCGTCCTGACCCACAACACCCAGCCCTTGCACCTGGACGAAGAATTCTGCAAAGGGACGATCCACGGTACGCGATTGGTCAACAGCATTTTCACGCTGGGGCTGACTGTCGGCGTGGGCGTGACCGAACTGACCCTGGGAACGACCCTGGGCAACCTCGGCTTCGAAGAAATCACCTTCCCCAACCCGGTCAAGATTGGCGACACCCTGCGCGCCGAAACCGTGATCCTCGCCAAGCGGGAATCCAAGTCCCGCACCGACAGCGGCATCGTCACTTTCGAGCATCACGGCTACAACCAGCGTGGCCAGTTGGTATGCAAGGCCAAGCGCACCGGCTTGATGATGAAGAGGCCCGCGCTGTAAATCATCGAGTGAGCTCGAGGGAATGCTGCGGCCGCACGCGATGCTGTGCCCTCCGACCGCCAGAGGTCAGGCGACATACACCGATTGACGATCAGTCAAGCGTTTGTTAGTTTCCATGAGCTTTCACAAATGAGAAAATGATGCTGAAGCGAACATTTTTCCTCGCATGCTTGCTGGCCTTGGCAATTGCTCCCGGCCTTGCCGGCGCGCAGACCTACCCCAGCAAACCGGTGCGCTGGATCGTGCCGTTCCAGCCCGGCGGCACCACAGACATCATTGCGCGACTGGTCGGGCAGAAGTTGTCGGAGCTGTGGGGCCAGACGGTCGTCATCGAGAACCGGCCGGGCGCGAGCGCGCTCATCGGCACGCAGGCGGGCGCAAAGGCGGCAGCCGATGGCTACACGCTGACATTCGCCTACAACGGCAACATGACGATGAACCCGAACCTGATCCGCAAGCTGCCCTACGATCCGGTCCAGGACTTCAGTCACGTCAGCATGATCGTGAGCTCGCCCTTCGTGCTGGTGGTCAACCCGAAGGTTCCGGCGCAGTCACTGCAGGAGTTGATCGCGTTGGCGAAGGCATCGCCGGGCAAACTGAACTTCGCGGTCGGCGGCGGCGCCGGCAACCTGTCGGGCGAGTTGTTCAAGGCAATGGCCGGCGTCGACATGCTCAGCATCGCCTACAAGGGCAATGCGCCATCGCTGAACGCCGTGCTGGCTGGCGAGGCCAGCGTCATGTTCGAGACCGTCACCGCCGCACTGCCGCACGTCAAGACGGGCAAGTTGCGCGCGCTGGGTGTCACCACCGCCAAGCGCTCAACCTTGTTGCCCGATGTGCCGGCCATCGCCGAGGTCGTGCCGGGCTACAGCGTCAATCTCTGGTTCGGGGCCTCGGTGCCGGCCGGAACGCCCAAGGAAATCGTCGACCAGTTGAACGCCGACATCTCTCGCGTTGCGCGCACGCCGGAACTGAAAGAGAAGTTCGCAAGCCTCGGGCTCGAGCCGCTCGGCGGCACGCCCGAGCAGATCACGGCCGCGATCAAGACCGAGATCGACACCTGGGCGCGCGTGGTGCGCGACGCCAAGATCCCTGTCGAGTAGCGCGCCATGGCCTATCCACTACCGCAGAGCACGAGCATGGGACTGCAGGTTCGCCGTTTGGCCCATGGCCTGGGGGCCGAAGTCCGAGGCGTCGATCTGCTGCGCCTCGATGCAGCCGCTTGGGAGGCGATACATGCGGCCTGGATGGAGCACCTGGTGTTGGTGTTTCCGCAGCAAAGGCTCACCGGCCTGGAGTTTGCTGCCTTCAGCGCACGTTTTGGCGCGCTGGAAGTTCTGGGCAGCTATCAGGGCCTGGATGAATACACCGACCCTGCCTGCAAGGGCCTGATGACAGTCACCAATCGCAGGATCCGCGACGAACCTTCCCGCACCCGCGCTGTGGGCAGAAGCTGGCACGCTGACCGCTCTTTCGTGCCGCAGGCGCCGATCGGAACATTTCTGTATTGCCGCGAGTTGCCGGATGTCGGCGGCGACACCATGTTCTCCAACCAGTACATGGCCTACGACAGCTTGTCGGACGGGCTCAAACGCGTGTTGACAGGGTTGTGGGCCGTGCATGACGTGCTGGGGCGACAGGACAGCCTGGTGAAGGCGCTGACGCCGCAGGAATTGGCGCGCAAGCGGGCGATGGATCCGCCCACCGCGCAGCCCGTCGTGCGCATCCACGAAGTGACGGGCAAGCCGGCGCTGTATGTCAGCGAAGCGGTGACCACCCGCTTCGTCGACATGAGTGCAGAAGAAAGCCAGCCGCTGCTCAAGTACCTGTTCCGGCACTCGGTGGACCCGACCTTTACTTACCGGCACGCTTGGCATGTCGATGATGTTGTCATGTGGGACAACCGCTGCGCCATGCATCTGGCGCTGGCGGATTTCGATCCCGTCCAATTCCGAACGATGCTGCGCACGTCGGTGGTCGGGGCCGTGACGGGCCGGGTCGTGCCGTCAATGCCCGCCGGTCCTGAAGGCCTGTCTTCGCCCGCAGCAACTTGAATCGCCACAGAAAGGGTCCTGAGCCATGAATCCCATCGTCCGCTGTGCGCGACTTTTCTTCGCATGCGTTGTCTACCTGGTCGCGTCCCTGGCTCACAGCCAGACCTTCCCGGACAAACCGATCCGCATCATTTCGCCCTTTGCTGCTGGTTCGAGCACCGATGTCATCGCCCGCATCATTGGCCAGCGGATCAGCGAGAACACCGGCGTGCAGGTCGTCGTCGACGTGCGCCCCGGCGCGAACGGCGTGATCGGAACGGACGCAGCAGCCAAGTCCGCGCCCGACGGCTACACGGTCGTGCTCGCGTCCAACGGCACGCACGGCATCGCAGTCAGCATGTTCACCAAGCTGCCCTACGACCCTGTCAAGGATTTCGAGCCCATCATGCATGTGGGGCGCGTGGCGTATGTGATGCTCGTCGGCGCCAATGCGCCCCACAACTCCCTGCAGGACTTTGTCGCGGCGTCGAAAGCCAATCCGGGCAAGTTCTCGATCGGCTATGCGGCCAGTGTGGCCCAGTTGACGGGAGAGTTGCTGAAGTCCACCACCGGCATCCAAATGACATCGGTGCCCTACAAGTCGCCGGTCAATGCCTTCACCGATCTGGCCGGCGGACAGTTGGATGTGCACTTTGAACCCCTGCCCTCCGGCCTGCCGATGATCAAGGGCGGCCGCCTCAAAGGCCTGGCTGTGACATCGGCCAAACGCAGCGCTCTCGCGCCGGACATCCCGACGATCGCCGAGGCGGGCTACCCCGGCTTCGAGTCCGGCGCCTGGATCGCCTTTTTCGCGCCGGCGGGTACGCCGAAGGACAGAGTCGCCAAGCTCCACGCCGAGATCGGCCGGGCCATGCAAAGCACCGAGGTGAAGGACCGCCTGGCGCAGATCGGCATGGAACCGGCCGCGAGCACGCCGGAGCAGTTGGGCGACATGGTCACCCGCGAAATCGCCAAATGGGCAAGGCTTTACAAAGAGGCGAACCTGCCGCGCCAAAACTGACTGGCGCGGCGACCGGAGCTGAAGCTCACGCCGCCGTCACTGCGGACGCCGCGCGGCACGCCGGCCGCCGCACAGGACTCAACCGTAGCTGAATCCGGCGCTGCGCAAGTAGTAGTGAACGCCTGAGTCCTGGGCAATCAGTACGCGTGCTACGTCGGTGCCGTGGTTGTGATGTGAGTGCAGTTGACCCGGTGGCGTGACGATGGCTGCGTGGGGCAACCAATCGTGGCGCGCACCGTCGATCATGCTGTGGCATCGCTCGCCGGCCAGCACCAGCGTCAAGGCCGCCGAATTGTGGCGGTGCGGACGCTGCTCACTGCCCGCGACGAGCGAGTTGAGTGCCAGCATCAGCGCCGGGAACGGCAAACATCGCCGGGCCATGCCGTCCTGGCTCGAGAAAATGAACGCGGCGTTGCCGTTGCTGGCGCTGCCCTTGGCCACCTCTCGGCGCTGCGCCGCCGCCAGCTCGGCACCAATGGCCGCCGCCGGGAAGTGAAGCGCCGCCTTGGCATGCCCGCGCGTGCCCAGCGCATGCACGCCCAGGAAGGCCTGCAAGGGCTCGTCGGTCACCACCCACAGCAGGCAGTCGTCAGCGCCCGCGGCGTGGTGTGTTGCGGCACCGCCGCCAAAGCAGAAGACATCGCCCTGGCGCCATTCGATCGTGTCGCCTCGGTTGCGGCTGACGCCGGCACCAGCGATGACGTAGTACGTCTCCCCGCCGGCTGCGAATTCACTGCCCAGCGTCTCACCCCGGCGCAGCTTGGCATAGCGCGCCAACATGACCGGCGTCGTGGCCGGCCATTCGCAATCCAGCGCCGCGCGATAGTCCAGGAGCGTGAATCCCGTCGGCGACTGCGGATCGCACGCGGTACGCATCTCGTCGATGAAGGCATGGGCCGCAAAGTCAGGTTGCGCCTGCAGGTAGTAGTTTTCGCGTTCGACGAAGCGGGCCGCCTGCTGGGCGTTGCTTGTTTGCGTGATCGACTGGGTCATGAAGCCTCCGTGCATCCGAATTGGCATCTGCGTAGCAACAAAACTAACCGTTGTTTTGCGCGCTGTCGATCATTATGATCAAAGGCTGGGGCGCAGCGCGCTTCCTTCTTCGCGTGAGCGATCATCGGTTCGGAGATGACATGTCGAAACTGATTGCGATCGTCCTCAGCTTGCTGGTATCGGCGCACTCGGCGTTGGCCCAGACCTACCCCAGCAAACCGATCCGCTGGATCGTGCCCTTCACGGCCGGCAGCACCAGCGACACCGTTTGCCGCACCCTGCAGCCTGAGTTGAGCCGCCTGCTTGGCCAACCTGTCGTGATCGAGAATCGCCCCGGCGCCGGCGGCTCACTCGGGACGACCGAAGGTGCCAAGGCAGCGCCCGATGGCTACACCCTGACCTACGCCAGCAGCTCCGCCTTTGCGACCAATGTCCACCTGATGCGCCTTGCCTACCAGCCGGTGCAGGACTTTGCGCCAGTCTCCATGATCGGCGCAACGCCCTACGTGATCAGCAAGATGGTTCAGCCGTCCCAGTGGGTGGCTCACTCTGTGAGCCACCCCGCGGTGAAGATCTGGCCACCTGAACAGGAGGTTGGCCATGGCGCAGAACACGGTGCAGTACCAGCGGGGACTGTCGATGTCGG
>JAURZK010000045.1 GCA_030653505.1 Rubrivivax sp.
CCGCAACATGAGCCAGGGCAGCGAAGCGGCCTCAAAACGCCGCGCAACGACCTCAGAGGCGCCACCTCTGCGATCTCGAGTCGTCATCAACGCCCGGCGTCAGCGAATCGACTGCCACGAAACGCGTTGATCAGCGCTTCCCTAGCTGTGTGGTCGCGTTGTTTGATGGCAGCTGGCGCGCCCGCATGCTCATCGACGTTCATCGACTCGCTCGAAGACCTTTCGTCCGTCGATGACGGCCGCTTCTCGATCGAATTTCAGCCAATCGAATCCCGCTCGCACCGTGGCCTGAAAGATCTACGCAAGGTCCGCCTCCGCTGGGGCGCTGCAGGGCGGCGCGCCAACGAACACCAAGCCGCCATAGCCCGTCGGTTAGGCATTCACCGAGAGCTCATCGTCGAGCAGCTTCCGGCGGGTGGCTGGCGCGAAGCGAAAGCGAAAGTGTGGCCAGCTGCTCTGCTTGCCGTCCCAGCAGGCGCCGAGCAGCGTTCGAGGAGATAGGGCCCCCTCAGCGGTTTGGGCTAAAGCTTGTGTGGATGAGCCACGGATATGACGCTGTTCTGGCGTGCGGATCACAGAGTCAAACGAACGATTGGTAGAATCGTATCGATCTCAATCCAAGGACAGATTGTCATGGCAAATCGGGTGTCGGGCGCCATCGCTCGCCAACGCAGCATTCGTGGTCAGGTCGCGATCGTCGGCGCAGGCCGCTCCGAGGTCGGGCGTGTGCCGGACAAGAGCGTCATGGCGCTGGCTTCCCAAGCGGCCAAAGCCGCGCTGGACGACGCCGGGATCGAGCGCTCGCAGATCGACGGGGTGCTGACCAGTTCGGCCTTTGCGGCGCCGTTCCACCGCTTCAGCGTGGCGTTCAGCGAGTACTTCGGCATCGTGCCGACATTCTCGAACACTTTGCAGGTGTCGGGTGCGACGGCCGCGACGATGTTCAACATCGCCGCGGCGGCCATTGCCGGAGGCCTGGCCGAGAATGTCCTGGTTCTCGGTGCCGACAGCCTGCTCACCGGCTTGTCTCCAGACCTGGCGCTGCGCTCGATGACCGAGAGCCGCGACCAGCAGTACGAGATGCCCTTCGGCATCCCCGTGGCAAACACCTTCGCCATGACGGCGCACAGGCACATGAAGGAGTTCGGCACCACGGCGGAACAGTTCGCCAAGGTCGCGGTGATCCACCGCGAGCACGCCATGCGCACGCCCGGCGCGCAGATGACGACGCCGATCACCGTCGACGACGTGTTGAACTCCGGTTGGGTGACCACCCCGTACCACAAGCTGGATTGTTCGCTGATCTCCGACGGCGCCGTCGCGTTCGTCGTCAGCGCGGCCGATCGTGTCGGCGCCTGCAAGGCCAAGCCGATCTACATCCTGGGTGGCGGCGAGTGCTACACGCATGAGCACATCTTCCTGATGCCGTCGCTCACCACCACCGGTGCCGTCCAATCCAGTGCCAAGGCCTACGCCATGGCGGGCTGCTCACCGAAAGACATCGATGTCGCCGGCGTCTACGACTGCTTCACCGGCACCGTGATCATGATGCTGGAAGACCTGGGCTTCTGCCCCAAGGGCGAGGGCGGGCGCTTTGTCGATGACCGGCAGATCACCTATGGTGGCAGCATCCCCTGCAACACCCATGGGGGTCTGCTGTCCTATGCCCACCCGGGCATGCCGGGCTCGCTGCTGCACTTCCTGGAAGTGGTGCAGCAGTTGCGCGGTGAATGCGGCCCGCGCCAGGTGGCGGGCGCGGAACTCGGCCTGGTGCACAGCCTGGGGGCAGGTTTCGCGACTCAGGCGACAACAATTCTGGGAACGGAGGCCACGCTGTGAGACGCATTGAACCCAAGGAAGCCCACATCAAGCCGCTGCCCACGCCTGACTCGGACTCGCAGGCCTACTGGCAGGGTTTGAAGGACGGTCGGCTGCTGCTGCAACACTGCAAGGCCTGCGGCCATGTGCAGTTCTATCAGCAGGCGATCTGTCGCCAATGCGGCAGCGAGGCCCTGGAACATCGCGCCGCCAGCGGGCGCGGCGTCGTGCACTCCTTCAGCGTGGTGCATCGCGCACCAGGCCCTGCCTTCAAGCAAGACACGCCTTATGCCGTGTTGCTGGTGGAACTGGCCGAAGGTCCGCGGATGATCAGCTCCCTGGTCGGCGGCGATCCCATGGCCGTGCAGTTCGATATGGCTGTGGAGTTGGTCTGCGAACCCATCAACGACCAAGTCGTGTTGCCGCGTTTCAGGCCGACTCGCCGCTGACCACAGGAACAAAAAAGCGGCGGGAGTCTCCTGCCCGCCGCGTAAAGGATGCCCCCGCTGAGAGGCAACCTAGGAGACATCAAAAGACGTGGCGGATACCCATGGCGAGGCCATTGCTCTTGTCATTCCTGACAATCACATTGCCGGAGCCGGAGAAGTTTTGATTGCCCCACAGGGGTGCAAGCCCGTGATCCTTGTTGTCGACGTTGCCGTACAGGGCATAGAGGAAGCTGCGCTTGGACAGTGCGTAGTCCGCGTTCAGGACCAGCAGCTTGCTGGACGTGGAAACACCGACCTTCTCCTTCACCGTCCAGTACTGCGCCGCCAGGGTGAGTTGCTGCGTGGCCTTGAAACTGGCACCGACGGTCGTCAGGTTGGAGTGGACGAATCCCACCACGCCTTCGCTGTTGTCGACCTTGTTGACCCCGGCGTGGAGCTTGAAACCGCCGAAGTCGTACGAACCGGAGATCATGGTCCAGGTGACACTCTTGTTGGCAAGGTTTTCGTCCTTCTGGGCGCTCAGAGAAATCGCGATGGGCCCCTGCATGAAGCGCACGTTGCCGCCCATGCTCTTGCCTGAGGCGCCTTCACCCGCGGCGACGTGCACCGCGAAGTCGATGGGCCCCAGCCGCGGACTGTCGTAGCGGATCTGGTTGCTGTTCCAGAAGTCGTTGCTGATGCCTTGAGACAGCAGTGTCAGGCCCATTCCGGTGTTGATCCCGGAAGGGGTGGCACTGAGCGTGGCGGCCTGCTTGATGACGGCAGCCGTGTAGTTGCGCCCCAGTGTGATCTCGCCGAACGATCCCTTGATCCCGACAAAGGAATTGCGGCGCCAGAAGGCTGTACCGGTTGCCGCTGCGCATCCTGCGGCAGCGTTGCACGAGCCGGAACTCGCGCCACCAGAGGCCGTGCCGTTCTTTGGGTCAATGGGCGACTCGAGGTTGAAGAAGGCGGAGAGACCACCACCGAGATCTTCCGTGCCTCTCAGGCCGAATCGCGATGAACTCCCCGTGTCGGAGTTGAGCTTGACCATGCGGTCGTCCGCTGCATTGGTTCGACTGAACACGGCGGGCGCGACGTCCAGTAGGCCGTACATCGTGACGGTGGATTGGGCCTGTGCAACTGCGGCAGCCGATATGCCGAGGGTGCCAACGAGAAGATGTCGAAAGTTCACTGTGTGTCTCCTTGGTGGGATAAAGATCCCGCAGTGCGGGCGTTTGGGGAACCGACTGCGCTGGCTGGCTCACGGGTGGCAACTGGCCCGCGAGGCCGCTGCCATCTCTTGCGACTAACTAACGTTAGACAAAAATTGCCAATCTGTCTCCACCGTGGATACCCGACGCTGTTTGCCCTAACTGAGCGCGACAACAATCCGCACACAAGGGTGCAGATTGCGGGTTTTTACGGACACTGGGTCTTCGCCGCATTCGCTGCGGCCTGGGTCGGCGGCTACTCGCGCTTGATGCCGGCCGCCACGACAGCGGCGGCATAGCGCTTGGTCTCAAGCTCGAGGAAGGTGGCGAACTCTTCCGCGGAGCCGCCGACAGGTTCAACCCCTTGAGCGATCAGTCGCTGGCGCATCGCACTGTCCCGAAGAGCGAAGGTCACGGCGGCGCTGAGTTTGTCGACCACCGACTTCGGCGTCCCGGCGCGACCGACCAACCCAAGCCAGGAATTTCCGTTGAACCCAGTCAAGCCGGATTCGTGAAGCGTCGGAATGTCCGGCGCCGAGGCGGAACGCTGCAAGCCGGTGGCCGCCATCACCCTCAACTTTCCTGCTTTGACATGCGGCATGGCCGACAGCAGGTCGACGAACATCATCGAGATGTGACCGGCCAGCACGTCGTTCATTGCCGCGGCGCTGCCCTTGTAGGGTACATGCACGATGTCGATGCCAGCGGCGACGCGGAGCATCTCTCCCGAAAGGTGGTTCGATTGGCCGATGCCCGCCGAGCCGAAGGTCAGGCTGCCCGGTTTGCGCTTGGCCAGCGTTATCAACTCCTGCAGGTTGTTGGCCTGCACCGCAGGGTTGACGACGAGCAGGTTGGTCAGATTGACGGTGTGAGCGACCGGCGCCAGGTCGCGGCCGGTGTCATACGGCATCTTCGCGTAGACGCTCGGGTTGATGGCGTGGCTGGTGGCCACCACGGCGAGCGTGTAGCCGTCGGCTGCCGCCCTGGCGACCACGTCGGTGCCCAGGATGCTGCCGGCGCCAGGAACGTTCTGATAAACGACCGCCTGACCCAGCGGCTCCAGGCTGCGGCCCACGATGCGTCCGATCGTGTCGAGGATGCCGCCTGCAACCGACGGAATGACGAGCGTGATCGGTCTTGCCGGATAACTCTCTTGGGCCCCCAGCGGGCCGGCGGCGAGCATCGGCAGCGTGAGGATCATGCGTCGGGTCAGGTTCATATTCGGTTCCTCATTCGCTATGAAGAAAAAACATCGGTATGGCGAAAAAGTCTAGACGCATCTGTTCCGTCATGTCAACATCAGTCGCTTGTCTTCAGCATTGATGAACTTGCGCATGGACCGTATCGAAACGCCAGAGAAAGTTGTTGGCGCGCTGGCCAGTGGGCTTGCGGTCGTGCGTTATCTGTCGATCGCGGCCACCCCGGTGGGGGTCAGTCGCATTTCTCGCGATCTCGGTCTGAACTCGAGCACCTGCTTCAATCTGCTGAAGACCTTGGTTCACGAAAGGCTCGTGACCTTCGACGAAACGACCAAAACCTACCGGGTCGGCTTGGGGCTGGTGGAGCTGGCCAAGGGCGCGCTCGAGACAGCGTCTTACGCACGTCTTGTTCATCCCCACCTGGAGTCGATTGCCGCAAGTCACGGCGTGACGGCCACGCTCTGGCATCGAGCCTCGGAGGAGCGGGTGGTGCTTGTGGATCGTGCCGACAACGATGCAACGATGCGCGTGCACATGAACATCGGGCAGCGATTGCCGATGTTCATTTCGGCGCTTGGCCGCAGCATGGCGGCCCACTCGGGCCTGACCCGGGCCGAGTTGCGGCGCCGCGTCGAGGCGCTGCGCTGGGACGATCCACCGGGCTTCGATGCCTACATGCGCAGCGTGGATGAAGCGGCCCGCAAGGGTTACGCGGTCGACGCGGGCTGCTACGTCAAGGGCGTGACGAGCGTTTCATGTGCTGTCGTGGATTCGGCCGGCACACCCGTGATGGCCATCAGCGGCACCGGGTTCACCGCCCAGTTGCCGCGCTCCGCGATCAAGGCGCTGGGCGAGGAACTCCGGGACCGGGCGGCGCTGGTGTCGCGGGCGGTATCAGGGCCGGCGCGCAACGAGAGTAAAAATCAATGAGCCTGAACTTTGCCTTTTCCGCTGAACACGAGGCTGTGCGCGAAACGGTGCGCCGCATGTGCCGTGAAGAGCTGGCGCCGCTGGTGACGCCGGCCGAAGAAGAAGAGTCCTTCCCGCGTGAGGTGTTTCGCCGCTGGGGTGAACTCGGCCTGCTCGGCGTGCGCTACCCCGAGGCCGACGGCGGCAGCGGCATGGACAAGATCAGCGACTGCATCGTGCGCGAGGAACTGAGCTTCTGCAGCCAGGCCTTCGCATCGAGCTGGTCGGCGCATTCGCACCTGGGCATCTGGCCGATCTGGCGTGCCGGCACGCCCGAGCAACGCACGCGCTGTTTCGTGCCGGCGCTGGCAGGGCAGAAGATCGCCGCCTTCGCCCTGAGCGAACCCGACGGCGGCTCCAACGTGCGCGCCTTGCGCACCAAGGCCACGCGCGTGCCCGGTGGCTGGCGCATCGACGGCAGCAAGCTCTACATCACGAACGCGCCCATCGCCGACTTCATGCTGGTGGCGGCGCGCACACGGCCCGAGCTCACGCCCGAGGCGATCAGCCTGTTCATCGTCGAGCTGCCCAACGCCGGCGTGGCCATGTCCAAGCTGCGCAAGGAGGGCATCCGCGGCTCCGAGACCGCACTGATCCATTTCGACAACGTGTTCGTGCCCGACGAGGCGCTGCTCGGTGCGCGCGAAGGCACCTACCCGGTGATCCTCGACTCGTTAAGCGAGAACCGCGTCGGCGTGGCCGCCAATGCCCTGGGCATGGCGCGCGCGGCCTACGAGGCGGCGCTGGCCTATGCCCGCGACCGCGTGGTGGCCGGCAAGCGCATTGGCGAGTATCAGGCCGTGGGCCACCGCCTGGCCGACATGGCCGCGCAGATCGAGGCCGCGCGCTGGCTGGTGTACTACGGCGCCTGGCGGGTCGACCAAGGCACGCTGGACGCGGCCACCGCCGCCAAGGTCAAGCTGGTGGCCAGCGAGGCGGCGGTGTCGGTCAGCGAGGCCGCGATCCGCATCCACGGCGGCGCCGGGATCATGCGCGAGTACCCGGTCGGCCGCATCCACCGCGACGCCCTCGTCTACGTCATCGGCGAGGGCACCAGCGACATCCAGCGCAACATCATTGCGCGCGACCTGGGGTTCAAGACATGAGTGATTCGGTTCTGCGTGAGCGCCACGGCGCCACACTGGTCATCCGGCTGAACAAGCCCGAGCTGCGCAACGCCTTCGACCTGGAAATGCGTCAGGGCATTGCAGAGGCAGTGCTCGAGGCCCGCGACAACCCCGAGGTGCGCGCCGTCGTGCTCACCGGCAGCGGCAAGGCCTTCTGCGCCGGGGGCGACCTGAAGTCGCTGTCGTCCGAGAAGCGCCCGGTGTTCGCCGACCGCGACCGCATCCGCCGCCTGCATGTCTGGTTCCGCGAGCTGGTCAACCTCGAGAAGCCGGTGATCGCGGCGGTGCACGGCCCGGCCTTCGGCGCCGGCTTCGTCCTGTCGCTGGCCTGCGACTTCGTGCTGGCCACGCCGAGCGCGCGTTTCTGCGCGGTGTTCACGCGCGTCGGGCTGGTGCCCGACCTCGGCGCGTTCTACCTGCTGCCCCGTGTGGTCGGCCTGATGCGTGCCAAGGAACTGGTGTTTTCGGCGCGTGAGGTCGATGCCGAAGAAGCGCGCTCGCTCGGCATCGTCTACGAAGTCGTGCCCGAAGACCAGTTGCTCGACGAGGCGCTGGCGATGGCGGCGCGCTTCCACGGCGCGGCCACGCAGGCCATCGGCATCTCGAAGAACATCCTCAACCGCTCTTTCAACCTCGACCAGGACACGCTGTCCGAACTCGAGGCTGCGGCGCAGGCCATGGTGATGAAGACCGACTACCACCAGGACGCGGTGGCGCGCTTCCTGAACAAGCAGCCGCGGGCCTTCGAATGGCCGGCCAAGCGCAAACCCGGCAGCGGCGTCTGAGCATGGCGGCCCCGAAGGACAGCGAACGCCTGTTCGCGCTGTACCGCACGATGCTGCTGGTGCGCCAGGCCGAGACGGCGCTGACGAAACTGTTTGCCGACGGCGAGGTGCCGGGCTTCATCCACCTGAGCATCGGCCAGGAGGCGATCGCCGCCGGCGTGGCATCGGCGCTCGCGCCCGGCGACACGCTGGCCACCACGCACCGGGGGCACGGCCATGTGCTGGCGCGCGGGCTGGCGCTGGACGGCTTCTTCAAGGAGATCATGGGCCGTGCCGGCGGCATCTGCCAGGGCCGTGGCGGCTCGATGCACGTGGCCGACACGAGCCTGGGCATCCTGGGGGCCAATGGCATCGTCGGTGCCGGCATCCCGATCGCGTTGGGCAGCGCCATCGCGCAGTCTGTGCTCGGCGGCGGCGGCTTGGCAGTCAGCTTCTTCGGCGACGGCGCGATGGCCGAAGGCGTGCTGCACGAGACGCTGAACATGGCCGCGCTGTGGAAGTCGCCACTGCTGCTGGTGTGCGAGAACAACGGCTGGTCCGAGTTCTCGCCCACGTCGCGCCAGTTCGCGGCCCGGCTGGACGCGTTGGCCGCGGCCTTCGGCATCGTTCACGAAGGCGTGGACGGCAACGACGTGCTCGCGGTTGCCGAGGCGGCCGCCCGCGCGGTGGCCGCCATCCGCGAGGGCCTGGGCCCGCGCGTGCTCGAGTGCAAGACGCACCGCGTGCGCGGCCACTTCGAAGGCGACCCGCAGAAGTACCGCAGTGCCGACGAGATGCAGGCGGGCGCCGGCACCGATCCGCTGTCGCGCACGCACGCGGCCCTGCTCGCCGCGGGCGTCGCCGCCCAGGCGCTCGATGCAGCGGCCGCCCAGGTGGCAGGGCGCATCGAAGCCGCGATCGCCGGTGCGCGTGCCGATGGGCTGCCGGCCTTCGAACCCGCCTTTGCCGGCGTCTACACGGAGGCGATATCTTGAGTGCCGGCCCGACCGAGATGAAGTACATGGCCAGCGTCGCACAGGCGCTGCGCGACAGCATGGCCGCCGACCCGCGCGTCATCGTGATGGGCGAGGACATCGGCGCGCCCGGCGGCTCGTTCAAGGCCACGCGCGGCCTGCTCGACGAGTTCGGGCCGAAGCGTGTGCTCGACACCCCGATCTCCGAAGCGAGCATCGTTTCCGCCGCGGTCGGCGCGGCGCTGTCGGGCCTGCGCCCGGTGGTCGAGATCATGTTCATGGACTTCATCACGCTGGCGATGGACGCCCTGGTGAACCAGGCGGCCAAGGCGCGCTTCATGTTCGGTGGCCAGTGCAGCGTGCCGATGGTGCTGCGCACGCCGCACGGCGGGGGTCTGAGCGCCGGGCCGCAGCATTCGCAATGTCTCGAAGCCTGGCTGGCGCACGTGCCCGGCCTCAAGGTCGTGTGCGCGGCCACGCCGGCCGATGCCTACGGCTTGCTGCGCGCCGCCATCGAAGACCCGGACCCGGTGATCTTCATCGAACACAAGGGCCTGTACGGCAGCAAGGGCCCGGTCGACGTGTCGGTGCGCGACGTGATCGGCAAGGCCAGGACCGTTCGCGCCGGCCGCGACGTGACGCTCGTGACCTACGGCGCGACCGTGCACACCTCGTTGGCGGCGGCGCAGGAACTGGCCGGCGAGGGCGTCGAGGTCGAGGTGATCGACCTGCGCAGCCTGCAGCCCTGGGACCGCGCCACCGTGCTCGCGTCGCTGGCGCGCACCCACCGCGCGGTGATCGTGCACGAGGCGGTGCAGGCCTTCGGCATCGGCGCCGAGATCGCGGCGACGATCGCCGACGAAGGCTTCGACGAGCTCGACGCGCCGGTCGTGCGCGTCGGCGCGCCCTTCATGCCGGTGCCCTTCGCCAAGTCGCTGGAGCAGGGCTTCAACATCGGTACCTCGGCCATCGTCAAGGCCGTGCGCCGCACCCTCGAATGAACATGGAGACACGCATGGCTGACGACAGCATCCTGAGTGAAAAGCGCGGCCCGGTGGGCCTGCTGACGATCAACCGGCCGAAGACCCTGAACGCCATCGACGTGCCCACCATGCACGCGCTCGACGCCGCGCTCGCAGCCTTCGAGGCCGACGATGCGGTGCGTGCCATCGTCGTCACCGGCGCCGGCGAACGGGCTTTCGTGGCCGGTGGCGACATCGCCGATCTCGACAGCCGGCGCGGGCTGCCGCACTACGAAGAGTTCGCCGAAGTGATCCATCGCCTGTTCACGCGCTTCGACAACTGCGACAAGCCGACGCTCGGCGCCATCAACGGCTGGGCGCTCGGCGGTGGCACCGAGCTGCTGCTGGCGCTGGACATCCGGCTGGTGGCCGAGGAAGCCAAGCTCGGCCTGCCCGAGATCACGCTCGGGCTGTTTCCCGGCGCGGGCGGCACGCAGCGCTTGATTCGCCAGATCCCGCTGTGCCGCGCCAAGGAGCTGATGTTCACCGGCGACCAGATCAGCGCCGCCGAGGCGGTGGCGCTCGGGCTGTGCAACCGCACCGTGCCGCGTGCGAAGCTGCTGGACGAGACGCTGGCGCTGGCGACGCGCATCGCCGAGAAGTCGCCGCTGGTGCTGAAGCTGCTCAAGCGCACCTTGCGCCAGGGCCTGGAGATGCCGCTGCCCGCGGCGCTGGCGCACGAGCAGGCGATGATCGGCTTGGTGCTCGACAGCAACGATGCGCACGAGGGCTGCCGCGCGTTCCTCGAGAAGCGCAAGGCCGAATTCAAAGGGACCTGAGAGCGTGCGCAGAGACTGGCTCATGCCCAAACTGGGCCTGACGATGACCGAGGGCGCGTTGGCGGAGTGGACGCTCGCGCCCGGCGTGCGCTTCAAGGCCGGCGACTGCGTGTACGTGGTCGAGAACGACAAGGCGGCGACCGAGGTCGCAGCCGAAAGCGACGGCGTGATGGGCGCGCCGCTGGTCGCGGTGGGCCAGACCGTGCCCGTGGGTGCGGTGGTCGGGCATTGGGACGACGACGCGCCGTCGATCACATCGGCCGCCGGGGCCAACGTGGCCGAAGCGACCCCCACTACCGCACGCCGGCCCGTCACACCGTTCGCTCGCCGTCTGGCGCGCGAACATCAGATTGCGCTCGCCGACGTGACGGGCTCGGGCCCGCGCGGTCGCGTGCGGGCGCGCGATGTCGAGGCCGTGATGAAGGCGCGGACATCCGCTCCAGCACCGGCGCCTGCGCCCGTGGCGCTGCCGGCGCCTGCCACCGCATCCGCGAAGGTGACGAACCGTGCGCCGGCCGCAGCCCCCTCACCGCCGCCTTCGCCAGTGACCCTCGGCACGGCTGCCGGCCGCCTGCAGCCGTTCACCGCGGAGCAGCAGGCCACGGCCGCGCGGCTGACCGCCGCCAAGCAGGACATCCCGCACTTCTACCTGGCGCGTGAGGCCGAGGTGTCGAGCCTGCTCGAGCTCTGCGCCAAGCTGAAAGACCCTGAGACCGAGCCCCGGCTGACGCTCAACCATTTCTTCGTCGCGGCCCTGGGCCGGGCGTTGCGCGCACTGCCCGAACTGAATCGCATCTGGACGCCGCAGGGCGCGCTGGTGCTTGACCGCAGCGACGTCGGCGTGGCCGTGCACACCGAACACGGCCTGCGCGTGCCCATCGTGCGCGATGCTGGGCGCCTGAGCCTGGTCAACCTGGCGCGCCAGGCCAACACCCTGGCCGAGCGTGCGCGTGCGGGTCGGCTCGGTGCCGACGACATGGCCGGTGGTTCCATCACGGTGTCGAATGCCGGCATGCACGGCCTGACCGCGATGACCTCGATCATCGTGCCCGGCCAGTCGATGATCCTCGGCGTGGGCAGCGTGCGCGAGCTGTTCCGTCCCGACGCGCGCGGCCAGCCGGCGCTGCGGCGCGAAATTTCGCTGGTGCTGTCGCTCGACCACCGGGTGCTCGACGGGGTCGGTGGCGCCGCGCTGCTGAATCAGATCGTCGATGGGCTGGCCCATCCGACTCGCTTGTTGTTCGACTAGCTTTGGCACTGGAGCCCACGATGGACTTTCGACTCTCGGATGAACAGCGGCAGATGATCGAGGCGGCGCGCAAGGTCGGCGACCACTTCGGCCTCGAGTACTGGCGCAAGCAGGACGCCGCCAAGGCGTTCCCCAAGGAGTTCTGGCGCGCCGTCTGCGACGCCGGCCTGTGTGGCGCCGCGCTGCCCACCGAGGTCGGCGGGACTGGCCTGGGCATGTTCGAGCTGGCGCTGGTGGTGGAGACGCTGGCCTCCTGCGGCGGCGGCGCGACCGTCGGGCAGCTCTTCATGATCAACCCGATCTTCGGCGGCGTCGCGCTGTCGCGGTTCGGCACGGCGGCGATGAAGGCCGAGCTGCTGCCGAAGATCGTCTCGGGCGAGATCAACTGCTGCATGGCGCTGACCGAGCCCGACGCCGGAACCAACACGCTGGAGCTGCGCAGCTACGCCGAGGCCGACAGCGAGGGCTGGCGGCTGAACGGCCGCAAGATCTGGATCACCGGCGTGCCCGACGCGGCCAAGATGCTGGTGGTGGCGCGCACCAAGAAGCTCGCCGACTGCAAGTCGCGCAGCGACGGCCTGTCGATGTTCATGATCGACGTCGAGCGAAAGGGCCTCACGCACACCGCGATCGACAAGGTCGGCACGCGCACGCTGGCGTCGAGCAGCGTCTTCTTCGACGACGTGCGCATCGCGCCGGGCGAGCTCGTAGGCACCTTGCACCGCGGCTGGCACGAATTGCTGGACGTGCTCAACACCGAGCGCATCGTCACCACCGCAGCCCTGGCCGGCACCGGCGAACTGGCGATCAAGCTGGCGGTGAAGTACGGCAACGAGCGCAAGGTCTTCGGCGACAAGCCGGTCACGAGCTATCAAGGGCTGCAGTTCCCGCTCGCGCAATGCCATGTCGAGGTCGAGGCGGCGCGCCTGCTCAACCACAAGGCGGCGGTCAACTGCGACATGGGCCTGCCCTACGGCAGCGAGGCCAACGCCGCCAAGCTGCTGGCCGCGCAGGCCGTGGCCCGCGCCACCGAACGTGCGATGCAGACCATGGGCGGCATGGGCTACGCCACCGAGTTCCACGTCGAGCGGCTGTGGCGCGATGCGCGGCTGTTCCGCTTCGCGCCGGTGTCCGAAGAGATGATCCTCAACTACGTCGCCAACCACGACCTGGGCATGCCGCGTTCCTACTGACCGAGGGAGCTTGCCATGGTCAACCTGAGTGCCGCCATCCTGCGCTGGGCGCGTGCCGAGCCCGCACGACCGGCCCTGCTGTACCGCGACCAGCGCCTGGGCTATGGCGACCTGGCGGAACGCCTGGCCGCCACGGCCGGCAGCCTGCGCGCACGCGGCATCGGCGAAGGCGACATCGTCGCGCTGCTGATGAAGAACAGCGCCGCCTTCGTCGAGCTGGCGCTGGCGGTCAGCCACCTGGGCGCGGTGCTGCTGCCCATCAACTACCGGCTCGGCGCCGACGAGGTGGAATACATCGTCGGCCACGCGGGGGTAAAGCTGCTGCTCGTGGACGAAGAACTGCGCGCGCTGGCGGGCGGCTTCGGCAACGTGGTCGCCATCGACGAAGCGGCGCAATCCGACAGCCGCCGCCTCGGGCCCGCCGCCGAGCCGGCGTGGGCGCCGCAGGTGCGCGCGCCCGAGGACCTGTTCCGGCTGATGTACACCTCGGGCACCACCGACCGCCCCAAGGGCGTGATCCATTCCTACGCCAACTACCACTGGAAGTGCCTGGACCACATCGCCGTGCTGGGCCTGCATGGCGGCGAAAGGCTGCTCGTGGTCGGGCCGCTGTACCACGTCGGCGCCTTCGACCTGCCGGGCCTGGCAGTGCTGCAGATGGGCGGCATGCTGGCGGTGCAGCGCGAGTTCGAGCCCGAGGAAACCCTGGCGCTGATCGCGCGCGAACGCCTGACCGCCGGCTGGATGGCGCCGGTGATGCTGAACCGCCTGCTGGCGCTGCCGGATCGCGAGCGCTTCGACGTCAGCAGCTTCCGCTGGCAGATCGGCGGCGGCGAGCGCACGCCTGAAGAACGCATCCGCGAGTTCGGCTCGCTGTTCAAGAGCGGGCGCTACATCGACGGCTACGGTCTGACCGAGAGCTGCTCCGGCGACACGCTGATGGAGGCCGGGCGCGAGATCGAGAAGATCGGCTCGACCGGACGCGCGATGCCGCACGTCGAGATCCGCATCTGCGACGACGACGGCCGCCAACTGCCGTCGGGCGAGGCCGGCGAAATCTGCCTGCGCGGCCCCAAGCTCACCAGCGGCTACTGGCGCGACCCCGAGAAGACCGCGGCGAGCTTTCATCCTGGCCAGTGGTTCCGCACCGGCGACATCGGCTACCTCGACGCCGAAGGCTTCCTGTTCCTCACCGACCGCAAGAAGGACATGATCATCAGCGGCGGCGAGAACATCGCCAGCAGCGAGGTCGAGCGCGTGCTGTACCAGCTGCCGCAGGTGCTCGAAGCAGCGGCCGTCGGCCTGCCTGACGAGCGTTGGGGCGAGCGGGTCGCGGCCATCGTGGTGCTGCGGCCGGGCACGACGCTCTCGCTCGAAGAACTGCAGTCCTTCTGCCGCGGCAAGCTCGGCGGCTTCAAGCTGCCGAAGGAGTTGGTGCTGCGCGAGACCCTGCCGCGCCTGCCATCCGGCAAGGTGCTCAAGCGCGTGCTGCGTGCCGAACTGACCTGCAAACCCAAGAGATCAACCACATGAAGCTCGACTTTTCGGGGCAAGTTGCCGTCGTCACCGGCGGCGCCAGTGGCATCGGCGAAGCCTGCGCGTGGGTGCTGGCCGAAGCCGGTGCGCAAGTCGTCGTTGCCGACCGCAACGAGGCAGCGGCGCGTGCGGTGGCCGAGGCGATCGGCGGCATCGCGCTGGCGCTCGATGTCGGCGAAGAATCATCGGTCGAGGCACTGGTGGCTGCCGTGCAGGCGCGCTGCGGCGTGCCCAACGTGCTGGTCAACAGCGCCGGCGTGCTGCAGCGCACGCTGCCGCCCGAGGAACTGAGCTTGCGCGAATGGGACTTCGTCGCCCGCATCGACCTGCGCGGCACCTACCTCTGTTGCGCGCGCTTCGGCGCCGCCATGGCCAAACGCGGCAGCGGCGCGATCATCAACATCGCGTCCGTGGCAGGCATGGGCTCGGGGCCCTTGCATTCCTACGGCCCGGCCAAGGCCGGCGTCATCAACCTGACCGAATGCCTGGCGGCGGAGTGGGGCCCCAAGGGCGTGCGCGTCAACGCCGTGTCGCCCGGCTTCACGCACACGCCGGCTCTCGAAAAGGGCATCACGACGCGCACGCTGGCAACCGGCGCGATGACCACGTATGCGGCGCTCGGCCGTTTGATCGAGCCGCGCGAAATCGCGAATGCGGTGGCCTTCTTGGCATCGAAGCAGGCCTCGGCGATCACCGGGATCAACCTGCCTGTCGACGCCGGCTACCTCGTCGCGACGCCGTGGGCGAGCTACGGCGGCCTGCGCCGCTGAGCGGCGTTCGACCCAAGCATGTTGTTGATTGACGAACTGCCTAACGTTCGTTAGTCTTGATAGTCCGACCGACAGAGCCTTGAAGCCTTCACAGGAGCAGTCCATGCGCATCGGTAGTGTCGAATTCGTGAAACAGGGCCGTGTCGCGATCGTCACGTTGGACGAGCCGGCCAAGCTCAACGCCATCTCCATGGGCATCCGCGAAGGCGTGATCGAGAGCTTGGCAAGAATCCAGGCCGACGACGAAATCCGCGTGGGCATCCTGACCGGTCGCGGCGACAAGGCTTTTTGTGCCGGCGCGGACATCAGCACCTTTCCGGCCACGCCCGAGCAGGCGCGCAGCTTCATCGCCGACGTGCTGCCAGTGCTGGAGGCACCCGAACGCTGCCGCAAGCCGCTGATCGCGGCTGTCAACGGAGTGGCGTTCGGCGGCGGCTTCGAACTCGCGATTGCCTGCGACTTCATCCTGGCCTCGGAGCGGGCCCGCTTCGGCGTGCCCGAGATCCAACTCGGCTTACTGCCGGGCTTTGCGCTGCTGCGGCTGCACGGCATCGTCGGCCGCCCCAAGGCCAAGGAGCTGAGCATGCTGGGCGAGCCGATCGACGCCGCTGAGGCCGTGCGACTGGGCATTGCCTTGCGCACCGTCGTCCACGACAAGCTGCTCGACGAGGCGATGGCCCTTGCCGAGAAGCTCGCTGGCAAACCGCATATGGCGGTGCAGATGGCGAAGTCCTTCTACAACCGCGGACTGGGCGGCGACGACATGCGCTACGCGGTCGATGCCTTCCCCTTCCTGTTCCAGACCGACGACGTGAAGGAGGGCGTGGCCGCCTTTCGCGCCAAGCGCAAGCCAGAATTCAAGTGATGGTCCGTCCGGTTCTGCAAAACGCTTTCTGCGAGTCGCTGGGCATCGAGTACCCGATCTTTCTCGCCGGCATGGGCGTGGGCGGGCGGGCCACACCGCCGAAGCTGGTGGCGGCGGTGTCGCAGGCGGGGGGCTGTGGCGTGCTGGGCTGCTCGGGGCTGTCGCCGGAGGAAACACGGCGCCGCATCCGCGAGGTGCGCTCACTCACCGACCGTCCGTTCGGCGTCGACTTGCTGCTGCCGGCGCGCATTGCCGACGCACCCGACACCCGTTCGGGCGTGCGCGACGAGATCAAACGCCGCTACCCCGAGCATGCCGCCTTCGTGCAGACGCTGATCCAGCGCTACCAGCTGCCTGCAGTGCAGCCGGCCGACGAAACGGTGGTCAACATCGAGTACGCCAAGTCGGTGCTCGACGTGGTGTTCGAGGAACGCGTGCCGATCTTTGCCGCCGGCTTGGGCGACCCCGATTTCCTGCTGCCGCGCGCGCGCGCCCAGGGCATGAAGCTGATCGGCCTGTCAGGCTCGGTGCGCAATGCGGTGCGCCAGCGCAAGTCGGGGGTCGACGCGATCGTCGCGCAGGGTACCGAGGCCGGCGGCCATACCGGAACCGTGGCTTCGCTGCCCTTGATCCCGCAGGTCGTCGATGCCGTGAACCCGACGCCGGTGATCGCTGCCGGCGGAATAGGCGACGGCCGCGGCATCGTCGCCGCACTGGTGCTGGGCGCGCAGGCCGCCTGGCTGGGCACCGCCTTCCTGGTGGCCGACGAGTGCGAGCTGTTTGACAGCTGCAAGGACCAGATCGTGGCCGCAGATTCCGAGGCCTTCCGCGTCAGCAAGGTCTGGACCGGCAAGACGGTGCGTGCCTTCCACGGTGAGATCTCTCAGGCCTGGGCAGAGTCCGGACTGCCGACCTTGGAAACGCCGTACCAGCGCATCCTGATGGAGGACTTCCTGTCTGCGGCGCTGGCCGCTGGCCGGCACGACCTCTTCTACAACATCGCGGGCCAGGTGGGCGGCATGCTCAAGGCGCGGCGTCCGGCGCGCGACATCATGGCCGATCTGGTCTGCGGTGCGGTCGAGGAGATCCGCCGCCTGCAGCGCGACGTGCGCATCAGCATTGCTTCGTAGTCGAAAGGAACTCATGGGAAACAAGGCCATCGTCAGCGGCGTGTACGACACGCAGGTCGGCGCGCTGCCCGACAGCACCTGCATGTCGCTGCATGTCGAAGCCGCACTGGGCGCGCTGGCCGACGCAGGGCTGAGGGTGTCGGACATCGACGGCCTGCTGACCGCGTATTCGTTCGCTTCGCCACAGTTGATGCTGGGCGGCGTGTTCGCCGAGTACATCGGCATGCGCCCCAAGGTCAACGCCTCGATCGCCATGGGCGGCATGACCGGTGGTCTGCTGGTGCGTCATGCCGAGTCGCTGGTGCGTTCGGGGCGCTGCCGCCATGTGCTTTGCGTCACCGGCGACAACCGCCTGACCGGCATGGGCGACAAGGTTCAGGCTGCGCTGGCCGACGTCGGCCACCCGCAGTACGAGCAGCCCTACGGGATGAGCGTGCCAGCCGCGTTTGCGATGGCCGCCCAGGTCTACTTCCACGAAGGCTGGCTCAACGGCGAGCACCTCGCGGCGGTGGCGGTGAACCAGCGCACCAACGCCGCGCTGCACCCGCAGTCGCACATGAAGAAGACGATCACCATGGACGACGTGCGCAAGTCCAAGGTGATCGCCTCGCCGCTGCGCATGCTCGACTGCTGCCTGGTGTCGGACGGCGGCGCGGCGGTCGTGGTCAGCGCGGCAGAGACCGGGCGAGACCGACCCAAGCGCGCCGTCGAACTGCTGGGAATCGGCGAAGGCCACACGCACGAGCACATCTTCGCGGCGCCGTCGCTGGTCGATTTCGGCTGCAAGGAGTCGGCCGCCGACGCGCTGGCCCAGGCCGGCCTGAAGCACAAGGACGTCGACTGCGCGCACATCTACGACTGTTTCACCAGCACCTTGCTCATCACGCTGGAGTCGATGGGCTTCTACGGCCGTGGCGAGGCCGGCCCGGCGGCGCTGGCCGGCGAGTTTGCGATCGGCGGGCGCTTTCCCGTCAACACCAACGGCGGCCTGCTGTCTTACGGCTCGTCGGGTGCGGCCGGCGGCATGTTCCATGTCGTCGAGGCGGTGCGCCAGTTGCGCGGTGAATGCGGCCCGCGCCAGGTCAAGGGCGCCGAAGTGGCGCTGGCCCACACGCTGGGCGGCATCTTCTCCGGCCATTGCTCGATCATCATGGGGAGGGCCTGACCATGGCCGAAGTGCAAGCCAAACCGATGCCGGTGCCGGACAGCATCAGCCGGCCTTACTGGGAGGGTGCGAACCAGGGCGAGTTCCGCTTTCAGCGCTGCCGCACCTGCGGCAAGGCGCAGTTCTATTCGCGCTACGCCTGCGTGCACTGCCAGAGCACCGAGCTGCAATGGCAGGTGGCCGAAGGTCTCGGGCGCGTGGCCAGCTTCTCGGTGATCCACCGCGCGCCGATCGCGGCGTTCATGGCCGACACGCCCTACGTGCTGGCGCTGGTGGACCTGGACGAGGGCTTCCGTTTCATGTGCAACGTGCTGCACTGCGACCCGGCCACGGTGAAGATCGGCATGCGCGTGCGTGTGTGCTACGAGACCCGCCCCGGCACCGAACAGAAGGTTCCGCAAGTGGAGCCCGCAACATCATGAGTGAGCCCGCCATCTTCAACTACGACCATTACGAGCCGGGCAAGAACTACGGCACGCGCGACTTCAGCGTCGACGAGGCGACCATCGCCAAGTGGCGCAGCGTCTACCCCAACGACAACGACCCCGGTGTCATGCCCGGCGGCATGCTGGCGATGATCGTCATCGACGCCGTGCTGACGCTGAACTCTCCGCGTCCGCCCGGCGGCGTGCACGGGGGGCAGACTTTCGACATCCTGCGCATGCCGCGCATCGGCGAGACCTTGCGCACCGAAGTGTGGTGCCTGGACAAGGAAATCAAGAAGGACCGAAAGTGGGTGCGCGTGCGCAGCGAGACGCGGGCCGTGGGCTCGCGCGAGTTGCTGTTCACCGGCATCATGACCACGCTGGTCGCGCAGTAGGGGCCACCATGGACAAGCAACTGAAGGCATCGAGCAAGCACGTCGACTTCGACACCATCATGGCCTACGCGGCGGTGACGAACGACTACAACCCGATTCACGTCGACAAGGCGTTCGCCGCCAAGAGCCCGATGGGCGGGATCATCGCCCACGGCACGATGTCGGTGGCGCTGATCTGGCAGGCGCTGAGAAACACGCTGGGCGCCGACGCGCTGAACCGCGTGCACCTGGAGATCCGCTTCGTGCAGCCGGTGCGCATCGACGATGACGTGGCCGGCGGCGGCGAGTTGCGCGAGGCCAGCCAGCCGCCGGTCTACGACGTCTGGGTGCGCAATGGCAAGGGGCAGGACGTCATCAAGGGCACGGCGACCCTTAAGCCGGCGAAGGGGAACCCATGAGCCTGAAGGGCAAGGCCTATATCGCGGGGGCCTACGAGCACCCGATCCGGCGCGCCGATGACAAGTCGGTGGCGCAACTGCATGCCGAGGTCGCGCGCGGTGCGCTCGCCGACGCCGGGCTGACGATGCGTGACGTCGACGGCTACTTCTGTGCCGGCGACGCCCCGGGCCTGGGTGCGTTGAGCATGGTCGACTACATGGGCATGACGCTCAGGCACGTCGACACCACCGAGACCGGTGGCTCGTCGTACGTGGTGCACGTCGCGCATGCGGCAGCGGCCATCGCCGCCGGCCGCTGCAACGTGGCGCTGATCACGCTGGCCGGGCGGCCCAAGGCCGAGGGCATGGCCACCGGCACCGCGCCGCGTAACTACGGCCCCGCGCCCGACGTGCCGTTCGAGCTGCCCTACGCGCCGACCACCGTCAACATGTATGCCATGGCCGCCATGCGCCACATGCACGAGCACGGCACCACCAGCGAGCAGCTGGCCTGGATCCGCGTGGCCGCGTCGCACCACGCCCAGCACAACCCGCACGCGATGGTGCGCGACGTGGTGACGGTGCAGGACGTGGTCGGCTCGCCGATGATCGCCGACCCGCTGCACCGGCTGGACTGCTGCGTCATCAGCGACGGCGGCGGCGCGCTCGTCGTGGTGCGGCCGGAGATCGCGCGCCAGCTCAAGCGTCCGCTGGTCAAGGTCATCGGCACGGGCGAGTTCATGCGCGCGCAGATCGGCGGCAAGGTCGACCTGCTGACCACCGGTGCGGCCTGGACCGGCGCGGCGGCCTTCGCCGAGGCCGGCGTGAATCCTGCCGACATCCAGTACGCGTCGATCTACGACAGCTTCACGATCACCGTGCTGCTGACGCTGGAAGACCTGGGCTTTTGCAAGAAGGGCGAGGGCGGCCGCTTCGTGTCCGACGGCAACCTGATCTCCGGCACCGGCAAGCTGCCCTTCAACACCGACGGCGGCGGCCTGTGCAACAACCACCCGGGCAACCGCGGCGGCATGACCAAGGTGATCGAAGCGGTGCGCCAGCTGCGCGCCGAGGCGCACCCGAAGGTGCAGGTGCCGAACTGCAGGCTGGCGCTGGCGCACGGCACCGGCGGCTCGCTGGGCACGCGCCACGGCAGCGGCACATTGATCATAGAACGGGAGTGAACATGCTGATCAAGGAACGCAAGCTCGTCGCCCCCACCGTCTACCCGGAGACGAAGGTCTTCTGGGACGCCGCCGGCGAAGGCCGCCTGCTGGTCAAGCAGTGCGACGACTGCGGCGAGCACCACCACTACCCGCGCGACGCCTGCCCGTTCTGCGGCAGTGAACGCCTGCAGTGGCGGCAGGCCAGCGGCAAGGGCACGATCTACAGCTTCAGCGTCATGCGGCGCGCCGAGGTGCCCTACATCATCGCCTACGTGACACTCGCCGAAGGCCCAACGATGATGAGCAACATCGTCGACGCCGATGCTGATGCGGTGCGCATCGGGCAGGCAGTGACGCTGAAGTTCAGCGCCAGCGAGGGCGGGCCACCCATGCCGGTGTTCACGGCGGCCTGAGCCGGCGGCGCAGACCCGCGATCAGGCCCGATCAACCGCCGCGCGCTGCCGCAGTGCGCCTTGCATGAACTCCGCGATGCGTTCGATGGCCTGCTGGCCTTCGTCGAGCATGCGCGCATACCAGTGCCAGACGTGAACCATGCGCGGCCAGACTTCCAGCGTGGTGTGCACGCCGGCCTCGCTGGCAGCGATGGCCAGTTGCCGCGCGTCGTCGACCAGGGCCTCGCCGCCGGCCACCTGCACCAGCAGTGGCGGCAGGCCGCGCAGATCGGCGAACAGCGGCGACACACGCGGGTTGCGCAGGCTGCGCCGGCCCATGTATGCATGGGCCATCGCACGAAGCACCGCGTGGTCGATCAGCGGGTCGTAGCTGGGCAACTGTGGGTCGCATGAGGGCAGGCTGCAGCTGAGGTCGGTCCAGGGCGAGATGCACACGCCGGCGGCCGGCAGCGGCAGGCCGGCGTCGCGCAGGGCCACCAGCGTGGTCAGCACGAGCCCGCCGCCGGCCGAGTCGCCGGCCAGCACGATGCGGCCGGGCTGCGCGCCCTGCGACTCGACCAGCCAGCGGTAGGCAGCGACTGCGTCATCCAGCGCTGCAGGGAAGGGGTGTTCGGGTGCCAGTCGGTAGTCGAGCGTGAACGCCCGGGTACCAGCGGCCACAGCAATGTCGGCCGCCAGGTGGCGGTGCGAACGCGGCGAGCCGATGACGTAACCGCCGCCATGCATATACAGCACCACGGCGTCTCCGGTGCCTGCAGGCAACAGCCATTCACCGCGCACAGGGCCGGCGTCGACCACTTGCAGCGTGACCTCGTCCATCAAAGGGAAGGCGATCTGGGCGCGCTCATACTGCGCCCGCAACTCGGCGAGAGTGAGCGAGGTCTGCGGCGGCAGCCGCCGCAGACGCTCTAGCAGCTTCGCAATCGTGCGGTCGGACACGGCGCTGCCGCCGGCAGGATCAGGCCAGCCAGCGCTTGCGGCGCCGGTAGTGCTTGATCTCCTTGAAATCGCGCCCCTCGGCGCCGCCGAGGTAGGCCTCGCGAATGTCCGGGTTGTTCTTCATGACCTCGGCCTTCTCGTGCATGACGACGCGACCGTTCTCGATCAGGTAGCCGTGCGACACGACGTCCAGCGCGGCGATGGCGTTCTGCTCGACCAGCAGGATCGACATGCCTTCATCGCGGTTGATGCGCCGGATGATCTCGAAGATCTCAGCCACGATCACCGGTGCGAGGCCGAGGCTGGGCTCGTCGAGCATGAGCAGCTTGGGCTGCGTCATTAGGGCTCTGGCGATGGCGAGCATCTGTTGCTCGCCCCCGGACAGGTAGCCCGACTTGGCGGTGCGGCGCTGGTGCAGGCGAGGGAAGTACGAGTACACCCGGTCGCGGTTGCGTTCCATGTCAGCCTTGCCGCCATGCACGGCAGAAGCCGCGATGAGGTTCTCGTCGGGCGTCAGGTGCTCGAAAACACGACGGCCTTCGAGCACCTGGGCGATGCCCAGCTTGACCCGGTCCTGCGGAGCCAGCTTGGCGATGTCCTGGCCCATGAATTTCACGTCGCCACGTGTGATCTGGCCACGCTCCGACTTGAGCAGCCCGCTCACCGCCTTCAGCGTGGTGCTCTTGCCGGCACCGTTGGCGCCCAGCAGGGCGACCATGCCGCCCTGCGGCACCTCGATGGAAACGCCCTTGATGGCCAGGAAGACGTGGTCGTAGATGACCTCGATGTTGTTCAGGGTGAGAGCGTTCACGGTCACTTTCTTGCAAATTTGGCGATCTCGGAGGTGTATTGCATCACCGGGCCCAAGCCCAGGTGCGCGTGGTTGGCGAAGCAGTCGGCTCGAGGAACCCACTTGCTGCCGTCCCACGTGTCGATGCGGGACTTACCGCCGCCGCTGCCCTTGCCGTTGTCGTACAGCATGACCATCCAGTGCCTAGGCGCCAAAAGTTGCGAACCTACTTCGCCGCCTTGGCGAAATCGGCCGAATTGGCTTTGACGAGCGTGTTGACCAGGCCCGTGTAGTCGGCGAACCAGTCGGTCTGCGCCACCCACTTGCTGCCGTCCCACATGTCGATGCGGGTCTTGCCGCCACCGCCGTGGTCCTTGGGCGTGACGGTGATCGGCGCCATGAAGCCCTTGGCATCGAAGTTCTTGATGCCATACATGCCCTGTCGGATCTTCTCCGGTGTCAGGGGCCAACCCTGCGTCTTGATGGCGATGCGCACGCCTTCGAAGACAGACGAGTACACGGCCAGACCCGTGTTGTAGTAGGAATCGGCGACGAGTTTCCGGTCGCCATTGCCTTTGCCCTTGTCGTATACCTCGCGCAGGATGTCCTTCACCAAAGGATGCTCAGCTCCGCCGACGACAACAGTCGAGCGTTTGAGTCCCTTTGCAGCGGCGGCACCAAAGTTGTTGATGTCGACCTCGTTGATCCAGTTCACGGTCACCATCTTGTCGATCGGAATGCCGTTGCGCTGCATCTCGCGGAAGGTGATCGGATTCAGCGGTGAGAAGGACCACAGGATCAGCCAGTCGGGCTGGAAGCGCCGAATCTGCGTGAACGCCGCGCTCTGGTCATTGCCCGGCACGGGGAATGGAAATGCCTGGTACTCGAAGCTCTCGAGCCGTTTCAGAGCCTCGAACACCGGCGTTGGCTCGCGGCCAAAGGGCGTGTCGAGGTACAGGAAAGCCACCTTCTTGCCTTTGAGGCTTCCCCCGCCTTGCTTCTTGAAGTAGCTGATGATGTTTGCCGCTTGGCCCCAATAGGTCGGAGCCAACGGAAACACCTGCTTGAAGACTTCGCCGTCGACGGCGTCACCCCTGCCCACCAGGGGCTGCACCAGGATGTTCCCGTCCTGCATGATGCGCGGCAGCACGGCGCGGGAGACCGGCGTCGAGAAGAAGTCGAAGACCATCGTGCCTTCACGCTTCAGACGCTCGTAGCAGTCGATTCCACGTTGGGGTTCGTTACCATGATCCTGGACCGTGACTTCGATCGGGTGTCCTTCGAGGCCACCGCGCGCGTTGAGCAGGTCGGCGTAGTCCTTGACGGCCTGTGCCAATTGCGGGACGGCGGCAACATAGATCTTCGTCAGGTCGTAGCACAAACCGAACTTGACCGGATCCGCGGCCAGCGTAACCTGGGCCGAGACCAGCAAGGTGGCTGCCACCAGCACTCTCTTCAGAGTGGATCGCATATGAATTCTCCTGTTCGGTTTGTGCCCCACACCGGCCGCAGGCCGGTGTGGGGCGAAATGGATCACTGCCCGGTGGATTTGGCGAATTCCGCCGAGTGCTGCTTCACCGTGCTCCAGATCAGGTCGTTGTAGTCGGCGATCCAGTCCCCCTGCGGGATCCACTTCGAGCCGTCCCACAGTTCGATCCGCGACTTGCCGCCCCCGCCGTGGTCCTTGGCGCTGACCGTGAGCGCTGGCAACAGGCCGCCGGCGTCAAAGCCGCGCACGCTCTCCAGACCCTTGCGCATCTTCTCCGCAGTCATCGGGGTCTTGTCGCTCTTCACCGCCAGTCGGGCGGCCTCGAAGATGGGCGCGTAGATGGCCAGCCCCGTGGAGTAGTAGATGTCGGAGAGGAACTTGCGATCGCCGTTGCCCTTGCCCTTGTCGTACAGCTCGCGAATGATGTCTTTCATGATGGGGTTGTCGACGCCGCTGGCTACCGTGGTTGACCGGCGGATGCCCTTGGCGACATCGTTACCGATATTGTTCAGGTCTGTTTCGTTGAACCAGTTCACGGTGACCATCTTGTCCAGCGATATGCCGTTGCGCTTGGCCTCCTTCGACGCGACCACGTGCATGGCCGAGAACGCCCAGTGCACGATCAGGTCGGGCTGGAAACGGCGCATCTGCGACCAGGCAGACGACTGGTCGCTGCCCGGCAGCGGGTAAGGGAACAACTGGAGCTCAAAGCCCTCACGCTTCTGCAGTTCCTGCATCACCGGAATCGGTTCTTGCCCGAACGGGTAGTCGATGTACAGGAATGCGATCTTCTTGCCCTTCAGGTTGCCGCCGGACTGCTTCTTGAAGTGGCTGACAATGTTGGCGGCCTGGCCCCAATAGGTCGGGCCGAGCGGGAAGATCCACTTGAACACCTCGCCATCCACCGCATCGCCACGGCCGACGAGTGCCTGGACCATCACCTTGCCGTCCTTCATCGCGCGTGGCAGCACGGCTCGCGACACCGGCGTGGACAGCAAATCGACGGTCAGCGCCTGGTCCTTCACCTTTTCGTAGCACTCGATCCCGCGCTGCGGCTCGTTGCCATGGTCCTGGACGATGATCTCGATTGGATTGCCTTCGATGCCCCCCTTCAGGTTGAGCACCGCGGCATAGTCGCGCACCGCCTGCACGACCTGCGGCGTGATGAAGGTGTAGGCCTTGGTCAGGTCGTAGCACAGCGCGAAGCGAAGGGTTTCGGCGTGCGCGGGCATGGCTCCGAGCAGCACGGCGGCCGCGCCGAGCATCAGCTTGAGTTTTCGGTACATGGTGGTCTGCTCCTGTGGAGTGGTGGGGGTTGGAGGGTTAAGAGCCGCTATTTGCGGGCGTAGCCGAACGGCCAGAAAATGAGGTAGTTGCGCATGTTCGTGTAGATCTTGGCCAGGCCCAGAGGTTCGAACAGTAGAAACCCGATGATCAGAATCCCGTAGAGGAAGCTCGGGATGTGGGCCAGCAACTCGATGCCGATCTTCAGGTCCATCGCCTGCGCACCTGCGAAGATCAGGTTGGCCACGATGCCGGGCAGCAGCAGGATGAACGCGACGCCGAAGTAGCAGCCGATGACGCTGCCCAGGCCGCCCACGATCACCATGGCCAGCACCTGGATCGACACGTTCACGGCGAACTGTTCCGGCGTGACGGCGTGGTAGAAGGTAAAGATGAGAATGGCGCCGCTGATGCCGCCGATGAAGGACGACATCGCAAACGCCACCAGCTTGTAATAGAAGCTGTTGACGCCGATGACCGCGGCGGCAAAGTCCTTTTCGCGCACCGCCACCAGCGCCCGGCCGAGACCGGTGCGGCGCAGGTTGAGCATGAAGATGGTGACGAGCACGCACCAGACCAGCACGACGTAGTACAGCCCGGCGTCGGACGTGACCTCCATGCCCAACAGTCGCAGCGGCGGTGCCTGGATCGTGGCCTGCGTGCCGCCGCTGACGGCCGGCACCTTGTTGATCACCCAGTCCATCACAAACTGCAGGGCCAGCGTGCTGAGCGCCAGGTACAGGCCGCGAACACGCAGCGCCGTGATCGCGAAGGCACAACCGATAAGCGTGGCGACCGCGCCCGCGAGCACGATGGCGATCTCGAAGGGGATGCCGTTGCGCGTGGCATGGACAGCGGTGTACGCGCCGATGCCCATGATGGCGGCGTAGCCGAAGTGGAACTGCCCGGCCCAGCCGAGGATGAGGTTGAGCCCCAGCGCCGCAGCCGTCCAGATGAGCCACGGCAAGACGTAGCTCTTCATGTACAGCGAACTCAGCAGCAGCGGCGCCGCCACGGCCAGTGCCAGCAGTATGGCGAGCTGCCAGCGATCGAAGGGGATGGGGAACAGCTGCCGGTCACCACGGTAGGTGGTGTGGTGGATGCCTGCTTGACGGTAGAACATGGAATCAGATCCTCTGGATGTCTTCGCGGCCGAACAGGCCATGCGGGCGGATCAGGATGGTCAGCACCAGCGTCGCGGCGACCACGAGTTCGCGGCTGCCGCCGCCGACCAGGCGGTCGAGGTAGCCTGAGGCCACGCCCTGGAACATGCCCAGCAGCAGGCCGGCGACGATGGCGCCGCCGATGCTGTCCAGCCCGCCCAGCACGGCCACGGCGATGCCCATCAGCAGCAGTTGCGACAGCGACTGGTCCACCCCCTGGATCGATCCCCACAGCGCGCCGGCTATGGTGGCCACGACCGCTGACATCGCCCAGGACAGCGCAACGCCGCGTTCGACCGAGATGCCGACCGACCACGACGCCGTGTAGTCGTCGGAGATCGCCCGCAGCACGATGCCCATGCGGGTGCGGAAGAACAGCACGAAGAAGCCGAACAGCAGCAAGGCCACGCCGCCGCCGACCAGGTAGCTGCGGTTGATCAGCACGTCGCCCAGAAAGAGCGGGTCCGAGGAGATCGGCAACGGCAACACCCGGTTGGTACCGCCCCAGACGACGAGCGCTGCTGCCCGCACGAAGATGTCGAGCGCCAGCGTCATCATCAGGATCATCACCAGCGGCCGGCCTGCAAGCCGGCGCAGCGCCACGCGTTCGATGCCCATGCCGATCAGGAACATCAGCACCATCGCGACCGGCAAGGCCACCCACATCGGCGCCTTCAAGGCCTCGAAGACGGCCAGCGCGACGAAGGCGCCGAGCATGGCCAGCGCCCCCTGCGCCAGGTTGGGCACCGAAGACGACTTGTAGATGAGCACGATGCCCAGTGCGACCAGCGAATACATCAGGCCCGACAGGGCGCCGTTGATGGCCAGTTCGAGGAAGAGTGACAAGTCCATGGTCAAAGATTCCTCAGCACCAGGTTGCGTTCGATCACGCCGGTGTCACCGGTGTCGTAGGTGATCTGCGCCTTCATGACGATCGAGTCGTCACCGGCATAGAGCGCCTGGATGACGGATGCGTAGCGTTCTTCGATGACGTTGCGTCGCAGCTTGCGCGTGCGCGTGATCTCGCCGTCGTCGGGGTCGAACTCCTTGTGCAGGTCGACGAAGCGCCGGATACGCAGCCCCTCGGGTAGAGCCTCGTTAAGGCGCCGGATCGCGCTGGCCACCAGCTCGCACACCTCGGCCTTCTGCGACAGGTCGGCGTACGAGATGTAGGGAATGCCGCGCACCTCGGCCCAGTGACCGACGGCGTCACCATCGATACACACCATCGCGCAGAGGAAGTCACGCCCGGTCCCGAGCACGGCCACGTCCTTGATGTACGGGCTGAACTTGAGCCGGTTCTCGATGTAGTTCGGGATGTAGCGCTCGCCCTTGGCGGTGTGCACGACTTCGGACACCCGGCCGAGCACGACCAGGTGGCCGTTGGGTTCGACGTAGCCTGCGTCACCGCTCTGCAGCCAGCCGTCGATGAGGGTCTTGCGCGTCGCTTCCTCGTTCTGGAAGTAGCCGCTGAAGACGCTCTCCGAGCGCAGCAGGATCTCGCCGTCGTCGGCAATCTTCGCCTCCACGCCCGGCAGCGGTCGGCCCACCGTGTGCAGGCGCACTTCGTCGGCGGCCTGCACGGCGTTGAACGCACTGCTCTCGGTCTGCCCGTAGAGCTGGCGCAGGTTGATGCCCAGCGCTCGGTAGAAAAGGAAGGTGTCCTCCCCCATCGCCTCGCCGCCAGTCAATGCCACACGCATGCGGCTCAGCCCGAACTGGTCCTTCAGAGGCCCGAACACCAGGATCTCGCCCAGCCGGCATTGCAGGCGCTGCATTGCAGTCGGGGTCTTGCCATCGAGCTTCAGCCGTTCGACGGCGACCCCGACGTCAATGAAGTGGTCGAAGACGCGCTTCTTCAGGGGTGTGGAGTCTTCCATGCGAACCCGGATCGAGGTCAGCATGTTGTCCCAGCTGCGCGGGGCGGCGAGGTAGAGCGTGGGCGCGATCTCGCGCAGGTTGCGCAGCACGGTTTCCGAGCGTTCCGGAATGTTGATGGTGAAGCGCAGCGCGACGCCCGCGGCCATGGTGACGGCGAAGTCACCGATCCAGGCCATCGGCAGGTAGGCCAGGATGTGCTCGCCCCAGCCGAAGACCTTGCCTTGGTGGGCGTTGCGCACGCCGGCGAGCACGTTGCGCTGCTGCAGCACCACGCCCTTGGGCTTGCCGGTGGTGCCCGACGAGTGCACGAACACCGCCGGGCCATCGGGTACCGCCCGGTTGATCAGATCGTTGCGCAGCTGCGCTTCGTTGCGCAGGCGGGTGGCGCCGGCTTCGCGCAGCTGGTCCCACGAGGACAGACCATCGACCTTGTAATGGTTCAGGCCGCGCGGGTCGTCGTAAATGATGTACCGCAGCGACGGCGCGTTCTCGCGCAGTTCCAACAGCTTGTCGACCTGCTCCTGGTCCTCGGCCAGCGCAAAGCGCGCCTGCGCTTCGCTGGCGAAATGCAGCACCTCCTCGGGCGTGGCGTCGGGGTAGACCGGCATCGCATAGCCCTTGAGCGCGCCGGCGGCCAGCATGCCCAGGTACAGGCGAACGCGGTTGTCGCCCAGCACCAGCATCGAGTCACCGGCTGCAAAACCCAACTGTTCGAGGCCGGCCGCGATGGACAGCACCTCGTCGAGCACTTGCTGCCAGGTGAATTCCTGCCAGATGCCGAGCGCCTTCTCGCGCATGGCGATCTCACGCCCATGGCTGCCGGCGTTGATGGCCAGCAGCCGGGTCAGGGTGGTCTGCGGGTTCAGGTCCCACTGCCGCGCCGGGGCCGCAGCGTGGGCGAGGTCTTCACGCTGCATGCTGTTGGGCCTTTCCGAGATAGGCTTCGATGACGCGCGGGTTGGCGACCACGTCGCGCGGCACACCGGTGCCGATGACTTCGCCGTAATTCAGGGCCATGATGCGGTCGCAGATGCCGATCACGACATCCATGTGGTGTTCGATCAGCAGCACCGTGATGCCGCGTTCGTCGCGCGCGTCGAGGATGAAGCGTGCCATGTATTCCTTCTCCTCCTGGTTCATGCCTGCCATCGGTTCGTCCAGGATCAGGAAGGTCGGCTCGGCAACCAGCGCGCGGGCCAGTTCCACCCGCTTCTTCAAGCCGATGGGCAGTGTTTCCACCGGCTCGTCGCGCACGCCCTGAAGTTGCAGGAATTCGATCGTTTCCTCGCACAAGCGGCGGTGCGAGATTTCCTCGGGCTGGCTCAGCCACCAGTACAGCGCCGTCTTGACGACACCGGGGTTCAGGTGCACATGGCGGCCGAGCAGGATGTTCTCGAGCGCCGACATGCCGTTGAACAGCGCCAGGTTCTGGAAGGTGCGCGCGACATGCTGCCGCGCCACCTTGTGCGGCTTCATGCCGGTGATCTCGGTGCCGTTCAGCAGGATGCGCCCCTTCTGCGGCGGGTAGAACCCGGTGACGGCATTGACCAGCGTTGTCTTGCCGCTGCCGTTAGGGCCGACCAGGCCGAAGATCTCGCCGCGGTTGATGCGCAAGTCCACGCCGGTCACGGCCACCAAGCCACCAAAGCGGCGCTCGATGCCCTGGCACTCAAGGACCGGTACGGCCTCGTTGGCAGACTTCACGTTGCTATCCCTTGCAGATTGATAACCTGCCTAATGTTAGGCGCTTTCTTGTACTTGGTCGGCATTGAATGTCTCCGGGCCCCCGAGTCGGAGCCATTCTTCTGCGGTTCTGCTTGCGATCTACCGCACACGACCCGCGGGGAGGCCAAGATCACCCCGCCAAACGCCGGCTCGCAAGTTGTTGCAGGTCGTAGTTCTAACAAGCGTTCGGCAGAGCGTCAATGGACACTTACCCTCTGGTGCGCGAGCCTAGGCCACCTAGAGTGCGCTGCGATCCGCGCATTCCCTGATTGGCCACGCATCTGGAGACGGAAGCACGTGCAACCCCTTAGGCGCACGCAGCGGATCGAGGAGACTCTTCATGTCGCTTGGACAAGACCTTGGCCGATTTGTTGCCGACCTCGACCTGACGCAGGTTCCGCCACCCGTCGTCGAGAAGGCCCGCACCTGCCTGCTCAACGGCTACGGCATCGCGCTCGGCGGGCACGCCACGCCGTTCGCGCCGGTGGCGCGGCGCGCGGCACTGGCGCTCGACGGCGAGCGCAGCGGCGGCGCCACCTTGCTCGGCGACGGTCGCAAGACCTCGGTCGACGGCGCCGCCCTGGCCAACTCGGCGCTGTTCCACGGCCGCGCCCAGGAAGACACCTGCGGTGCCGGGCACTTCGGCACCATCATGATTCCGCTGCTGACGGCGCTGGTCGAGGCGCGCGGCCTGCCGGTGGCGCGCATGCTGTCGGCGCTGATCGCCGGCTACGAGGTCGGCGGCCTGCTCGAATCGGCGTACGGGCCGAAGACGACACCGGCCGGGCTCCGCGCATCGCCGCTCTACGGCACATTGGCCGCGGCTGCGGCCAGCGCCCACCTGCTCGGCCTGGACGCCGAACGCAGCGCGGCGGCGCTGGCGAATGCGGCCTCGTTCACCGGCGGCATGCTGCAGTCGTTCGCCGACGGCACCGACGAATGGCGCTACCAGGTCGGCGTCGCCGCGCGCAACGGGCTGGTCGCCACCGAACTCGCGCGTGCCGGGTCGCGCTCGGCGCCAGGCGCTTTCGAGGGCCGCTCGGGCTTCGTCAAGGCGTTCGCGCGCAGCGACTGCGACGTGCCTGCGCTGCTGGCGCGGTTGGGCAAGGAGTGGTCGGTTCAGCGAGTCACGTTCAAGCCGTTCCCGGTGTGCGCCTTCAACCAGACCCCGGTGACCGGCGCGCTGATCCTGCGCGACAGGCTCGCAGGGCGTGCCTTGCAGCAGGTGCGCGTGCGCATGAATCCGTTCGAGACCGGCTACGCCGGCATGGACGCCAAGGGCCCGTTCGACTCGATCTCGGGCACGCTGATGAGCATCCCGTTCTGCATCGCGCAGACGCTGCTGCGCGGCACGCCGAGCATGGCGGCGATGACGACCTACGACGATGCCGAGGTGAACGCGCTCACCGAGCGCATCGAGCTGGTGACCGACGACACGGTGCCGGTGCTGTCCTGCGTGATCGAGGCCGAGACCGTCGACGGTGCGCGGGTGCTGCAAGATCAGCGCATGACGGTGGCCGATTTCGCCTACGACTGGGACACCGACTCGAAGCTGGTGCGGCGCATCGGCGCCGAGACCGGCGTGCCGGCGGCGGCCTACGACCGCATTGAGGCCTTCTGCCGCGAGCCCGAGCGTGCCGGCATCGCGGAGGTGCTCGCGGCCTTCGCGATGCTGCCCAAGCCGCCGGGCGACTGAAGCAGCTCAGGGCAGTCGCGCTGCCGCCTCCCGCTCGTATAGCCGCAGCAGCGCGTCGCGCCGCGCCGGGCCGCTGGCGAACTCGATGTCGCGCACGCGGTGCGGGTCGATCTGCGTGCGCAGCCGCTGCAGCAGTGCGGCGTCCGGTTTGGCCGTGTACGGCACGCTGCCCACCGCCACCCCAGCCGGCGTGCGCTCGCGCAGCTGCTCGTGGGTCACGCCGGGGTGGCGGCTCAGGGCGCGCGCGCCGGACGACGTGAACTCGAACACCGCGAGGTCGGTGACCATCACCACATGGCCGACACCCGGCGCGTGCGCAGCCAGCGGGTCGGCGACGACGAAGTCGACCGCATCGACGAAGCAGCGGCTGTCCTGCTGCGGCAGGTAGACGAGGAAGGGCTGCGCGATCTCGGCCAGTTCGGCCAGCCCCGCCAGGCCCGCGAAGCGGCGCAGGCGCCCCTGCTTGTCGGCGACGCGCAGGCTGTTGATGCGCCCTTTGGCGTCGATCTGCAGCGGGCGCACGAACTGGCGCACGCGGCCGGCCAGACGCGGCATCATCTGGCCGATCCATTCGGGCGCCTCGTAGCGCCGCAGCGCGCCGATCTGGGCGGCGCGTTCGCTGCGGCTCAGGAAAGCGGGGCGCTGGGCGCGGGTCAGCGTCAGCGCGGCCGGGTCTTCGAGCGCGGGGCCCTGGCCATTCGTGCGCGCCTGCGCAAGCAGCGCGGCGACCTGGTTCAGCGCCGAAGCCAGGCCGAGCTGGATGACCTCGGCGCGCAGCAGCCAGTCGCTCATGGTGCAGACCATCATCTCGGCCACGTCGGCCGGGGCGGCGCTGTGGATGGTGTCGTCGTTCATCGTGCCCCTCCCTCGAGCCGGGCACGGGCCCAGCCGGCGACGGAGTCGCGCTCGAGCGCGGTGTAGTCCAGCAGTGCCGGCCAGTCGGCCTCGTAGCCGGGCAGGCAGCCGCCGGGCTTGGCGCCACCGGGCGCGTGCACGACCATGCTGACCAGGGGCTCGGTCAGATCGGCTTCGAGCCCACCGGCCGTGATGTCGTCGACCAGCTCTTCGCAGCTCACGACAGTGCGCTGCGCCGCCAGCGCCAGCAACTGGTCGGCTGCCCGGTGGCCACCGAACACCGCATTGCCTCGGCGGTCGGCGCGCCAGGCATGCACGTAGGCGACGGTGATGGGCAAGGGCGGGATCGCGAGTTGCTCTTCATCGGTGTAGGGGCAGCGCACGCGGCGCAAGTCGGGCCGCACCTGCGCCAGCGCCACGCCATGGCGCGCCGCCAGCGGCAGGAAGGACGCGCCCTCGACCGCCGCGTTCAGGCCCAGCATCAGCGAGGTCTCGGTCTCCTCGATCACGTCGCAGCCGGCCTTCAGCCCCGGCCCCATGCCCAGCGCCTCCATGCCGAGGTAGAAGCCGCGCACGCGTTGCGCCACGCCGGCAGCGGCCAGCAGGTCGGTCTCGATGCCGCCGGTCAGCACCAGCAGTTCGTCGAAACGCAGACCGTGCGCGGCCCAGTGCATCGCCACGGCCAGCGGCCGGCGGCTGAAGCTCCAGCCACCGAGCGCGACGCGCGCCGCGCCGCGCGCGAGTTCGGCGGCGTCGGCCAGGCTTGCCAGCTTTCCGTTCGACTGCGCCATCTACAGCCCCATGCCGCGCGCGATGATGTCGCGCTGCACTTCCATCGCGCCGCCGCCGATCTCGAACAGCTTGGCATCCTGGAAGTGCATCGGCAGGCCCGAGTCGACGGTGTAGCCGTAGCCGCCCAGCAGGTGCAGCCCGGTGTAGGCGCAGTGCATGTAGCACTCGGCGCCGGCCACCTTGGCGAACGAGGCCTCGTTGTGGCAGGCGCCGGTCTTCTCGAGCACGCTGGCGCCGCGGTAGACCAGCAACCGCGCGGCGTCGGTGCGCAACTGCATGTCGACGATCTTGTGGCGCACCGACTGCAGCTTGGACAGCGGCTTGCCGAACTGCACGCGCTGCTTCAGGTAGGCCACCACTTCGTCGATGATGGCCTGCGAGGCGCCGACGCCGATGGCGCCGTGGTACAGGCGCTCGTTGTCCAGCCCGCCGAGCACACATTGCCAGCCCTTGTTCTCGGGCCCGATCAGCGCGTCGGGCGGCAGCACCAGGTCGCGGAAGTGGGCCGAGAAGGTCGGCACCGGCCCCAGGCCCATGGTCTCGATGCGCGTCAGTTCGATCGCCGGGTTGCTGCCCGGGTTCGGGATCAGGAAGGTCGAGATGCCTTCCTGCTTGACGGCGTGCGGGTCGGTGCGCGCGGCCAGGATCAGGAAACCCGCCGATTGGGCCTGCGAGCAGTAGAGCTTCTCGCCGCTGATGACCCAGTGGCCGTCGCTTCGCTTGACCGCGGTGGTGCGCAGCGACGCGGCGTCGCTGCCCGACCCGGGCTCGGTCAGCCCGAGCGCCATGAATACGTCGCCGGCCATCACCTTGGGCAGCACCATGTCCTTCTGCGCCCGGGTGCCGAACTTGGCGACCATCGGCGCCAGGATCACCGCGACGCGGCCCCAGGCGGTGGTGATGGCCGACGAGGCGCGCGCGAACTGCTCGACGAAAGCCAGCATGCCCATCGGGTCGGGCTTTTCGAGCCCGCTGTAGGCCTCGGGCAGCAGGAAGCCGTAGTAGCCCATCTTGCCCAACTTCCTGAATAGCTCCTGCGGCGGCTCGACCTTGTCGCGCACCCACTGCAGCACCTGCTGGCGCGGCATTTCCTTCTCGACGAAACGGCGCGTCGTCTCGGCGATCGCGCGTTGTTCTTCACTCAGGTCGAAATCCATCGGGTCTCTCCAATTCAGTTGCGGGGTTCGTCGAGCACGCGCACCGTCTTGTAGCCGACGCGCGGCAAGTCGTCGTGGAACGACACCTGCGTCGGCAGCTTCAGTTCGGCGTCGAGGTGGCGTTGCAGGCGCTGCATGACACCGGCCGTGGCGTCAGCGGCCAGCGTGGCGGGGCGCAGCAGGCGCACTTCCAGCGTCTGCGGCTCGACCGCCCGGCGCACCAGCGCGAATTCGAGATTGCGACCGTCATCGCTGCGCGACAGCGCGGTCTCGACCTGGAACGGGTAGACGGCGCTGCCGCGCACCGGCACGCGGTTGGCCAGCCGGTCGAGCAGCGTGAAGCGGCGCGACGTGCGGCCGCAGCTGCACACGCCCGGGTGCACACGCACCATGTCCTCGGTGCGCCAGCGCACGTGCGGCGTGGCGTGGCGGTAGAAGTCGGTGATGACCATCTCGCCCACGTCGCCCTCGTGCGCCGGCGCGCCGGTGGCCGGGTCGATGACCTCGACCAGCGTCATGTCCTCGCCGTGCCAGTGCTCGCCGTCGTGGGCCGGGCATTCGGTGCTGAAGAGGTTGAAGTCCGAGCCCTGGCCCGACAGCGTCGTGACCTCGATGCCCAGCGTCTGGCGGAACTGCTCGCGCGCCTCCGCGCCGAGCGCCGCGCCCATCAGGATCGCGCGCCGATAGGGCAGCGCCCCGCCTTCGGGGGTGGCCGCGGCGTGCTGGGCCATGGCGCGCAGCGTGGCCACGCCGGCCTGCAGGAAGGTGGGCTTGAGCGAGCGCGCGACCTCGACATAACGCGGCACCTGCGCTGGCTCGTGGTTGTCGCGGATGATCCACTGCGCGCCGGCGCGCTGCGCGCCGAGGCGGAAGATGTCGGCCGCCGGCGTGAACGGCGTGACCAGCATCTGCAGCACATCGCCCGGCCGCATTCCGCTGCACCAGAACAGGCGCGCCGCCAGCTCGACGTTGCGGTCCAGGTCGTGGGCGTCGAAGGCCTGGTAGGTCTGGCGCCCGCTCGTCCCGGCCGACGGCCCGGACAGCACGATGTCCTCGCGCGGCACGCACAGGTGGGGCAGGGCGCTGCCGACGCGGTCCATCGCGGCGCGCAGATCGTCCTTGGTGCTCAGCGGCACGAGTGCGGCAAAGTCGGCCAGGCTGCGCACCGCGGCCGGGTCGACCTGCGCCAATCGCTCGCGCTGCATCGGCGAGCGTTCCTTGACCCAGGCCAGCAGCGCCTGCACGCCTTTGAGCTGCAGCGCCTGCCGGACTTCCGGCGCCATGCCTTCGGCCGCGGCGTCCCACAGCGCGCGCGCGTCGCTCATCGCGGCGCGTCCCCGCCGGCAAGGCGGAACACCGGCAGCGCGACCTCGCGTTCGGGGAAGGCCACCTGGACCCGTCTGTCGATGGCCATGTCCTCGGGCCGGCCCTCGATCTCGGTGAACAGGAACCAGTCTTCGTCAAGCCGCACCAGCCCGATGGTGTAAGGCGAGCGCGCGCGCCACACCGCCGATGGCGGCCGGTGCACGACCGAGAAGCTGTAGATGCTGCCCGCGCCGCTGGATTCTTCCCACGCCGGCGCGGCGCCGGCCTCGCACATCGGGCAGATCGAGCGCGGCGGGAAGATCGCGCCGCGGCAGGCCGGGCAGCGCTGGAACAGCAGCCGGCCTTCCTTGACGGCGGCCCAGTAGGGCAGCGCGTCCTGCGTGACGCGCGGGGTCGGGAATGATTCGGTGTAGTCGGCGAATTCGCCTTGTTCCAACATGGTGTGTGCTCCTACTGCGCTTCGGTGCCGAGGATGACGGCGCTGTGGCAGGCCAGCATGCCGCCGGCCGAATACGCCATCGCGCGCTTGGGCGAGTTGCCGGCCAGCTGGCCGAGCGGGTCGCCGCGCAACTGCCGCACGGTCTCGACCAACGAGTCGGCGGCCACCGAGATACCGGGCTGGCCGAAGCCCATCCAGCCGCCGTTGGTGTCCACCGGAAAGTCGCCGCCCGGGCGCATGCGGCCGCTGCGCACCAGATCCATCGCGCGGCCTTTGGGCGCGAAGCCCAGGTCTTCGAGCTGTACCAGCACCGTGTGCGAGAAGTTGCCGGCGAGCGCGCCGAGTTGCATGTCGGCCGGTGTCATGTCGGCCATCGCATAGGCCTCGCGCGCAGCGTGGGCGGCGCCGGTGGTTGTGATCGCCGGCAGGGCCCCCAGCGGGATGCGGCTCTTGCGCAGGTTGATGCGCTCGCACAGGTACTCGTGCGTGGTGCAGGTGCCGAAGCCGTGGATGTAGATCGGCCGCTTGGCCTGCCTGGCGCGTTCGACGCTGGTGACGACGAAGGCGCCCGCGGTGCCGCCTGGCCCCCAGGTGGCGCACATCCAGCGCCGCAGCGGCGTCGAGATGTAGGGCGAGCGCATCACGTCGTCGACGGTGATCAGGCCGTGCCGGCGCTTGGCCGCCTTCGGGTGGTGCACCGCCCATTCCTGGCGCTGCACCGCGACCTCGGCGAAGTCTTCCTCGGTGACGCCGAACTCGTGCATGTAGCGGCAGGCGAGCTGCGCGTAGATGGTCGGAATCGTCGGGCCGTAGGGAAACTCGAACTGCGGGCAGGCGTCGGTGGCCGCGCCCACCGCGGTGGCGTCGATGAACAGCTCGACCGCATCCGACTGCACGCACAGCACGTAGTCGGCCACGCCCGCGGCGATGGCCAGCGCGGCCTGGCCGATCATGGCGTTGACGCCGGCACCGTGGAAGGTGATCTCGGTCGTCATGCGCACCGGCATCTGCATGTGCGAGGCGAAGATGTTGTTCCACTGCGGCCGCCGGTCGGCCCAGGGCGAACGGCCGGTGAGCAGGATGTCGATGTCGTCCTTGCGGATGCCGGCGTCCTTGAACGCGGCCCAGCTCGCCTCGGTGGCGAGCTGCAGCGGGTCCTTGACGTCCTGCTTGTCGGCGTACGAATCGCCCATGCCGATGATGGCGGCGACGCGGCCCAGGGAGCGGTCGGGTGTCTTCATGCCTCAGGTCCTTTCAGTCGCACGGCAAGCCGAGTTGCTTGGCAATCACACGCAGCTGGATCTCGTAGGAGCCCACGGTGACGGGCGCGACCAGCGCGTCGAGCGCCATGCGCATCACCGGCAGTTCCTCGGTGATGCCCCAGCCGCCGCCGATGTGCAGCGCGTTCTGCGTCACGCGGTACACGGCCTGGGTGACGAACAGCTTCGCGGACGAGACATCGAGGATGATGTCCTTGATGGCCGCGCCGCTGTCCCAGCGCTGCGCCGCGTGGTAGGTGTACAGGCGCGAGGCTTCGACGTCGACATGGCCCTGCGCCAGCATGAAGGCGATGCTCTGGTTGGCGCCGATCGGCTTGCCGAACTGCTGGCGCACCTTGGCGTAGTCCAGTGCCCAGGCCAGCGCCGTCTGCATGTGGCCGAGCCAGCGCGCGGCCACCATCACGCGCTCGCGGTTGAAGCCGGCCATGATGGCGCCGAAGCCGGCGGTCAGGCGGCGCGACTCGGGCACGCGCGCGTTGTTGAACATCACGCGGTAGGTCGGCAGCGGGCGGTTCGCGTAGGTCTTGATCTGCGAGGTCTCGACGCCCGGCGTCTTGCGGTCGACAGCGAAGAAGTGCATGCCGCGGCGGCCCTGGGTCGGGTCGGTGCGCGCCAGCACGAGCATGGTGTCGCAGTCACCGCCCAGCGTGATGAACGATTTGATGCCGTCGAGCACCCACTCGTCACCGTCGCGTGTCGCGGTGGTCTTGAGGTTCTGCACGTCGCTGCCCGCTTCGGGCTCGGTGACGGCCAGCGCCAGCAGGCAGTCGCCGACGCAGTTGGCGCGCACCAGGTCGTGGTGCACGGCATGGCCGTGCTCGGCCAGCAGCGAACCGGCCACGCCCTGGATCAGCGCCATGATGGCCAGGTTCGGGTTGGCCTTGGCCTGCTCTTCGACGGAGATGGCTTCTTCGGTGACGCCGAGGTCGGCGCCGCCCATCGATTCAGGTGCGTGCAGGCCGATCAGCCCGGCCTTGGCGGCAGCAACGTAGAAATCGCGCGGGAAGCGCGCCTCGCGGTCGGCCTGTTCCCAGCGCGGCTTGATCTCGCGCTCGGCGAACTTGCGGCACATGTCGCGGAAGGCTTCGCGGTCGACGCTGTTGGGGGGGACGCGGCGTTCGGTTTGGCTCATGGGAGTCGATGCGGTGATGAAAGTGGGGGGGTAGGCGATCAGCCCTTGGCCGGGGCTTGCGCTATCAGCACACCGGCGGTTCCGCGCTGCACCAGCGCGCCGTCGCTGCCGAGCACGCGGATCTCCAGCCTGACCGCGCCGGCGCTGCTGCCCTTGGCCGAGCTGAGGTCGATCACGAAGCACTCGACCTGGACCTTGTCGCCGACGAACACGGGCCCGTAGAAGCGCCACTCGCCGACGTCGAGCATGACCTGCAAGGCGCTGCCGAAGACGCCGCTCAACCCGGCCAGCAACTTGGCGATGACAAGCGGCCCGTGCGCGATCAGGCGCCCGTAGCGCGTGGTCTTGGCGTACTCGGGGTCGACATGGATCGGATGGCGCGCGTCCAGCAGGTCGGCGTAGCCGGCCACCAGTTCGGCGCTGCATTCGAAGCCGGGCAGAGGCAGGCGCATGCCCGGGCGGATGTCGCCGAGCCAGAGGGGTTTGCTAGGGTGCATGGTTCGAGTCTCTTCGCGGAACGTGGCAACCGGGTCATTCCGGCTGGATGTTGAATTCCTTGATCAGCCGCACATAACTCTGCGACTGTTCGCGCGTGAAGTCGGCCAGCCCCTGCGGCGACGACGGCACGGCGTCGATGCCCATCGCGAGCAGGCGGCTGCGGATGTCGGGCCGCTGCAGGATGGCTGTGATCTCGCGGTTCAGCCGTTCGACGGCTTCGCTGGGCATGCCGGCCGGGCCGTACAGCGCCCACCAGGCCGGCATATTGGCAAAGCCCTTGATGCCGCTTTCGGCGATGGTCGGCACATCGGGGAACAGCGCCGTGCGCTGCGTGGCGGTGGCCAGCAGCGCCCGCACCTTGCCCGCCTTGACCTGCCCGCTGGCCGTCACCAGGTCGGTGAACATCAGGTGCACGCGGCCTGCCAGCAGCTCCAGCAGGGCTGGTGGCGTGGACTTGTAGGGCACGTGCACCATGTCCACGCCGATTGACCTCTGCAGCATGCCGCCGTACAGCACGCCGCCGAGGTTGCCGCTGGCGTAGTTGAGCTTGCCCGGGTTGGCGCGCGCATGCGCAATCAGCTCGTCCAGGGTCTTCCACGGCTGGTCGGCCGCCACCACCAGCACGTAGGACGTGCCGGCCAGCCGGGTGATGGGGGTGAAGTCGCGGAACGGGTCGTAGTTGACGCTGCGCAGGACGCCGGCCGGGTTGGCGACGATGGAGTTGGTGGCGGCGACCACGGTGTAGCCGTCGGGCGCCGACTTGGCGACATGCTCGACGGCCAGCACCGTCATCGCGCCGGGCTTGTTGTCGACCACCACGCTCTGGCCGAGTGCGGTGCCCAGCGGCTCGGCAATGGTGCGCAGCAAGGTATCGGACGCCGATCCGGGCCCGAAGGGCGCGACCAGGCGAATCGGCTTGTTCGGATACTGCGCTTGGGCGGCCAGCGAGGCCATGCCCATCAGCAGGGCGATGGTGAAGCAGCGCGCGAGGTGATGCGCGGTGCGTGCGAGGTGAGGGGTCATGCGGGTCTCCGTGTGCCCGGCCGGGTCTTGGCAGGTTGTTTGGATGGTGCGACTGCCACCGATGGAGTGGCGCTTGCCGGGGTCTTGGTGGTCGCATCGGCCGGGCTCGCTGCATGCCCGCCCAGGGTCCATGAGACCTGGCGCGCTGCCTCGACCACCAATGCGGCCAGCAACTCGCGCCGCGGCTCGAGCCGGTCGATCGGGACGCCGATGCCGATGGCATGGCGCACGCGGCCGTCGCGTTCGATGATGGGTGCGGCCACGGCGCCGGCGCCGACCGTGTGCTCACCCTGCGTCAGCACGACACCGCTGCTGTGCACATCGTCGACGATGCGGCGCAGGCGGGCCCGGTCTGTGATGGTGCGCGGCGTGCGCCGCAGCATGTCGGTTTCGGCCAGGTAGCGACGAATGAACGACGGCTCCTGAAATGCCAGCAGCGCACGGCCTATGCCGGTGCAGTACAGCGGCCAGCGCGAGCCGACACGGGGTGAATAGCGGATGTCCTGCTGGCTGTTGATGACGTCGATGTACAGCGCTTCGGCACTGCGTTCGTCGAGCGTGGCGAGCATCACGGTCTCACCGGTGCTGGCCATCAGTTCGGCCGCCACCGGGCGCGCCGCAGCCAGCACGCCGGCATCGGCGGCGATGATCGCGCCCAGCCGCATTGCCGCCGGGCCCAGCGCGTAGCGGGCATCGCGCAGGCTGACGTAGCCGCCGCCGACCATCACCCGCAGGTGGTTCAGCAGGCTGGTCTTCGGAATCTGCAGCGCTTCGGTCATCGCGGCCAGCGACATGCCGTGGGTCGCGGCGGCCAGCAGTTCGACGATCTGCATCACGCGCAACGGCGACTTGGGGCCGTTGTAATCGTCGCTCGCGGAATTGCTTACGGGGGCAGATCCGGGGGACGATGCGGAGGCAGAAGGCCGTTTCATTATTGGCATAATAGTCCAATATTGGACTCATACTGGATGACAGCCGTGGCCAACCGCTTGCGTGATCAGCAAGATGGTTCAGCCGTCCCAGTGGGTGGCTCACTCTGTGAGCCACCCCGCGGTGAAGATCTGGCCACCTGAACAGGAGGTTGGCCATGGCGCAGAACACGGTGCAGTACCAGCGGGGACTGTCGATGTCGG
>JAURZK010000049.1 GCA_030653505.1 Rubrivivax sp.
AGTCAACGCGCCAAAGCAGCCGCATGCCAACGTCCGCAACGGGCCGACAGCCGCCACCTCCCGCTCTCGCCTGGCCGCGCCATGACCCTCGCCATCTGGTTCACGCTGGGCGGCGCGCTGCTCGTCTTCATGGCGCTGGGCGGCTCGATGCTGTCGCGCGTGCCGGTCAGCACCTCGATGCTCTACCTGCTGGCCGGCGTCGTCGTCGGCCCGCTGGGGCTGATGCTGGCCACACCCGACTTCTTCGACAACTCGCGCCTGCTCGAACACCTCACCGAGGTCATCGTGCTGCTGTCGCTCTTCACCTCGGGGCTGAAGATGAGCGTCGGCCTGCACGACAAGCGCTGGTTCCCGCCGCTGCGGCTGGCGCTGCTGTCGATGGTGGCCACGGTGGTGCTGGTCACGGCCGCCGGCGTGTGGCTGCTGGGGCTGCCGCTGGGCGTGGCGGTGCTGCTGGGCGGCATCCTGGCGCCCACCGACCCTGTGCTGGCCACCGACGTGCAGGTCGACAGCCCCGCCGACCGCGACCAGTTGCGTTTTGCGCTTACCGGCGAAGGCGGCCTCAACGACGGCACGGCTTTCCCGGTGGTGATGCTGGGCCTGGGCCTCGTCGGCGCGCACGAGATCGGCGCCTGGGGCTGGCGCTGGCTGGCGGTGGACGTGCTGTGGGCCACCGCCGCCGGCGTGGCCATCGGCGCCGCGCTGGGCGGCCTGCTGGGCAGGCTGGTGCTCTACCTGCGCCGCACCCACCAGGTGGCGGTGGGCTACGAGAACTTCCTCGCGCTGGGCCTCATCGGGCTGGCTTACGGCATCGCGGTGCTGGCGCAGGCCTACGGCTTCCTGGCCGTGTTCGCCGCCGGGCTGGCGCTGCGCCACACGGCGCGTGTGGATACGGAAGCCGCGGCGATCACTCTAGGCCTGGCCACCACGCCCGCGGCCAAGGCGGCGGCGGTGGCCGTCGTGGCACAGGCCCACGACCACCCCCTGCCCGGGCCGGCCGCCGACCTGGCCGTTGACCTGGCGGTCAGCGGCCAGCACGCGTCGGCCTGGATGGCACACGCGGTGATGAGCTTCAACGAGCAGCTCGACCGCATCGGCGAGATGGTGGGCGTGGTGCTGCTGGGCATGTTGCTGTGGTCGGTGCCCTGGCTGCCGGCGGCCTGGTGGTTCGTGCCGCTCATGCTGCTGGCGGTGCGGCCGCTGTCGGTGGCGCTGGGGCTGCTGGGGTCGAGCACCTCGCCGCTGCAGCGCCGGCTCATCGGCTGGTTCGGCATCCGCGGCATCGGTTCGCTCTACTACCTGACCTATGCCCTCAACCACGGCCTGCCCGCAGCCCACGCCGACACGCTGATGGCGCTGACGGTGGCGGTGGTGGTGACGTCGATCGTCGTGCACGGCGTGTCGGTGACACCGCTGATGGCGCTGTACCGGCGGCGGCGGCGCCCGCGCGGCTAGGGGTCAAGACGTGTCCTGAGACCCTCTCACGCCGTGGCGTGGGCGGTGCCAGCCCTTCCTTTGGGCCGCTGACGATCGAGGCCCGCTGCGCCTGCGCCTGCGCTTGCGCTTGCGCCTCATCGCATGCAGGGCTTGTTCTACGATCGTGCACGCAGGGCCAGGATGCCCTGCGCGGCCGCGCGAGGTGAACGAGATGATGCACGGGAACACGACAAGGGCGCTGCTCGGGGCCTTGATGGCGGGCGTGGCGGCGGCGCTGATCGGCTGCGGCCAGTCGTCGGCACCATCGCGGCCCGCGCCACCGGCCACGACGGCACCGCCGCCCGAGACCTCGGCGCCGGCGCCGGCAGGCGCCGAACCGCCATCGACCGAGCCGGCACCGACGACGTCACCACCGCCACCGCCATCACCACCACCCCCACCACCACCGGCACCGGCACCGGTACCCGCACCCGCACCCGCACCCGCGCCCACGCCCACGCCCACGCCCACGCCCACGCGGCCATCGCCGGTAACTGCGCCCGCGCCCGTGCCCACGCGCCCGCCTGCGGCAAACGGCGCTGGCAGCGGCCACGCGACGGACTGCGCCGCGCGTCAACTGGCCGCCTTCCCCTGGCCCAGCCCGCCGGCGCCCAGCGACAGCGCGCTGATCGCGCCCTACCTGCTGTTCCCGGACGGCAGCCAGGGCAAGACGCTGCTCGACGTGGCACGCAAGCTCGAAGGCGCGATCGCCGCGGCCGGTTACCTCGGACCGCGTTACCTGGGCGCGGGCTGCAACGGCTTCGCAGTGATGCTCGACCTGGAGCAGATCGAGCCCGACGGCGCGCGCAAGCCCGGCGCGGCGGGCTTCGCACCGACCACCGCCGAGCCCGGGTTCACGCTGGCGGGTTACCTCAAGCGCCTCTTCTACGCGCCGCCGGGCTACTACCGGCAGATCGTCTTCGTCGTCTCCGACGTCGGCATCGCCGCCACCACGCCCACGCCGACACCGGGTGAACTGCGTGCCATCGCCAAGGACGGCAGCGCCGCGCTGCCGCCGGGTTTCGGCGCCGTGCCCTTCAGCTGGAAGTACCAGGTGGTGGCGCTGGTCTACGAGTTCCAGAAGGGCGCCGCCGACGGCGATGCACGGCAGATCCCGCCCAATGGTCGCCTGCGCGCGCCCCAGCACCTGAAGAAGGCCCAGCTGCTTTGATCGCAGTGCGCCGCCGCCGATGAAGGCATTTCTTTCCTACCGCCGCGCCGACAGCCAGGCCACTGCCGGTCGCATGGCGCAGTTCCTCGACGGCATACCCGCGGTCGACGAGGTTTTCCTCGATGTCGACGGCATCGCGCCGGGCGAGAACTTCGAGCGCAAGATCCAGGACACGCTGGCCCAGGTCAGCCATGCCTTCGTGCTCATCGGGCTGCAGTGGGCGGGGCCGGCGGGTGCCGGCGGCAAGACGCGCCTCTTCGACGACGACGACATGGTGCGCCGCGAGGTGCGGCTGGCGCTGGCCAGCCGGGCCAGGCTGGTGCCGATACTGCTGGACGACACCCGCATGCCGCGCCCGGCCGACCTGCCACCCGATCTGAAGGCGCTGTCGTCGATCAACGCCTTTTCGCTGCGCACGGCGCACTTCGACGAGGACATGGACGACCTGCTCGACGCGCTGCTGGGCACCAAGGCGGGCGGCAGGAAGGGCCGCGGTTCACGCTGGCGCCAGGCGCCGCTGACGCTGGCGGGCGCGGCCTGGCGCGTCGCGGCCGGGCTGGCGGCCGGCGCCGTGTTGATGGTGGGCGCCGGCCTGGCCAACAGGTGGGCCGACAACGGCTGTCCTCACCTGGTCTGCACGCTGCAGTCCACCTTCGGCATCACGGCCGAGGCCGATGCGCTGGGCCTGCTGTGGATGATCGGCATCGCCGTGCTGGCGCTGAGCGCTGCCGCCCCATTCGTTCTGCGCTGGTGGAGCGGCCGGCGCTGAACCGCCGGCCCGCGGCTGCTACGTTCCGAGCAGGCCCTTCTTCAGACTGCCGTCGACCGGCTTGTCGCCGAGCCAGATGCGCATCACCGCGGTGTAGAAGTCCTCGCCGGGGATGGCGCTGCCCTTCGCCTGGCCGTTGACGGTCACCCGCGTGCCCGTCTCCGGCGCAAATTCGAGCTGGATCACGTCGCCCTTCTTGGCTTCGCCGGCGGCCTTGAGGTTGGCGTTCAGCGCCTCGATCTGCGCCTTGAAGCCGGCGATCTGCGCTTCGCTGTGGTTCTTGCCCAGGCCGTCGTTCAGCGCTTCGGCGAAGGTGTCGGCGTCCACCGTGCGCAGCATCGTCAGCGTGATGCGGCGCGGCCCCTTCTGCGCCAGCAAGGCGGCCGGGTCGGTGGCCTTCTGCGGCACGTACAGCGCCGCGACGTAGACGCTGAAGATGGCGCGTGTGCGCACACCCGCGCCGTTGAGCTGGAGCGTCGCCGCGCCCACCTGCGCCGTGGGCGCGAGCTTCACGCCTTCCAGCTCGGCCGGCTGCGCGAAGGCTGCCAGCGAGGCCAGGCCCACCGCCAGCGCCGCCAGGTGGCGCGCAATCGTCTTGTTGCTCATGGGTTGTCTCCGGTGATTGTTGTCGGTCACGCAGTCTGCCAGATGACGGGCTTGCCCGACGCTTCCCAGCGCTCGTAGTGCACGGCGTACAGGTCCTCGATGCGGTTGCGCTTGACCTTGAAGGTGGGCGTGATGATGTCGTTGTCCACCGACCAGGTGCTGCTGGCCACGACGATGCAGGCCAGATGTTCGTGTGGGTCGAGCGTGGCGTTGATCTCGCGCAGGTGCTGCGCAAGCGAGGTCTCGAGCGCGGCGCGCGCCGTGGCGTCGCCGATGGTGGCCAGCGCCTCGGGGTTCAGCATCACGATGCCCAGCGGCTGGCCCAGGTTGGCGCCGGTGACCACGCAGGCCTCCACGGCCTCGTGCATCACCAGCTTGTCCTCGATGGGCGCCGGCGCCACGTATTTGCCCTTGCTGGTCTTGAACAGGTCCTTCACGCGGCCGGTGATCTTCAGCTTGCCCTCGGCGTCGATCTGCCCCTTGTCGCCGGTGCGCAGCCAGCCGTCTTCGGTGAAGCTCACGCGTGTGGCCTCGGGTTCCTTGTAGTAGCCCTGCATCAGCGCCGGGCTGCGCATCTGCACCTCGCCGTCGGCGGGGGCTATGCGGGCCTCGACGCCTTCGTAGGTCGGGCCCACCGTGCCTTCCTGGTTGTGCCCGGGCAGCGTCAGGTGCGATACGGCCAGGTTCTCGGTCATGCCGTAGCCTTCATTGACGGGCAGGCCGAGGCGGCGGTACCAGGCCAGCAGTGCGACGGGCATCGGCGCGGCGCCGCCGGCGGCGAAGCGGCACTGGTCCAGCCCCAGTGCCCTGAGGATCTTGCGCCGCACCAGGCCGCCGATGAGCGGTATCGACAGCAGCCGCGCGAGCTTGGCCTCGGGCATCTTGTGGTGAATGCCGTGCTGGAACTTGACCCACAGCCGCGGCACCGAGAAGAAGATCGTCGGCCGCGCACGCTGCAGGTCGGCGGTGAAGGTTTCCAGCGACTCGGCGAAGTAGACGTGAAAGCCGTTGCGCAGCCAGCCATGTTCGACGAGCACACGCTCGACGACGTGGGCCAGCGGCAGGTAGGACAGCAGGCGGTCTTCGTTGCTCATGGCGACGCGCTTCATGGCGGCCACCAGCGCCCACGCGAAGTTGCCGAAGCTGTGCATCACGCCCTTGGGCTTGCCGGTGGTGCCCGAGGTGTAGATCAGCGTGGCCAGCTCGTCGGCGCCGCGCAGCGGCTGGCCCTGCAGCGGGTTCGTGCGCTTGCAGATCGCGTCCCAGCCCTCGAAGCGGGCGATGGCGTCGGGCGGCGACAGCGGGTAGCTGATGCAGGGCAGGTCGGCCGGCACGCCGGGTTTCATGCCTTCCCAGCCGTCGAGCTTGCCGACGAAGCAGGCCATGGCCTCGCTGTGGACGAGGATCTGGCGGATGGTGTCGGGCGCCAGCGTGGGGTAGAGCGGCACCGAGACGTGGCCGGCCATCCAGATGGCCAGGTCGCTCATCATCCACCAGGCGCAGTTCTTCGACAGGATGGCCACCTTCGAGCCCGGCTCCCAGCCCTGGGCCTGCAGGTACGCGGCCATGCGCCGTGCCTCGTCGGCCACCTGGCCCCAGGTGAAGTCACGGACGGCGCCGCCGCCCATGGGTTGTGTCAGCGAGATGCGGTCGCGGGCGGAACTCTCCCAGTGGTAGAGGCGTTGCAGGGCCAGCATGTCGGGGGCGACGGTGCTCATGTTGCAGCTTTCGGAGTTGGGATTTGTTGGCGGCCCGCGGCATGGCGCCGCGACGGCGCACCTCGTTTGCCAAGACTAGCCCCCCCTGCTGCCCTGTCGTTGCGCAAGGTCAAGAATGCAGCGGCGGCGGCTTGGGCCCGTCGGCCGTCTGCCGCTACCCCATGGCTGCGCTGGCTTCAGCGCTTCTTCGGCCGCGGCGGCGTGGCCACCAGCGGCGCCAGGCTCGCGGGCAGGCCGGGCGGGTTGGGCGTGTGCACCCTCTTCGGTTTCTTGGCTTCCTTGTTGCCGTGCTGGCCCTTGCTCATGCTGCGTGCTCCGCGTGTGGTTGGAAGGCCCATGGTGCGCGCCGCGGCGCCGCCGCTTCCGTGCGCTGGCGCACGGCGTGGCCTGGGCGTAGGACAAGGCCTGCGCCACGGCCGGCGCCCGGCCGATGGGCAGCACAGCTCGTCCCGCGCATGCTGGAGGTTTCGTCAAACGCAGGGGTTCACCGATGACACAACGCGCACAGATCCAGGGCAAGGTCACCTACCGCGAAGGCGACGGCGTGCAGATCGCCATCCGCCCCGGGCCGGTGGAGGTGCAAGCCACGGCCAGCGATGTCACGCTGAGCTGGACCGACGGCCAGACCCACGGTTCGGCGGCCATGCCCATCGGCGACTTTCGCCGCTACGTGTCCGAAGGGCTGATCACGCTGGCGCAGCCGCTCGTCATGCCGGCCGTGGCCCCGCCACCGACCTGATCCGCTGCGTATGGCGCCCGAGCACCGCGGCGGACGCCAAAGGGCACTCAGTGCCGGGGTTGCTCGGGTGGGGAATCCATGCGCGCCGGTTGCAGCCACCGCGGGCGGTAGCTGGCGTCCGCCGGTCGCGTGGCGCGTCCGGGCAGGCGGTGGCGGCGCATCAGCAGGCCCTCCCAGCCGCAGCCCGGGCTGGCGCAGCGGTAGCGCACCACGGGCATGAACAGGCTCAGCACGCGGTCGAACCAGCGGCGCGCCACGCGGTCGGTGCGGCGCTGGCAGCGCGGGCACGAGCGGCCCGTGAGCTCCTGGCGCGAGTGCGAACTCATGGCCTCACGCGTAAAGCGATGTGATGGGTGGGCGCGAGGCGGAAGACCATGCAGGCCATGCTGCGCGTCGGCCACGCGGCCCGTCGGTACGGCAACGCACCGATGCGCGAGCCACATCCGCTTACGCTGCGCGTCAAGCGCAGAGGGCTGTGCTGGAGAAATGTCATGAGCTTGGGAACCATCCTGCTGATCATCCTGGTGCTGCTGCTGATCGGTGCCATACCGAGTTGGTCGCACAGCCGCAACTGGGGCTACGGGCCCAGCGGCGGCCTGGGGCTCATCGTCGTCGTCGTGCTGGTGCTGCTGCTGATGGGGCGAATCTGAGCTTCGGCCGCTGAGTCACCGCCTGACACCGGGGTCGTGCGCGACGCCCCGGTGCCGGCTTCAGGCCAGCGTCAAGGCCGTTGCGCCGGCGTCGTGGGTTGTGTGCCGTACCAGGCGTGGATGCTCTTCTCCCAGCCCGGGTCGGCCATGTCGGGCCAGTGGTCCTTGTCGAAGCCGGGCGCCGATTCCAGACGCGCTTTCTCGATGTCGAGCGTGAAGCGCTTGTTCTCGGTGTCCAGCGTCAATGCCTCCCAGGGCACGGCGAAGAGTTTTTCACCCATGCCCATGAAGCCGCCGAAGGACAGCACGGCGTAGCTGACACGGCCGCTGCGCATGTCGAGCATGATTTCCTTGATGTCACCGAGGTCTTCTTCGCTTTTGTTGTAGACGTCGTTGCCCACCAGGGTGTCGGCGCCCATCAGGTAGGGGCCGGGCCCATGGCGCTGGTCCGGGCCGGCGCCGGCGGCCGTGCTGCTGATCTTGTACATGCCGTAAGGGTCGCGCTCTTCGTAATTCATCAGGTCTCTCCGGTTCGGGGTGGGGCCGTCTGGCCGACGGGCGAGGTGCCTCGCCAGCGGGTGCCTTGCGGACATCCTAGGCAGCGCGGGTGATGCGGGTCTGTACGAGAACGCACGCCGGGCCGGCCGCCTTTTCGGTGCGACATCGCACCGACTGCGGCCCATCTCCGGCCTACCGTGAGGACGGTTCTTGGCCGCGGCGTCCCGCCGCTCCGCCAGCGTGCCTCACTGGAGACTTCCATGCGCATCCCCGCTGCCCGCTCGCTGGCCCAGGCCCTGGCCGCTGCCGTCGCCGTCCTGGCGTTCGGGGGCCCGGCATGGGCCCAGCTCACCTTCTATGCCAACGACGGCTTCGGGGGCCGTGCCTACACCGCCAACGTGCCGGTGCAGAACCTCAAGCGCTTCGGCTTCGACGACCGCGCCTCTTCGGTGGTCGTGCGCATCGACAACTGGCAGATCTGCGACGACGCCAACTTCAACGGTCGCTGCAAGGTGCTGCGTCCGGGGCAGTACCCGTCGCTGGCGGCGATGGGCCTGGAAGACCGCATCTCGTCGGCGCGCCCGGTCAAGCGCAACGCGCGCTTCGACGAGGGCCAGTACGCCCCGGCGCCGCTGGTGACGCGCGACTACCGCCGCCGCAACCAGGAACGCCTGTTCGAGGCCCCGGTGACCGCGGTGCGCGCCGTGGTGGCCACCTCTGGCCAGCGCTGCTGGGTCGAGCGCCAGAACGTCACCGAAGAGCGGCCTGACAACCGTGTCGGCGGTGCCGTGCTCGGTGCGGTGATCGGCGGCATCCTCGGCCACCAGGTCGGTGGTGGCACCGGCAAGGACATCGCCACCGCCGGTGGCGTGGTGGCCGGGGCCGTAATCGGCTCGAACCTCGCGCGCAACCGCGACGGCACGGTCTCGGGCACCCGCGACGTGCAGCGCTGCCAGGCCACGCCCGGCGGCGCCCGGCCCGAGTACTGGGACGTGACCTACCGCTTCCGCAACCAGGACCACACCGTGCAGCTGGCGCGACCGCCGGGCGCCACGGTGACCGTCAACCGTGACGGCGAGCCACGCGCCTGAGCACGCGGTGCGGCAACGCACGGACAGCGCCACACCGTGCTCCTACAAGGGGGTGTCGTTCTCCGGGAGGTCACTGACTCGTCACCCCCTTGTGCACCCGGCCCGACATTGCCATCGACTCCCCCACTGGAGATCACGCCATGACCGCTTTACATCCCCTTGCCACAGCCTTTGTCGCCACCTCAGAGGCGACATGTTGAGCCAGCGCCACGGCATGGTCTCGCCGGCCGTGCTGGGGGCGATGCGCCGCCACGGGCGTGGCCTGCGCCACGTCGAACCGGTGCGCGACCACACGGCCGCGTCCTCGGTCGACGCGGCACCAGCGTCAGCCTGCGAGCTGCCGTCGCAGGACTGGGCGGCGCTGTTTGGCGCCGTCACGGAACGCCTGCAGCGGCTGGCCCGCGTCGATGCCGCCGCGGCCGTCACCGGCCCCGCCCTGCGCCTGCCCTTGCAGGAATGTGTGGACGCGCTGCGGCAGCTGCACCGGGGGCTGGGCGAGAGCCTGCAGTCCGACACCCAGTTGCGTGCCGAACTCGCGGCCGCCCGGTCGCAACTGGCGGGCACGCGCGCCGAGCTGGCGGGCACGCAGGTCGATCGCCAGCGTGCCGAACACGCGGCGCTGCACGACGGTCTGACGCGCCTGCCCAACCGAGGCCACTTTCACGCCCGGTTGGCCGACAGCGTGGGCGCGGCCCGGGGCGAAACGCGCTCGGTCGCCGTGCTCTTCATCGACCTGGACGGTTTCAAGCGCATCAACGACGAATTTGGCCACGACGTCGGCGACGCGACACTGTGCATCGTGGCGCAGCGCCTGGCGCGCGCGCTGCGCGCGCAGGACACCGTGTGCCGACTGGGCGGCGACGAATTTGCCTGCCTGCTCGATGCCGCCGGCGGCCGTGAACAACTCGCCAAGGTGGCGTGCAAGCTGTTCGATGCGGTGGCCGCACCACTGAAGGTAGGTACGCGGCACTTCAGCGTCATGCCCAGCATCGGGATCGCGGTCGACCCTGCCGACGGCACGAGCGGCACCACGCTGCTGCAGCGTGCAGACGCGGCGATGTTCACCGCCAAGCGGCGCCAGCAGGGTTATGCCTTCTTCGAGGAACACGGCGCACCGTGAGCCCCGCACGACCTTGGCTTCAACGGCCGGCGTGCGCCGGGCCGGGTGTCGGGCCGGGTGGTGGGCCGGGTGGTGGGTCAGATGCGGCGTCCGGTGTCGCCGCGGCCGGCGGCGTGGCCGGGGCCATGGCCTGGGCCAGCGCGGCCAGCAGCACCAGCCACGACGCGATCGGCAGCGTGGCCAGCACATCGTTGAGCAGGCGCGGCAGGCTGCCGGCACCACCGGCGGCCACCCGGGCGCGCCAGCGCCAGGGCCGGGTGGCTGCAATCAGGCCGCCGGCCAGAAGAGCGGCAGCCGCCAGTGCCCAGGGGTGGCGACGGGCCACCGGCCGCAGCGCGGCATTCACGGCGGCGGCTGCGGCGTCGCCAGCCGCGTGCCAGGGGTGCTGCGTCCACCAGTTGCGCACGGCGTCGCGCAGCACGCGCACGGCGGGAAAGGCCAGCAGGCCCGTGAACCAGGTGGTGGCCGGAGCTTCGTCGGTGGCGAGTTTGACCGGCCCGTGCAGCGCCAGGCGCAGCTTTGCGCGCGAGGCTGCAAGCCGCGCGCAGGCCGACTGCACGGTGGGAGCGGCAGGCGCGACCGTGGTCGTCTGCACCGCTGTCGACGTGGAGACCGAAGGTGCGTGAACGGGACTGCCGGCCGGGTTTGCCCCGGCACCCGCATCTGGCGCACCCCGGTCGGGGGTTGAAGGCGATGGTGTCAAGGCGATTCCGTTTTCCGCAGCAGGACCCAGTCGGCGTGCAGCTGTTCACGCAGGCTGCCGAAGGGTGCAGCGGCGGCTTTCTGCCTGGCCAGCACGACGCAGAGCAGCGCGGCTGCCAGCGGCAGCAGCGGCACGGCCCACAGCAGCCAAGGCGCCTGCCCCTGGCCCGGTGCCAGGGTCGCCCACAGCATCAGCGCCACGCCAGCCAGCACGGCGGCGACGGCGGCGTTGCCCACCGCCAGGGCACCCAGCACCGCTTGCCGGCGCCAGACGGTGCTCAGCGCAAGCGCCTCGGCCTGCAGCAGTTCGGCGTAGGCCTCGGCGTGTTCGGCCAGCAACTGCGGCTGGCCGGTCACGAGCTTCAGCCAGGGCGGCAGCATGTGGGTGCGGGTGCCAGAGCGGGTGGTGTGGTGAGCAGCCGGGGTTTACCTGTCGCGACGCGGGCGGGTCAGCAGGCTGATCAGCGCCATCAGCGCCGCGCCCGTGGCCGCGGCGATCAGCACCGCCTTCACCGGTTCCTGCTGGATGTAGTGGGTGGTGCTTTCGCTGGCCTGATGGGCCTTGGCGCGCACCTGCTGCGAACCGTCGCGCAGCGCGTCCATGCTGCGATGGAGCATCTCGCTGGCCTGCGTCTTGGCACTGTCCAGGCGCGGGCTGGCCTGGTCACGCAGCGACTTCACGCCGCCGGCCAGACCTTCCAGTGCGTGGTGCGTGGCGTTGATGCCCTGGTTGGCAGCTGCGGCGGCCTGGTCGACGACATTGCTGCCGGCGTTGGGGGAAAGCGGGGTCTTGGTTTCGTACATGTGGCCTCCAGGGCGGGTTGGAAAGTGGGGACTGACGTGCAGGTGCGTAGCGGCCTAGCCGCGGCGCACCAGGCCGAAGATGAAGCTCACGACGGCCAGCACGAGGAAGATGACGAACAGCACCTTGGCGATGCCCACGGCACTGGCGGCGATGCCACCAAAACCGAACAGCGCCGCGATGAGGGCGATGACGAGAAAGACGACGGCGTAGTGCAGCATGCGGGCCTCCGAAGGGGGATGCGCGGCGGGCCGCGCAAGGGTGCCGCAACGGGGTCGTCGCGACGGGTTCAGTGTGGCTTCCGAGGCGGCGCCAGGCGATCGGCCGTTGCGCCGCGCCGGTGTAGGACCTTGCCCACAGCGGCTGCCACGGTGGCCATGCCTTGCGCTTCAGTCGGCAGCGTGTGCGGCGGCGGGGCGCGGCGGCAGCGTGACGCGGATCGTGGTGCCGCGCCCGCGCGCGGTGTCGACCACCAGCGTGCCGTGTTCGGACTCGACGCGGTAGCGCATGCCCACCAGGCCGTAGGCAGAAAGTGGCGGCACGGCGGCGTCGAAACCGGTGCCGTCGTCGCGCACTTCCAGCTTCACCTGTCCGCCGTCGACACCACGTTCCTGGCCCAGGGTGATCCAGACGTTCCTGGCCCCCGCGTGCTTGGCAACGTTGGTTGTGGCTTCCTGCACCAGGCGGTAGGCGGTCAGCTCGGCCGCCGGCGTCAGCGGCACCGGCTGCAGCGCGCAGTGCACGGCCACGCCGCTGCTGCGCGTGAACTCACGCGCCAGGATCTCGAGCGTGGCCACCAGCCCCAGGTGGGCCAGCGCCGAAGGGCGCAGGTCCTCGGCGATGCGGCGGTTCACGGCGATCACCTGGTCCAGCGTGCTGGCCAGGTGGGCAAGCCGGTCCAGCGCCTCGGTGGCCAGCGGCACCGGCTCGACCAGCCGCGACTTGATGCGTGCGGCGTCGAGCTTGGCCGAGGTGAGCAGCGCGCCGAGTTCGTCGTGCAGGTCGCGCGCCAGGCGGTGACGTTCGTCCTCGCGCGCCGTCTGCAGGTGGTGCGCCAGTTCGGTGAGCTGCGCGGTGCGTTTGCGCACCAGGGCTTCCAGGCGGCCGGTTTCGTCCTTCGTGCGGCGCTGGTCGCGCTGCAGGCGCAGCGCGTGGCGCAGCGCCATCAGCAGCGCGCCCAGCCCGACCAGTGCCGCGGCCGCGGCCGGCGCGTTGCGCATGGGCGGCGGTGTCTCCGGATGCAGCAGTTCGAAAACCCCCAGGGCCGCCGCCAGCAGTGCGGCGGCGCCTGCCAGCAACAACCAGGCCGTCAGCGGCCGGGAGATCTCGCCTTGTGTATTCATCACTTCTGTCCGGCCTGCGGGCCGGCCCTCGGCTTCTTGGCCCGCCGCACTGCGGCCTTCGGGCCCCCATCATGCGCTGCGGCGCAAAGGAGCGTTTCATGATCCGCATCGCCATCGTCGACGACCACGCCATGGTGCGCGCGGGGCTGCGCCAGTTTCTCGGCGACGAGATCGACTTCGAGGTGGTGGCCGAGGCTGCCGACGGCCGCCAGGCGCTGGACATCGTGCGCCGCGGCGAGATCGACGTCATGCTGCTCGACATCTCGATGCCCGGACAGAGCGGCGTCGACGCGCTGGCTGCCATCCGCGCCCGCGCGCCGACGCTGCCGGTGCTGATGCTCAGCGGCTTTGCCGAGCTCGACTACGCCACCACGCTGCTGCGCCAGGGCGCCAGCGGCTACCTCAACAAGGACTGCGAGCCGGCCGACCTGGTGCAGGCCATCCGCACCGTGCACCGCGGGCGCAAGTACATCACCGCGGCGGTGGCCGAACGCCTGGCCGAAGGCCTGGGGGCGGGCGGCGACCAGCCGCTGCACGAGAGCCTGTCCGAACGGGAGCTGCAGGTCTTCCTGCGCCTCGCACAGGGCGAGACCATCGGACACCTGGCGACGCAGCTGTGCCTGAGCGTGAAGACGGTCAGCACCTACCGCAGCCGCGTGATGGAGAAGATGCATCTGGCGTCGAACAGCGACCTGACGCATTACGCGCTGACGAACGGGCTCATCCGTTGAGCCGCGCCGTCGCCGGCCCTTGTCTGTCCGCCAGGGCCACGCAATAGGCGATGAGCGCGTCGATCTCGGTGGACTTGTCGAACACCCGGTCGGCGCCCAGCGCCAGGCAGCGCTGGCGAATGTCTTCGGTGGCGTAGTTGCTGAGCACGGCCAGGCGGCCCACACCGGGCAGCGCGTGCGCGCCGCGCAGCACGCCCAGACCCGAACCGCCGAGCAGGAAGAGGTCGACGATGACGAGATCGACGCCGTGGCCCGGCGCCGCCAGCCAGTGCAGCGCACCGGCCTCGTCGCCGGCATGGCCCACCACTTCCACGGGCGCCAGTTCCTGCAGTGCCGCCACCAGGTTGTCGCGGATGAGGGCACTGTCTTCGACGATGTAGGTCTTGAGCAGGGGCACGGGGATTACGGATGCGGGGGGCAGAGGGAGCCTCTCGAGTGTGCGCAGTCGGCCGCGCCCCGGCCATCGGCGGCCGCGGCCGGCGGGTGTAGGAAGGGGCCTACGTCACCTGCCCGCTTCAATCCGCCACGGCGCTGGGGGATTCGGTCTCGTTCTGGCGCAGCAAAGTCTCGGTGAGCAGCCGCTCGAGCTCGGCCCTCACGACGTCGTAGCACTCGCAGGCGCATTGCTTCAGGCCCGCCGGGTCGAGCACCGTGATGTGGCCGCGCCGGTAGCGGATGTAGCCGGCGTCCTGGAACTGGCCGGCGGCCAGCGTCACGCTCTCACGGCGCACGCCCAGCATGCTGGCCACCATTTCCTGTGTCATCGCCAGCTCGCCCGGCGGCGCGCGGTCGGAGGCGCTCAGCAACCAGCGGCTGAGCTGTTGCTCGATGCTGTGGTGGCGGTAGCACACGGCCGTCTGCGCGATCTGCGTCATCAGCGCCTGCGTGTAGCGCAGCAGCAGCCGGCGCAGCTGCCCCGGGCCTTCGAAGGCCTGCAGCAGTGTGCTGCGCGCCAGCCGGTAGCCCAGCCCGCCGGTCTGCACGACGGCCGAGCTGGGTGTGGTGACGCCGCCCAGGATCAGCGCCACGCCGACCATGCCTTCGCGGCCGACGCTGCAGGTCTCGGCCGACGCGCCCGAGGCCATCATGTGGTGCAGCGAGACCACCGCCGTGGTCGGGAAGACGACGTGGCGCAGTGGCACGCCGGGCTCGTAGAGCATCTGGCCCAGCAGCAGCGGCACCGGTTCCAGCGCGCTGCACAGCGCTTCGAACTCGTCCGCCGGCAGCGCGGCAATGAGGTGGTTCTGGTTGGGGGAGGGCGGCATCTGCGCCGACGGGATGCGAAGCGGCATGTTCACTTTCCCGGCGTGGTCTCGACACCGATGCCGCGGTAGCCGATGAAGCGGCAGTTCTGGTCGAACATCGGCTGGCCGCTGACGCGGAAGGCCTGCTGCGCACCATCGGGGTGGCTGCGGTGAAAGACGAAGTCCAGGAAGGGCTGGCGCGCCGCGATGCGCGTCTGCAGGGCCTGCCGCTCGTCGGCGTTCCAGCCTTCGTCGGGCGGCGGCGGTGCACCGTCCACCAACGGCGCGACACGCAGGCCCAACATCTCCATCACCGGCCCCGAGACCCGCGTGAACTCGCCCGACTCGTCCTGTTCCCAGTACCAGTCCGAGGCCAGTTCGGTCAGGCTGCGGAAGCGCGCCTCGCTCTCGCGCAGTTCGGCGGTGCGCTGGGCCACGGCTTCTTCGAGCCGTTCGTTCTGCGCCGCCAGCCGGCGGTGCAGCAGCCGTGTCTCGAGCATGTTGTGGATGCGCGTCTTGACCTCCACCAGGTCGAAGGGCTTGCTGATGAAGTCGCGTGCGCCGGCCTGCAGCGCGCGCAGCTTGTGGCCGGGCTGCGCCGTCAGCACGATGACGGGCAGGCTGCTGTCGCGCGGGTTGGTCTTCAGGCCCTCCATGACGGCAAAGCCGTCCATCGTGGGCATCTGCAGGTCGAGCAGGATCACGTCGTAGTCGTGCTGGCGGTGCAGCGCGCAGACGGTGGTCGGGTCCATCACGGTGCTGACGCCGGTGTAGCCGGCTTCGCCCAGCAGGCGCTGCAGCAGCTTCACGTTGGCGTCCTGGTCGTCGACGATGAGGATGCGTGCGGCGAGGATGTCGCTTTCCAGGGTCATGGTTTGGCCTGCTCGGGTTGGACTTGCGGCGCTGCCGTGTCGGCGGTGCCGGCGGCGAGCGCGAGATCGATCGTGTCCATGAGCTCGGCGACGCGGATCGGCTTGGTGATGTAGCGGAGGAAGCCGGCGGCCATGCCCTTGGCAATGTCGTTCGGCATGGCGTTGGCGCTGAGCGCGACGACCGGAATGTGCGCGGTGGCCGGGTCGGCGGCCAGCAGCTTGAGCGCGGTGACGCCACTGATGCCGGGCAGGTTGATGTCCATCAGGATCACCGTCGGCCGCGTGGCGCGCGCCAGTTCGACGCCGCTGCGGCCGTCGGTGGCGCTGAGCAGGTGCAGGTCGGGGCGCCGTGCCAGCAGCCGTGTCACCAGCAGCAGGTTGGCCGGGTTGTCTTCGACGTAAAGCACGCTGCGCAGCGGCGCGCCTGCGGCCGGCACGGTGGCGTTCTGCATGTTGGCCAGTTCGGCCTCGGCCGGCTGCGCCAGCCCGTGGCTGGCGAGCAGGTCGATCCAGAACTCGCTGCCGACGCCGGGTTCGCTGACGACACCGATCTCGCCGCCCATCAGCCGCACGAGCTGCTGGCAGACCACGAGCCCGATGCCGGTGCCCTGCTGCAGGCCGGTTTCCTGGCCCAGGCGGTTGAAGGGCTGGAAGAGTTGCGCCACCTGGTCGGGCGCCAGGCCGGCGCCGGTGTCGCGGAAGCCCACGCGTACGCGGCCATTGGGTCGCGTGCTGCAGCGCACCTCGACCTTGCCGCCGCTGCGGTTGTACTTGATGGCGTTGGACAGCAGGTTCAGGCAGATCTGCTTGACGCGTGTGCGGTCGGCGCGCACGAAGAGGTCGGGCACGGGCGGGAAGAAGTGCAGCGCGATGCCGGCGGCGCTGGCCTGGGGCTCGGTCATGGCCTGGCAGTCGGCCAGCACCTCGGCCATCGACATCGGCTCGGGCGACAGCGAAAGCTTGCCCGACTCGATGAGCGCCAGGTCGAGGATCTCGTTGATCAGTTCGAGCAGGTACCACCCGGCGTGCAGGATCTGGACGATGCTGTCCTTCTGCGCCGCCGTGGGTTCGGGCGTGCCCGACTCCATCAGCTGCGCGAAGCCGAGGATGGCGTTCAGCGGCGAGCGCAGCTCGTGGCTCATGCGCGAGAGGAAATCCGACTTCGCCTGGTTGGCGGTGTCGGCGGCGATGCGCGCGGCCTGCAGTTCCAGGTTGCTGCGCTGCAGGGCCTCGTCCAGGCGCGCCTGCTCGGCCTCGACGCGCTTGCGCGCGGTGTTGTCAGTGCCGATGAGCAGGTAGCCGATGAGCGCGTCGTCGACACCGCGCAGCGCCGTCACCGAGACCACGGCAGGCAGGCGGCTGCCGTCCTGCCGCAGGTAGGTCAGTTCGTAGATGTCCTCGATGCCGCGCGAGGCCTTGAACACCAGCGCCTCGAAGCCTGGTGCGATGGGTTGGCCGAACTCGGTGCTGAGCATGTGTGCGCGCTGCACGAGTTCCAGCGGGTCCGACAGCTCGGCCGGCGTGATGCGGTCGACGACATCGGCCGCGTCATAGCCGAGCATGCGCGCGGCGCCGACGTTGAAGACCTGGATCACGCCGTGTTCGTCGGTGGCGATGCTGGAGAAGTTCTCGCTGTTCAGGATCGCGGTCTGCAACGCCCCGGTCTTCAGCACCGCGCGTTGGCGGCGTGCCCTGGCGCTGCCACGGGCAGGCACCGTCGTTGTCGAACGCGCGGACGGGTGACTCGCCGGCTTCGGGGGAGCTGAGGGCATGTAGAGCGGGTGGCACAAGGGGTTGATCGGTCGCCAGGCAAGCTGGCGCACCGAACGAGACCCGTACCGGCGTGTTGCATGCTGCCCCGGCGCGCGCGACTGCGTCTGTTCGCTGTCACACATAAGCCGGTGGCTGATTATGTGGCCCGCGGCCCGCCACCGACCGGGTGCGGGAAGCCAGCGAATTTGCGCGAAAGGGTGCTACACTGCGAGGCTCAGTCGCGGGGTGGAGCAGCCTGGTAGCTCGTTGGGCTCATAACCCAAAGGTCGCAAGTTCAAATCTTGCCCCCGCAACCAAAATTCCAGAACAAGAACAAGAACTTATGAATTGGGAAACGCCGGCCGCGAGGTCGGCGTTTTGCTTTGTGGGTGACGTCCTGCTGCAGCACGTCCGGGGCCGGCAGGTCGGCCAGGTTGTCCAGGCCGTCTCGCTTCAGCCAGAACAGGTCCAGCCTGGCCTTGTGGGCCGCCGCAGGATGGTGTCACGTCGCAGGTCTCCGGCGACCTGCGACGGACCTTCTCGCCCGCGCCACCTTCGAACGGCACGTCTGATGTCGAGCAAGATTTCCGCTCAGCCAACGGATATTATTCGACTTTCGTGAGAATATGGAAACCTGCCGCAGCCGACGCCTCACGACGGCAGGCTGGGGCGACAAGGAACTGCCGTGAGTGACGTGACGAAGAAGGTGTCCTTCCTGGGCCGCTGCCTGACCGTGTGGATGCCGGCGCGAGGCTGAAGGGGCGGACGTGGACGAAAAAACCGCGGTGGCCTCGCTGGCGGCCCTGGCGCAGGACATGCGTCTGCGCATCTTCCGCGCGCTGGTCGGCGCCGGTCCGCAGGGCATGACCCCAGGCGCGCTGGCGGCCCTGCTCGGGGTGCCGGCGTCGACGCTCTCCTTCCACCTGAAGGAATTGATGCATGCCGGCCTGGTCTCGCAACAGCGAGACGGCCGCAACCTGATCTACCGGCCTTCGCTGGCACGCATGAACGACTTGCTCGCCTACCTGATGGCGCACTGCTGTGGCGGCGAGCGCTGCGACGGGCCCGTTCCCGCGGCCGGGAATGCCAACTGTTCCATCTGCTGAGGCACTGCCCGCCGTGAGCATTCACGTCCTCGTCCTTTGCACCCATAACTCGGCGCGCAGCGTGCTTGCCGAGGGCATGCTGGGCCACTGGGCGCACAGACTCGGCCGCGACGTCGTCGCGCACAGTGCGGGTAGCGCACCCAGCGGGCGCATCAACCCCCACGCGCTGGAAGCGCTGGCCATGGCAGGTATCGACACGGCAGCGTTTCACAGCAAGCGCTGGGACGAATTCGCGACGGCCGATGCGCCGCCGCTGGCGATCGTCATCACGGTATGCGACAGCGCGGCGGCCGAGGTCTGCCCGGTCTTCCACGGCCGCGCCGGCGAGGCGCCGATCAAGGTGCACTGGGGCTACCCCGACCCATCGAACGCCGAGGGCGGCGACGAAGGCAAGCGCCGCGCCTTCGAACTCACGCGCCAGGCCATCGGCTACCGCATGCTGCAGCTGCTGGCATTGCCGCTCGAGACGATGGACCGCGGCGCGCTGCGCGTGGCGCTGGAAGACATCGCGCGCAGCTGACCCCTTTGGCAAACTCACCATGAGCAACCCCACTTTGCCCGCGTCCGCCGCGCCCACGCCGGCACCACTGAACCTCTTCGAACGCTACCTGACGCTGTGGGTCTTCCTGTGCATCGTCGCGGGCATCGTGCTCGGCCAGTTGCTGCCCGGGCCGATCCAGGCCATCGGCCGCATGGAAATCGCGCAGGTCAACCTGCCGGTGGGCGTGCTGATCTGGGTCATGATCATCCCCATGCTGCTGAAGGTGGACTTCGGCGCGCTGGGGCAAGTGAAGCAGCACTGGCGCGGCATCGGCGTCACGCTGTTCATCAACTGGGCCGTCAAGCCCTTCTCGATGGCGCTGTTGGGCTGGATCTTCATCCGCCAGGTCTTCGCCCCCTACCTGCCGGCCGACCAGCTCGACAGCTACATCGCCGGCCTCATCCTGCTGGCCGCCGCGCCCTGCACGGCGATGGTCTTCGTGTGGAGCCGGCTGACGAACGGCGACCCGATCTTCACGCTGTCGCAGGTGGCGCTGAACGACACCATCATGGTGTTCGCCTTCGCGCCCATCGTCGCGCTGCTGCTCGGGCTGTCGTCGATCACGGTGCCCTGGGACACCTTGCTGACCTCGGTCGGCCTGTACATCGTGATCCCGGTCATCCTGTCGCAGTGGTTGCGCAAGCGGCTGCTGGCCCGCGGGCAGGCGTCGTTCGACGCCGCGCTGGCCGGCATCGGCCCGTGGTCGGTCGCTGCCTTGCTGGCCACGCTGGTGCTGCTGTTCGGGTTCCAGGGCGAGGCCATCCTCCAGCAGCCGCTGGTGATCGCGATGCTGGCGGTGCCCATCCTGATCCAGGTCTTCTTCAACTCCAGCCTGGCCTACTGGCTGAACCGCCACGTCGGCGAGAGACACAGCGTGGCCTGTCCGTCGGCACTCATCGGCGCGAGCAACTTCTTCGAGCTGGCGGTGGCCGCGGCGATCAGCCTGTTCGGGTTCCAGTCCGGCGCGGCACTGGCCACGGTGGTCGGTGTCTTGATCGAGGTGCCCGTGATGCTGCTGGTGGTGCGCGTGGTCAACGCCAGCAAGCCCTGGTACGAACGTGGCGCGGCGGTGCGTCGCAACGCCTGAATATTCCCGAGGAGAGAGACGACGACGAAGATCCAGGTATTCGACCCGGCCCTGTGTTGCAGCAGCGGCGTATGCGGTGTCGATGTCGATCCGGCGCTTGCCGCGTTCTCGGCCGATGTCGAATGGGCGCGCGGCCAGGGTGCGCCGATCGAGCGCTTCAACCTCGCACAGCGGCCGATGGCCTTCGCCGAGAACGCCGCCGTGAGAGCGGCGCTCGACCGCGACGGCGAGGCCGCGCTGCCGCTGGTGGTGGTCGACGGCAAGCCGCTGTGGGCGGGGCGCTATCCGCGGCGCGACCAACTGGCGCAGTGGGTGCTCGACCCGGCAGCAGCCGCTGCTGCGCGGCCGGTGGCCATTGCCGTGGCCGCCGCGCCGGCCGCCAGCTGCTGCAGCCCCGCGCCCGCGGTGCCCGGCGGCGCCAAGGCAACGGCGGGCAAGTGCTGCTGAGCAACACCAGCGCCGATGGCGCAGACGCGATCGCACCAACTAGAAAGTGACCATGAAGTTCCTCGCCCACCCACCCCGCTTCCTGTTCTTCACCGGCAAGGGCGGCGTCGGGAAGACCTCGATCGCCTGCGCCGCCGCGATCCGGCTCGCCGAGGCCGGGCAACGCGTGCTGCTGGTCAGCACCGACCCGGCGTCCAACGTGGGGCAGGTCTTCGGCGTGGCCATCGGCAACCGCATCACGGCCATTCCGGCCGTGCCACGGCTGGCGGCACTGGAGATCGACCCGCAGGCCGCCGCGCAGGCCTACCGCGACCGCATCGTCGGCCCCGTGCGGGGCGTGCTGCCTGAATCGGTGGTCAAGGGCATTGAAGAACAACTCTCGGGCGCCTGCACCACCGAGATTGCCGCGTTTGACGA
>JAURZK010000070.1 GCA_030653505.1 Rubrivivax sp.
CCGACAAGCCCAGCGGCGTGGTCGCGCAGATGGCCAAGCAGACCAAGCAGGCCGTGGCCAGCAGCGCCGAGTTCGTCTTCGGCGGCGACGCCAGCGACCGCATCACCGCCTGGCGCGCCACCACGGGCGACGTCGTCTGGCAGTCCGAGAAACTGCTCTACCGTGGCCTGAGCGGCGCCATGGCCGTCGGCCCCAGCGTCGTCTTCGGCGACGCCGAGGGTTACCTGCACTTCCTCGAGGCCAACACCGGTGAACAGCAGCTGCGCCTGGCCACCGACGGCAAGGCCGTGATCGGCGCGCCCGCGCTGTCGGGCACCACGCTGCTGGTGACGACGCAGGCCGGCGGCCTCTTTGCCTTCCGCCCCAACTGACCAGGCGCCGGGTGAAACCTGTCATCGCGCTCGTCGGGCGGGCCAACGTCGGCAAGTCGACGCTGTTCAACCGCATCACAAAGAGCCGCGACGCCATCGTCGCCGACTACGCCGGCCTGACGCGCGACCGCCACTACGCCGACGCGCGGCTGGGGGCGCAGGAGTTCATCGTCGTCGACACCGGCGGCTTCGAGCCCGACAAGCCCAGCGGCGTGGTCGCGCAGATGGCCAAGCAGACCAAGCAGGCCGTGGCCGAGGCCGACGTGGTGATCTTCGTCGTCGACGTGCGTGGGGGCCTGTCGGCGCAGGACCACGACATCGCGCGCTACCTGCGCACCCAGCAGAAGAAGGTGCTGCTGGCGGTCAACAAGGCCGAGGGCATGCAGGAGTCGCCGCTGCTCGGTGAATTCCACGAACTCGGCATCGGCGAGCCGCACCCGGTTTCGGCCGCGCACGGGCAGGGCATACGCAGCCTGCTCGAAGCCGCGCTGGAAGGTTTCGCACCCGAGGAAGACGCCTGGGGCGCTGGCCCCGACGACGAGCAGCGCCCCATCCGCCTGGCCGTGGCCGGCCGGCCCAACGTCGGCAAGAGCACGCTGATCAACGCCTGGCTCGGCGAGGAGCGCCTCGTCGCCTTCGACCAGCCCGGCACCACGCGCGACGCCATCCACGTGCCCTTCGAGCGCGACGGCCGCAAGTTCGAGCTCATCGACACCGCTGGCCTGCGCCGCAAGGGCAAGGTCTTCGAGGCAATCGAGAAGTTCTCGGTCGTCAAGACGCTGCAGGCCATCGCCGACGCCAACGTCGTGCTGCTGCTCATCGACGCCACGCAGGGCGTGAGCGAGCAGGACGCGCACATTGCCGGCTACGTGCTCGAGTCGGGCCGCGCCGTGGTCATCGCGGTCAACAAGTGGGACGCCACCGACGACTACCAGCGCCAGCAACTGCAGCGTTCGATCGAGAGCCGGTTGGCCTTCCTGAAGTACGCGCCGGTGCTGCAGATCTCGGCCATCAAGCGCACCGGGCTGTCGGCACTGTGGAAGTCGCTGCTGGCCGCGCACGCCTCGGCCACCATCAAGATGAGCACGCCGGTGCTGACGCGGCTGGTGCACGAAGCCGCCGAACACCAGGCGCCGCGCCGCGACGGGCGCTTCCGGCCCAAGATGCGCTATGCCCACCAGGGCGGCATGAACCCGCCGCTGGTCGTCATCCACGGCACCTCGCTCGACCACGTCCCCGACAGCTACAAGCGTTTCCTGGAAAGCCGCCTGCGCGAACACTTCAAGCTCGTCGGCACACCGGTGCGCATCGAGATGCGTTCGGCCAAGAACCCGTTCGACGAGCAGGGCGGCTGAACGCAGCAAACGGGCGGCGGCGCAATAGCCGTTTCCCCAGGGGGCCCGGTGCCCCTGTGATAACGTGAATACCCGTTCCCTTCAACACGGAGAATATCGTGAGCAACAAAGGCCAACTTTTGCAGGACCCCTTTCTGAACCTGCTGCGCAAGGAGCACGTGCCCGTGTCCATCTACCTGGTCAACGGCATCAAGCTCCAGGGCCACATCGAGTCCTTCGACCAGTACGTGGTGCTGCTGCGCAATACCGTGACGCAGATGGTCTACAAACACGCGATCTCCACCGTCGTGCCCAGCCGCGCCGTGAACTTCCACGCCACCGAACCGGGCGAGCAGGCCTGACGGCCGCGCGACAGGCCAGCGCCACCTTGAGTTCAGCCTCCAACCCCGCCGCCTCGCGTGGCGACGAACCGACCCGGGCCGTGCTCGTCGGCGTCGACGTGGGCGGTGCGGGCCACTTCGACGCGAGCCTCGACGAACTGGCCCTGCTGGCCGAGTCGGCAGGGGACGTGGCCGTGGCGCGCGTGATCGCTAGGCGCAAGGCCCCCGACCCGGCGCTTTTCATCGGCAGCGGCAAGGCCGACGAGATCAAGGCCCTGGTGGCGGCCACAGAGGCGCACGGTGTCATCTTCGACCAGGCGCTGAGCCCGGCGCAGCAGCGCAACCTGGAGCGTCACCTCGGCGTGCCGGTGGCCGACCGCACCGCGCTCATCCTTGACATCTTCGCCGCCCGCGCGCAAAGCCACGAAGGCAAGCTGCAGGTGGAACTGGCGCGCCTGCAGTACATGGCCACGCGCCTGGTCGGCCGCTGGAGCCACCTGGAACGCCAGCAGGGCGGCATCGGCACCCGCGGCGGCCCGGGCGAAGCGCAGATCGAACTCGACCGCCGCATGATCGGCGACCGCATCAAGACGGTGAAGGAGCGGCTGGAGAAGGTCAAGCGCCAGCGCGGCACGCAGCGCAAGGCGCGTGAACGCCGCGGCACCTTCAGCGTCTCGCTGGTGGGCTACACCAACGCCGGGAAGTCGACGCTGTTCAACGCGCTGGTGAAGGCCAAGGCCTATGCCGCCGACCAGCTCTTCGCCACGCTCGACACCACCACACGTTCCTTGTGGCTGGGCGAGGCCCAGGCGTCGGTGTCCTTGTCCGACACCGTGGGTTTCATCCGCGACCTGCCGCACAAGCTGGTCGAGGCCTTCCGCGCCACGCTGCAGGAGGCGGCCGAGGCCGATCTGCTGCTGCACGTCGTCGACGCCGCGAGCCCGCAGCTGGCCGAGCAGCAGGCCGAGGTCGAACGGGTGCTGGCAGAGATCGGCGCCGACCAGGTGCCGCAACTCATCGTCTACAACAAGCTCGACCTGCTCGAAGACTCGCTGCAGCCGCGCGAGCCTGCCGACTGGATCGAGGTCCGGCCCGGCATGCGCCGCCGGCGTGTGTTCGTCAGCGCGCGCACGGGGCAGGGCCTGGACGTGCTGCGCCAAGTCATCGCTGAAATCGCGCTCGAACGCTTGAACGCGGGTCATCGCCCCCCACCTGCCACCCTGCCTGACGGCAGCCCCGCCGTCGCCCTGCTGCCCGGCGATACGCCGGTCGCCGCCCACTGACGGCCCATTGACGGCCCATTGACGGCACCTCCCCTCAACGTCTGCCCAGACCGCCCACGCATGCGCGAAGTTCAAGTCCCCCCTTTCACCGAACGGCTGTATGCCGTCGCGGCGGCGTCCCGTGCGCTGTTCATGGCTGCCGTGCTCCGCCGCCATGCCGCCACGGCCGGCGCCGACGCGCTGGTCTACAACAACCGCAACGAGGGCCCGCCCGATCTCGACGAACTCTGGCGCGACTTCAACCGCAAGCTCAGTGGCCTGTTCGGTGGCAAGACGCCGCCCCCTGGGCGGCCCAGCGGCGGTGACGGCGGTGGTGGCGGTGGCCCGTCCTTCCAGCCCGACATGAAGAGCGCCGGCATCGGCGTCGGCCTCATCGGCGCCGTGGCGGTGCTGATCTGGCTGGGCAGCGGCTTCTTCATCGTCCAGGAAGGCTACCAGGGCGTCGTGACCACCTTCGGCAAGTACAGCCACACCAAGGACGCCGGTTTCCAGTGGCGGCTGCCCTACCCGGTGCAGGCGCACGAGCTGGTGGCGGTAACGCAGCTGCAGTCGGTGGAGGTGGGCCGCAATGCCGTCATCCAGGCCACGGGCCTGCGCGATTCGTCGATGCTGACGCAGGACGAGAACATCGTCGACATCCGCTTCGTCGTGCAGTACCGCCGTGCCGATGCACGCGCCTACCTGTTCGAGAACTTCCGCCCCGACGAAGCCGTGGTCATGGCCGCCGAGTCGGCCGTGCGCGAGATCGTCGGCCGCAGCAAGGTCGACCAGGTGCTGTACGAGCAGCGTGATGCCATCGCGGCCGACCTCGTGAAGTCGATCCAGGTGCAGCTCGACCGCCTGAAGGCCGGCATCGTCATCTCCAACGTCAACGTGCAGAACGTCTTCGTGCCCGACCAGGTGCAGGCCGCCTTCAACGACGCGCTGAAGGCCGGCGCCGACCGCGACCGCTTCAAGAATGAAGGCCAGGCCTACGCCAGCGACGTCATCCCGAAGGCCCGTGGCACCGCCGCGCGGTTGCTGGAGGAGGCCGAGGGCTACAAGGCACGTGTCATCGCCCAGGCCGACGGTGATGCGCAGCGCTTCCGTTCGGTGCTCACCGAGTACCAGCGTGCACCGGCCGTCACGCGCGACCGGCTCTACCTGGAGACCATGCAGCAGGTCTATTCGAATGTCACCAAGGTCATGGTCGACAGCCGCTCGGGCTCGAACCTGCTCTACCTGCCGCTGGACAAGCTGATGCAGCAGACGGGCGCTGCGGCGCCGGCCGCAGCGGGTGCGGCCGTGGCCGTTCCCACGCCGTCCGCGGACCCCACAGGGACGCAGATCGTCGATATCCGCTCCCGCGATGGCGCACGCACGCGCGATCGCGAGGGCCGCTGAATGGCAGGGCAGAACACCATGAATCGCATCGGATTTTTTGTCGCAGGCGCACTGGCCCTGCTCATGCTGGCGGCCAGCATGCTGTTCGTCGTCGACCAGCGCCAGGTCGGCGTCGTCTACGCGCTGGGTGAGATCAAGGAAGTCATCACCGAGCCGGGCTTGAAGTTCAAGCTGCCGCCCCCGTTCCAGAACGTCGTCTTCCTCGACAAGCGCGTGCAGACGCTCGACAGCCCCGAGACGCGGCCCATCTTCACGGCCGAGAAGAAGAGCCTGGTCATCGACTGGCTGGTGAAGTGGCGCATCTCCGAGCCGCGCCAGTTCATCCGCAACAACGGCGCCGACTTCCGCAACCTCGAGAACCGCCTCGCGCCCGTGGTGCAGGCCGCGTTCAACGAGGAGATCACCAAGCGCAACGTCACCGCCGTGCTCGCCACCGAGCGCGAGAAGGTGATGAACGACGTGAAGACGCGCCTGATCGACGAGGGCAAGGACTTCGGCATCGAGATCGTCGACGTGCGCATCAAGCGTGTCGACTTCGTCGCCGACATCACCGACTCGGTCTACCGGCGCATGGAATCCGAGCGCAAGCAGGTGGCCAACGAACTGCGCTCGCAGGGTGCGGCCGATGGCGAGAAGATCCGCGCCGACGCCGACCGCCAGCGCGAGGTGATCATCGCGGAAGCCTACCGCGACGCGCAAAAGGTCAAGGGTGAGGGCGACGCCAAGTCTTCGGCGCTGTATGCCGACGCCTTCGGGCGCGACGCGCAGTTTGCGCAGTTCTACCGCAGCCTCGAAGCCTACCGGGCGTCCTTCCGCAACAAGGGCGACATGATGGTGCTCGACCCCAGCAGCGACTTCTTCCGCGCGATGCGGGGCGGCACGGCGCCGGCGGCCCGCAACTAGGCGCCCAGCGAAGACGGCCGCCGCGATGGGCGACCTGCTGCTCGGCGCGCTGGCGCTGATGCTCGTCTTCGAGGGGCTGCTGCCTTTCCTGAGCCCCGGCGCCTGGCGCGCTGCCTTCGAGCGTGCGACCAGGTTGTCCGACGGCCAGATCCGTTTCATCGGCCTGACCAGCATGGTCATCGGCCTGCTGCTGCTGCTGATCTGGCGTTGAAGCACCGCCCGCCCCCCGAGGGCGGCAGACAGGCCCGCCGGTACAATGCCGGTTTCAACACCGGTGTTTTCCATGCTGTCTGCTTGGCTGCTGCCAGAGCACATCGCCGACGTTCTGCCGGCCCAGGCGCGGCGCGTCGAAGACCTGCGCCGGGCGCTGCTCGATCGTGCACGCGGCTATGGTTTCGAGCTCGTGATGCCGCCGCTGCTCGAGCACCTGGAGTCGCTGCTCTCGGGCACCGGACGTGAACTCGACCTGCGCACCTTCAAGCTGGTCGACCAGCTCAGCGGCCGCATGCTGGGCCTGCGCGCCGACACCACGCCACAGGCTGCGCGCATCGATGCGCACCTGCTCAACCGCGAAGGCGTCACGCGGCTGTGCTACTGCGGCCCGGTGCTGCACACACGGCCCGCGGGCCTGTCGGCCACACGCGAGCCGCTGCAGTTCGGTGCCGAGATCTTCGGCCATGCCGGGCTCGAGGCCGACCTCGAGGCCGCCGAACTGGCGCTGGACTGCCTGGCCGAGGCGCGGGCCGGCGCGCTGGTCATCGACCTGGCCGACGCGCGTGTCCTGCGCGGGGTTCTTGCAGGTGTGCCGATGGATACCCTGCAATTGCAGGACGTGGTGCAGGCGCTGTCCGAGAAGGACGCATCGGCACTGGACGCGCTGACTCGGCATGCGCCTGCCGAGGCGCGCAGCGCCCTGCGCGCGCTGCTGCGGCTTTACGGCGGCGACGAGGTGCTGGACGCGGCCCGGGCTGCGCTGCCGCAGCGTCCGCTGGTGCGCGCGGCGCTCGACCAGCTGCAGTGGCTGGCCTCGCACCTGCGTGCGGCCTTCCCTGCGCTGCGCATCGGCTTCGACCTCTCTGACATGAGCGGCTACGCCTACTACAGCGGCGCGCGCTTCGCCGTCTACGGCGCCGGCAGCAGCGACGCGCTGGCGCGCGGTGGCCGCTACGACGAGGTGGGTGCCGTGTTCGGTCGCAACCGGCCGGCGGTCGGCTTCAGCCTCGACCTCAAGGCGCTGGCCGAGGTGGCCGGTGCATGCCCGGTGCCCACCGCCGTTCGTGCGCCCTGGGGCGAAGACCCCGAACTGCGCGGCGCCGTGCGCCGCCTGCGCGAGGCCGGCGAGACCGTGCTGGCCATGCTGCCCGGCCACGGCCTGGAGGCTCAGGCCTTCGATTGCGACCGTGAACTGGTAAAGGTTGGCGGCCACTGGCTGCTGCGCGCACTGCCGCCTTCCGCCGCCATCTGAACCCTGAAGGAACCCCTGAACATGCAAGCCGCCATCCGACCGACACCCGGCCGCAACGTGGTCGTCGTCGGCACCCAGTGGGGTGACGAGGGCAAGGGCAAGATCGTCGACTGGATGACCGACCACGCCCAGGGCGTGGTGCGCTTCCAGGGTGGCCACAACGCCGGCCACACGCTGGTCATCGCCGGCCGCAAGACGGCGCTGCAGCTCATCCCCTCGGGCGTGATGCGCGAGGGCGTGGCCTGCTACATCGGCAACGGTGTCGTCGTCGACCCGGCGCACATGCTGGGCGAGATCGAACGCATCGAGGCCCTGGGCATAGACGTGCGCTCGCGGCTCTTCCTGTCGGAAGCCTGCCCGCTGATCCTGCCCTTCCACGTCGAGCTCGACCGCGCCCGGGAAGGCCGTCGTGAAAGCAGCGGCAGCGGCAAGATCGGCACCACGGGCAAGGGCATCGGCCCGGCCTACGAGGACAAGGTGGCGCGCCGTGCGCTGCGTGTGCAGGACCTGAAACACCCGGCGCGCTTCGAGGCCAAACTGCGCGAGTTGGTGGAGCTGCACAACACCGAGCTCGCCTACCTGGGCGGCACGGCGATGGACTGGCAGCCGATGCTCGACGGCGCGATGAAGGCCGCCGAGCAGCTGCGCCCGCTCATGGCCGACGTCGGCTACCGCCTGCACCAGGCGCATGCCGCCGGGCAGAACCTGCTCTTCGAAGGCGCGCAGGGCACGCTGCTCGACATCGACCACGGCACCTACCCGTACGTGACGTCGAGCAACTGCGTGGCCGGCAATGCGGCCGCGGGTTCGGGCGTGGGCCCGGGCATGCTGCACTACATCCTGGGCATCACCAAGGCTTACACCACGCGGGTCGGCGGCGGGCCCTTCCCGACCGAGCTCGACATCGAGTCCGCGGGCGGCGTCGGCCACCACCTGTCCACGGTCGGTCAGGAGCGCGGCACCGTCACCGGCCGCGCCCGCCGCTGCGGCTGGCTCGACGCCGCGGCGCTGAAGCGCAGCATCATCATCAACGGCGTCTCGGGCCTGTGCATCACCAAGCTCGACGTCCTCGACGGCCTGCCCGAGATCAACATCTGCACCGGCTACAGGCTGGGCGATCGCCTGCTCGACATCCTGCCGATGGACCCCGACGAGATCGCGGCCTGCGTGCCGGTCTACGAGACGCTGCCCGGCTGGAGCGACACCACCGCGGGCCTGACGAACTGGGAGCAGTTGCCGGCCCAGGCCAAGCGCTACCTGGAACGCATGCAGGTGCTGATCGGCGCGCCCATCGACATGGTGTCGACAGGCCCCGACCGCGTGCACACCATCCTGCTGCGCCACCCGTTTCGCGCCTGAACGCGCGTCGCCGTTACCGGATTACCCGAGAGGAGAACTCCCGCATGCTCACCGACGACGGCAAGCACCTGTACGTGTCCTGGGACGAGTACAACCTGCTGACCGAGAAGCTGGCACTGAAGGTGCACGATTCCGGCTGGCAGTTCGACCAGATCCTGTGCCTGGCGCGTGGCGGCATGCGGCCCGGCGACATCCTCTCTCGGGTCTTCGACAAGCCACTGGCCATCATGTCGACGAGCAGTTACCGCGCCGAGGCAGGCACCATCCAGGGCCGGCTCGACCTGGCCAAGTACATCACCATGCCCAAGGGCGAACTCGCCGGGCGCGTGCTGCTGGTCGACGACCTGGCCGACACCGGCATCACGCTGCGGGCGGTGGTCGAACGCCTGCGCGGCATGCCGTCGATCAGCGAACTGCGCGCTGCCGTCATCTGGGTCAAGGGTGTGTCGACCTACGTCCCCGACTACTTCGTCGAGACCCTGCCCACCAGCCCGTGGATCCACCAGCCCTTCGAGGAGTACGACAACCTCAGGCCCGAAGCACTGGTCAGGAAATTCACGGTCTGAAAACGAAGAAGCCCGCGTGTCTTTCAACACGCGGGCTCATCGAAACACTCAATCTTGGTGCCCAGAAGAGGACTCGAACCTCCACGCCTCTCAGCGCTAGTACCTGAAACTAGTGCGTCTACCAATTCCGCCATCTGGGCTTTCAGGAACTAAGGATCATACCATCAAAGAAAATAAGAGCTCAAGCCCGTCCGTCGCCGGCCCCGCCCTGATGGGCGAATTCGAAGGCCGCGTCGACGGCCACCGCGATGGCCACGGCTTCGTCATCCCCGACAACGGCGACCCCGCCATCTACCTCGCGCCGCAGGAAATGCGCAGCGTGCTGCACAAGGACCGCGTGCGCGTTCGCGTCCTGCGCTACGACCGCAAGGGCCGCCCCGAAGGCCGCGTGCTCGACATCCTGGAACGCCGCAAGACGCCCATCATCGGCCGCCTGCTGCACGAAGGCGGGCAGTGGCTGGTGGCACCCGAGGACAGCCGCTACGGCCAGGACATCCTGATTCCCAAGAACGCCACCGCCAATGCAGCGGTCGGGCAGGTGGTGTCGGTCGAACTGACCGAGCCGCCCTCGCTGCATTCGCAGCCCGTCGGCCGCGTGGCCGAGGTGCTCGGCGAGATCGACGACTCGGGCATGGAGATCGAAATCGCGGTGCGCAAGTACGAAGTGCCGCACCTGTTTTCACCCGAGACGCTGGCGCAGGCCGCCGCGCTGCCCGACAAGCTGCGCCCGGTCGACCGCAAGCACCGTGTCGACCTCAGCGACGTGGCGCTCGTCACCATCGACGGCGAGGACGCACGCGACTTCGACGACGCCGTCTACGCCGAGCCGTTCAAGCACGGCCGCGGCAAGAGTGCGTTCGAGGGCTGGCGCCTCATCGTCGCCATCGCCGACGTGAGCCACTACGTGAAGCCGGGCGAACCGCTGGACGAAGACGCCTACGAGCGCGCCACCTCCGTCTACTTCCCGCGCCGCGTGATCCCGATGCTGCCCGAGAAGCTGAGCAACGGCCTGTGCTCGCTGAACCCCGAAGTCGAACGCCTGAGCATGGTCTGCGACATGCTGGTCGACACCGAAGGCCGCATCGAAGCCTTCCAGTTCTACCCGGCGGTCATCTGTTCGCACGCGCGGCTCACCTACACCGAGGTCGCCGCGGTGCTGGCCAACACGCGCGGCCCCGAGGCGCAGCGCCGCGCGGATCTTGTCCCGCACCTGCTGCACCTCCACGAGGTCTACCGCGCGCTGCTCAAGCAGCGCGCCAAGCGCGGCGCGGTCGACTTCGAGACGACCGAGACGCAGATCGTCTGCGACGACAACGGCCGCATCGAGAAGATCGTGCCGCGCACGCGCAACGAGGCGCACCGGCTGATCGAGGAAACGATGCTGGCGGCCAACGTCTGCGCCGCCGAGTTCATCGAAGGGGCAGAGCACGCGAGCCTCTTCCGCGTGCACGAGGGCCCGACACCCGAGAAGCGCATTTCGCTGCAGGCCATGCTCAAGGCGCTGGGCGTGGGCATGCACCTCAGCGACGAACCGACACCGCACGAGATCCAGGCCATCGCGCAATCGGTGCACGGCCGGCCCGACGCGCAGCAGATCCACACGCTGCTGCTGCGATCGATGCAGCAGGCCATCTACACCGTGCACAACAGCGGCCATTTCGGTCTGGCCTACCCGGCCTACACGCACTTCACCAGCCCCATCCGGCGCTACCCCGACCTGCTGGTGCACCGCGTCATCAAGGCGATCCTGGGCGGCAAGCGCTACCACCTGGTGGCGAATGCGAATACCCGCACGCCCGAGGTGCGCCGCGGCGGCAAGGTGGCGAAGGCCGCCAAGCCGATGTCGCAGGAGATGGCGCTGTGGGAAGCCGCCGGCGGCCATTGCAGTGCCAACGAGCGACGCGCCGACGAGGCCAGCAAGGACGTCGAGGCCTGGCTGAAGTGCCGCTACATGCGCGAGCACCTGGGCGAGGAGTTTTCCGGCACGGTCAGCGCCGTGGCCGGCTTCGGCCTCTTCGTCACGCTCGACGGCCTGTATGTCGAGGGCATGGTGCACATCACCGAGCTCGGTGGCGAGTACTACCGCTACGACGAGGCGCGCGGCGAGCTGCGCGGCGAACGCACCGGCATCCGCTACGCGGTGGGCGCACGTGTGCGTGTACAGGTCAGCCGCGTCGACCTGGTCGGCCGCAAGATCGACTTCCGCATGGTGCGCGAAGGTGAGGGTGAGCGGCTGCTGGGCCGTGGCGAAAAAGCGCGGCCGCTGCCCGCCGGCGCCGGGGCGGTCGGCGAACTGGCCGCGGTGCGAGAGGCCGACCGCAGCGTGAAGGCAGCCACGCGTGTGCTGAAGGGGGCCTCCCGGGGCGCGCCTGCCTTGCCCGGCAAGACCGCGGGCGAGGGTGCACGCCGCCCGCGCAAACCCGGCCCGCAGCGGCCGGCGCCCAAGCCGCGCACGCGACGCTGAGCCAGGACGTGCGGGTCCGGAAGGACCCGAACGCCTGGCGAAGGCCCGAACACGATTCCACGTGTGAGCGCTGAGGCTTCAGCGCGCCTTCAGTCGAACGCGTGCCGCCCCAGCACCTCGACGAGCGCATGTGCACGCAGCGGCGCACCGCGCGCCGCGGCCGGCCACAGGTCGGCGGCGCGCCCGTGCTGCCACGCGGCGATGGCGGCGATATCCAGCGCGCTCATGGCGGCGTGCTGCGCCCAAAGGCCCGCGGCCCAGCCGGCGAGCACGTCGCCGCTGCCGGCGGTGGCCAGCGCGGCATTGCCGGTGGCGTTGATCCGGGGCAGGGCACTGGGTGAGGCGATGACGGTTCCCGAACCCTTCAGCAGCACGGTGCAGTCGTACCGCGCGGCCATTTCGGTGGCGGCGGCCACGCGGTCGGCCTGCACCTGGGTGCTGGTGCGCTGCAGCAGGCGCGCGGCTTCCAGCGGGTGAGGCGTCAGCAGCGTGGGCCGTCCGCGCCCGGCCCGCTGCAGCAGCAGCTGCTGCAAGCCGCTGTCGCCGGCAATGGCGTTGAGCGCGTCGGCGTCGAGCAGCAGGCGTTGCACGTTCGACAGCAAGGCCGGCAGCGCCGTGCGCACCGCGTCGCCCCCGCCGCAGCCGCAGGCCACCGTCGCAGCGGCCAGCATGGCGGGGCTGCCCGTCCACCATGCGCGCCGGCCCATCAGTGCCGGCTGCTGGCCGTCAAACAGTGGGGTCGATCCGTCCAGCGGGCTGCAGTAGACACGCCCGGCGCCGGCGGCGAGCGCGGCGCGGGCGGCCAGCCACGCGGCACCGACCATGCCCGGGGCGCCGCCGACCACCACCACGTCGCCCTGGTTGCCCTTGTGGCTGGCGTGCGGCGGCACGGGCAGCGTCGGCGCGCCCGTGAGCCAGGCGCCGGGCGCGCCGGCGTCGACGCCCAGGCTGTCGAACCAGACCTGGCCGGCATGGTCACGTCCGTGGCCGGTGAAACAGCCCGGCTTCAGGCTCAGCAGCGCCAGCGTGGCATGGGCGCGCACGGCGTGCTCGCCCAACGGCATGCCGGTGTCGGGGTGCAGGCCCGAAGGCAGGTCGACGGCGAGCACAGGCTTGCCGGCGCCGTTCATCGCCGCGATCGCCTTGGCCAGCTCGCCCGACGGTGCGCGCCGCGTGCCCAGGCCGAGCAGCGCGTCGATGATCAGGTCCGCCGGGCCTGCTCCCTCGGTGCCCGGCACGATGGGCACACCGGCGGCGCGTGCCTGCGCCAGCGCCTCGGCGGCGTCCGCGGGCAGGGCACTTGCCTCGGCCAGCAGGCTCACTTGCACCGTGCGTCCGTTGGCGTGCAGATGGCGCGCGGCGACGAGCCCGTCACCGCCGTTGTTGCCCGGTCCGGCCCAGACCTGCACATGCTCCGCGTGGGGCGCCAACGCTGCGGCCAGCCGGGCCACGGCCAGGCCGGCGGCTTCCATCAGGGCATGCGGGGCGTGCAGGGCCAGCGCGGCGTGTTCGGCCTGCCGCGAAGCCGCAGCGCCGTGCAGCGGCCAGGGCTCCAGGCTCGCGGTGATGCGGATGGGCGGCGCATGCATGCGAAGATTGTCGCGCCGTCGCGGATCTCAGCCGCGCAGACGCGCCACCGTCAGCCCGGCCATGTCCAGCGGCGCGTCGCGCCCCGAAAGGCGCTCGGCCAGCACAAGCGCCGAGCCGCAGGCCAGCGTCCAGCCGCTGGCGCCATGCCCCAGGTTGAGCCAGACCCCGGGCGCGCCGCTCTCGCCGAGCACCGGTGGGCCGTCGGGCAGCATGGGTTGCGCACCCTTCCAGTGCTGGGCTTCGCGTGCGAGCACGGCGCCGGGGAACCAGTCGTCGAGCACGCGGTAGAGCCGGCGCAACGCTGCGGGGGCCGGCCGTCCCGGGTCACCGCCAAGCTCTGTGCCGCCGGCCACGCGCACGCGGTGCCCCAGGCGGGCGATCACGATGTCGTGACGTGCGTCGGTGAGGGCGCCCCGCGGTCCGGGTGCGTGCAGGCCGTCGAGGTGCCGCAGCGGTGCCGTGATCGAGACGCCGTGCACGGGTGCCAGCGGCAATCGCACGCCCGCGCCGGCCAGCAACGCGCGCGCGCCGACGCCGGCGCACACGACGATGGCGTCGCAGGGCACGGTGAGGCCGTTGGCCAGAACCACCGCCGGCGTCGTTCCTGCGCTCAGGCTGCGCACGGCGGTGTCGAAACGGAAGCGCGCACCCTGGTGCTGCGCCTCGGTCTTCAGCAGTTGCGCAAATTGCCTGCAGTTGCCAGCGCCGTGCTGCGACAGGTGCACGGCCGCGTGCAGGTTCGTGTGTTCGTTCAGGCCGGGCTCCAGTTCGCGGCAGCGCTTGGCATCGACGACGTGGTGCGGCACGCCCCAGTCGCGCAGCAGCGACAGGCTGCCCTGCGCGGCCTTCAGCTCGCGTTCACCGCGCATCAGCATCACGACGCCCGGTGTCTGCTCGAACTCGAGGTTCAAGCTGCGCGTGAGCTCCTGCAAACGCGCCGCGCTGAACTGCGCCAGCCGGTGCATGGCAGCGCCGTTGGGGCCGTGCACCCGTGGCCGGCAGGCCCGCCACCAGCGCCACAACCACGGCAGTTGCGCCAGCGCACCCAGCCCGCCGGGCCGCAGCCGCGCGGGGCCACCGAAGAGCTGACGCGCCACCTGCCAAGGCATGCCGGGCGCTGCCGAGGGGGCGACAAGGCCGGGTGCGAGCAGGCCGCCACTGGCGAAGCTGGCTTCCGAGGCCACGCTGCCGCGGCGTTCGTAGACCGTGACCTCGTGGCCCTGCAGCGCCAGCTCGTAGGCCGTGGTGACGCCGACGATGCCCGCGCCGACGATGACGATGCGCAAGCTCAGCGCTCCCGCTGCCGGCGTCTCGCCACCGCGCCGCGCGGACACTGGGGCAGGGCGCCTGCCGAGGTGGCGCGTGCTAGAATCATTGGGTTTGCCTCGATGCAGGTTTGTGCGTGTAGTGGGCTTTTTGCCGCTAGGCCCGTGCAGCCGACAACGCGGCCCGGGCTTCACCTCAGGGTGGTGTGCGGGTCGCACGTCACGGTCTGGAAACGGCCCGTTGCCCGAGGCAGGCAAATCGCGAACCCGGTTCAACCAAGGTGTCGCCGAGCGGTTCCACAACCCTTTGAAACAGGTTGTCACCGTCGGCGATCAAGCGCCGGGATTCTAGACACAACCTTAGGACTCTCCATGACTGTCTCCATGCGTGAAATGCTGGAAGCCGGCGTCCATTTCGGGCACCAAACGCGCTTCTGGAACCCCAAGATGGCGCCGTACATCTACGGCCATCGCAACAAGATCCACATCATCAACCTCGAGAAGACGCAGCCGCTCTTCGACGACGCGATGAAGTTCGTGCGCCAGCTGGCCTCGCGCCGCGGCACCATCCTGATGATCGGCACCAAGCGCCAGGCGCGTGACGTCATCGCGCTGGAAGCGCAGCGTTGCGGCATGCCCTACGTCGACCAGCGCTGGCTCGGCGGCATGATGACCAACTTCAAGACCGTCAAGGGTTCACTGAAGAAGCTCAAGGACATGCAGGCGACCAAGGAAGCCGGCACCGAGTTGATGATCAAGAAGGAAGGCCTGATGTTCGAGCGCGAGCTGGTCAAGCTCGAGAAGGACATCGGCGGCATCCAGGACATGGCCGCGCTGCCCGACGCGATGTTCGTCATCGACGTCGGCTACCACAAGATCGCCGTGCTCGAAGCCAAGAAGCTGGGCATCCCGGTGATCGGCATCGTCGACACGAACCACTCGCCGATCGGCATCGACTACGTCATTCCCGGCAACGACGACTCGGCCAAGGCCGTGGCGCTGTACGCCAAGGCGGTGGCCGACGCCGTGCTCGAGGGCAAGGCCAACGCCACGAGCGACGTCGTCCAGGCCGTCTCGGCCGCCGGCGACGAGTTCGTCGAAGTCAACGAGGAAGCCTGAGCGGCTGACTCCGCCGCGCTGCGCCGTCCTGGCGCGGTGCGGCCCTTGCCGCCCGGCCGGCCTGCGCCGGGCGCCAACCCGAATTCACTGGAGATGACGATGCCCGCAATCACTGCAAGCATGGTGGCCGAGCTGCGCGCCAAGACCGATGCGCCGATGATGGAATGCAAGAAGGCGCTGACCGAAGCCGAAGGCGACATGGCCCGCGCCGAGGAGATCCTGCGCGTCAAGCTCGGCAGCAAGGCCGGCAAGGCCGCTGCCCGCGTCACCGCCGAGGGCGTGATCACCGCATCGGTCAGCGGCACGGTCGGCGCGCTGGTCGAGGTCAACTGCGAAACCGACTTCGTGACCAAAAACGACTCGTTCCTGGCCTTCGCCAAGGCCGTGGCGGGCCTGGTCGCCGAGCACAACCCGGCCGACGTGGCCGCGCTGTCGGCGCTGCCGCTGTCGCAGGACGGCTTCGGCCCGACCGTGGAAGACGTGCGCAGGGGTCTGATCGGCAAGATCGGCGAGAACATGGCCATCCGCCGCTACAAGCGCTACGCCGGCGGCGGCGCGCTGGCCAGCTACCTGCACGGCACGCGCATCGGCGTCATCGTCGAGTACACCGGTGACGACGTGGCCGCCAAGGACGTGGCCATGCACGTGGCCGCGATGAAGCCCAAGGCGCTGGCCACCAGCGACGTGCCGGCCGAGCTGATCGAGGTCGAGCGCCGCGTCGCCGCCGAGAAGGCCGCCGAGGACTCGGCCGCCGCGGTGGCCGCAGGCAAGTCGGCGCAGTCGCCCGAGATCGTCGCGCGCCGTGTCGACGGTGCGGTGCAGAAGTTCCTGAAGGAGGTCTCGCTGCTGAACCAGGCCTTCGTCAAGAACGACAAGCAGACAGTCGAGCAGATGCTCAAGGAAAAGGCGACGAAGGTCGCCGGCTTCACCCTCTACGTGGTGGGTGAGGGCATCGAGAAGAAGGTCGACGACTTTGCCGCCGAAGTGGCGGCGCAGGTGGCCGCGGCAAAGGCACAGTGAAACGGGACGCAAAGACGTCCGCGAGGCGGGCCGGCCGCGAGCCGGCCCGAACTACACTGCAAACTTTGCCAGGGGAGTCGTACTGATGCCGGCCTACAAGCGCATCCTGCTCAAGCTGTCGGGCGAGGCCCTGATGGGCGACGACGCCTACGGCATCAACCGCGCCACCATCGTGCGCATGGTGCGCGAGGTGCAGGAAGTGACGCAATTGGGCTGCGAGGTGGCCGTCGTCATCGGCGGCGGCAACATCTTCCGCGGCGTGGCCGGCGGCTCGGTGGGCATGGACCGCGCCACCGCCGACTACATGGGCATGCTCGCCACCGTGATGAACGCACTGGCGCTGGCCGACACCATGCGCCAGGAAGGCATGACGGCGCGCGTGATGTCGGCCATCGCCATCGACCAGGTCGTCGAGCCCTATGTGCGACCCAAGGCGCTGCAGTACCTGGAAGAGGGCAAGGTGGTGGTCTTTGCCGCTGGCACCGGCAACCCCTTCTTCACCACCGACACCGCGGCCGCCTTGCGCGGCGCCGAGATCGGTGCCGAGGTCGTGCTGAAGGCCACCAAGGTCGACGGCGTCTACAGCGCCGACCCGAAAAAGGACCCCGCCGCCACGCGCTACACCAGCATCAGCTTCGACGAAGCCATAGCCAAGAACCTGCAGGTGCTGGACGCCACCGCGTTTGCGCTGTGTCGCGACCAGAAGCTGCCGATCAAGGTCTTCAGCATCTTCAAGGCCGGTGCGCTCAAGCGCGTGGTGATGGGTGAAGACGAAGGCACGCTGGTTCACGTTTGAGGGGACTCCTCGGTCATGATCATTCAGGACATCAAGAACACCGCCGAGGCCAAGATGGGCAAGTCCGTCGAGGCCTTCAAGCACGAGCTGCACAAGATCCGCACCGGCCGCGCCCACCCGGGCCTGCTCGACCAGGTGCACGTCGACTACTACGGCTCGATGGTGCCCATCAGCCAGGTCGCCAACGTGACGCTGCTCGACGCGCGCACGATCAGCGTGCAGCCCTGGGAAAAGGGCATGGGGCCGAAGATCGAGCGCGCGATCCGCGAGTCCGAGCTCGGGCTCAATCCGGCGTCGCAAGGCGACCTGCTGCGCGTGCCGATGCCGGCGCTGACCGAAGAGCGTCGCAAGGAACTCACCAAGGTCGTGCGCCACGCCGGCGAGGAGGCCAAGATCGCCGTGCGCAGCATCCGGCGTGACGCCAACGAGCACCTGAAGAAGCTGCTCAAGGACAAGGAAGTGCCCGAGGATGATGAGCGGCGCGCGCAGGACGACGTGCAGCGCCTGACCGACCGCACCATCGCCGAGATCGACCGCCTGGTGCAGGGCAAGGAAGCGGAAGTGATGGCCGTTTGAACGGCCCATCCGCCTGCGCCGCGCCCATGTCCGACCTTTCACTCGCTCCCGCGGCCGCCACGGTCGCCCCGCTGCCTGCAGAGCCGCCGGCCGCCGTGCCCCGCCACGTCGCGCTGGTGATGGACGGCAACGGCCGCTGGGCGCGCCAGCGCTTCATGCCGCGTTTCTTCGGCCACAAGCAGGGGGTCGACGCGCTGGTGCGGGCCGTCAACGTCTTCGCCGACCGCGGCGTGCAGTACCTCACCGTGTTCGCGTTTTCGTCCGAGAACTGGAAGCGCCCGTCCGAGGAGGTCTCGGGCCTGATGAGCCTGGTGCTGGTGGCGGTGAGCAAGTACCTCACCAAGCTGGCCGGCGACGGTGTGCGCATCCGCATCGTCGGCGACCGCTCGGCGGTGTCGGAAAAGCTGCGCAAGGCCTGGGAACACGCCGAGCAGCTGACCAAGGACAACCACCGCATCACGCTCAGCGTGGCCTTCAACTACGGTGGCCGCTGGGACGTGGTGCAGGCCTGCCGCCGCGCCGTTGCCGAAGGCCTGCGGCCCGAGCAGATCGACGAGGCCTGGCTGGCCAGCCACATGGCGCTGAGCTTCGCGCCCGACCCCGACCTCTTCATCCGCACCGGCGGCGAGATGCGCATCAGCAACTTCCTGCTCTGGCAGGCGGCCTATTCCGAGCTCTTCTTCACCGAGTGCCTGTGGCCCGACTTCGGCGCCGCCGAGATCGACGCCGCGCTGCTGGCCTATGCCCAGCGCGACCGGCGCTTCGGCACGATCCGGCCCAACCAGGTCATGCCCGAAGGCATCTGATTCGGGATGCTGCTGCAGCGTGTCATCACCGCCCTCGTGCTCGTGGCCCTGTTGCTCGGTTCGCTGCTGGTGGCCAGCCCCTGGCCCTTTGCGCTGCTGACGCTGGCGCTGCTGTCGGCTGGCGGGTGGGAATGGGGCCGCCTGAACCAGGCGACGCAGCTGCCTTCGCTGGCCATGGGCGGGGCGGTGGCCCTGGGCGGGGCCGCTGCGCTGGCCGCGGGCTGGACGACGCAGGCGCCGCCCATGCTGTGGTGGGGCGCTTTCGTGCTGTGGCTGGTGGGGGGCGCTGTGGCGCTGCGCAGCGGCCCGGCGGCCTGGCCGCAACTGCCGCGCGTGGCGCGCTGGCTGCTGGGGCTGTTGGCGCTGTGGGCGGCCTGGCTAGCGCTGGCGCAGGCGCGCCATGTCGGCATCAACTTCATGCTGTCCGTGCTGTGCCTGGTGTGGATGGCCGACGTGGCCGCCTATTTCGGCGGCCGCGCGCTCGGCCGGCGCAAGCTGGCGCCGAGCATCAGCCCGGGCAAGAGCTGGGAGGGCGTGTGGTCGGGCGTGGCCGGGGTCGTGCTGCTGGCCGGCTTCTGGGTCTGGCTCGACGGCCGCTTCGACGTCGACGGGCCCAGCGTCTACAGCCGCTTGCTGGCGTCGCTGGGCGCGCCCGGGCTTGCGCTGGGCGTGCTGCTGCTGTGCGGCCTGAGCGTCGTGGGCGACCTCGTCGAGTCGCTCGTCAAGCGCGCCGCCGGCGCCAAGGACAGCAGCCGCCTGCTGCCGGGCCATGGCGGCGTGCTCGACCGCGTCGATGCCCTGCTGCCCGTGCTGCCGGCCGCGCTGGCGCTGACGGCACTGGGGGCTCTGCGATGAGCGCGCCTCGCCAGCGCCTGGCCATCCTGGGCTCCACCGGTTCTGTGGGCACCAGCACGCTGGACGTCGTCGCGCGCCACCCTAATCGCTTCGAGGTCGTCGGCCTCACCTCCTACCAGCGTGTCGACCTGCTGGTGCGGCAATGCCTGCAGTTCAGGCCGCGCGTGGCCGTGGTGCCGACACCCGAACGGGCCGCCGAAGTGCGGGCGGCGCTGCGAGAGGCCGGCTGCGCCACCGAAGTTCAGCATGGCCCGCCGGCGCTGTGCGAACTGGCCGCGGCCGACGATGTCGACAGCGTCATGGCCGCGATCGTGGGTGCCGCCGGCCTGTCGCCCTGCATGGCCGCGGCGCGCGCCGGCAAGCGCCTGCTGCTGGCCAACAAGGAAGCGCTGGTGGTCGGCGGTGCACTCTTCATGCAGGCCGTGAAGGCAGGCGGTGCCACGCTGCTGCCCATCGACAGCGAACACTCGGCCATCTTCCAGTGCCTGCCCGAGGACCGCAGCGCCTGGGCGCGCCGCATCGACCACATCATCCTCACGGCCAGCGGCGGCCCGTTTCGTACCCGCGACCCCGACACGCTGCACCAGGTGACGCCGGCGCAGGCCGTGGCGCACCCGAACTGGGTCATGGGCCGCAAGATCTCGGTCGACTCGGCGACGATGATGAACAAGGCGCTGGAGGTCATCGAGGCGCGCTGGCTCTTCGAGCTCGCGCCCGAGGACATCCGCGTCGTCATCCACCCGCAGAGCATCGTCCACTCGATGGTCGTGTGCCGCGACGGCAGTGTGCTGGCGCAGCTGGGCACGCCCGACATGAAGGTGCCGATTGCCTACGGCCTCTCGTTCCCCGAACGCATCGAGTCGGGTGCGCCGCGGCTGGACTTCCTCCAAATGGGCCGGGGCTTCACCTTCGAGCCACCCGACCCACGCCGTTTTCCCGGTCTGCAGCTGGCCTGGGACGCGCTGCGCGCCCCCGCCGGCAGCACCGCGGTGCTGAACGCCGCCAACGAAGTGGCAGTCGCCGCCTTCCTCGACGGAACGATCACCTTCACGGCGATTCATACCTTGAACGCCCGCACCATCGAACGCCTGGAGCCCCGCCTGAGCCCCGACCACAGCCTGGAAGACCTGATCGAACTCGACAGCCGTGCACGTGCAGTGGCACGTGAAGTGATGCAGGAGCTGGCGGCGTGATCACCACCGTGCTGGCCTTCCTGCTGACGCTGGGCATCCTGGTCGTCATCCACGAGTACGGCCACTACCGCGTGGCGGTGGCCTGTGGCGTGAAGGTGCTGCGTTTCTCGGTCGGTTTCGGGCGTGTTCTTTGGCGCCGTCAGAGCAGCCCCGACGCCACCGAATTTGTCGTCTGTTCGCTGCCGCTGGGCGGCTACGTGCGCATGCTCGACGAGCGCGAGGGCGCCGTCGCGCCAGGTGACGTCAGCCGCGCCTTCAACCGCAAGACGCTGTGGCAGCGCGCGGCCATCGTTTCCGCCGGGCCGCTGGCCAACCTGGGCCTGGCGGTGCTGCTCTATGCCGCCGCGCACTGGATCGGCATTCAGGAACCCAAGGCGCTGCTCGGCCCGCCGGTGGCCGGCAGCGCCGCCGAGCGTGCCGGCCTGCGTGCCGGCGACTGGGTGCGTGCACTGGCCCACGACGGCGACGACTGGCAGGACCTGCGCTCGTTCACCGACCTGCGCTGGGAGCTCACGCAGGCGGTGCTGCAGCGCAAGCCGGTGCAACTGCAGGTGACCGACCGCGACGGCCGCGGCTCTCGCACCCTGCGCCTGGACCTCGGCGGCATCGAGCCGGGTGAGGTCGACGCCGAACTGTCGAAGCGCATCGGCCTGGGCGGCCCCTGGCGCGAGCCCGTGCTGGGCGAGGTCAAGGCCGGCGGCCCGGCCGCGCTGGCCGGCCTGCGCAGCGGTGACCGCGTGCTCGGCATCGACGGGCAGGCGATCGTCGACGCGCAGACCGTGGTCGAGCGTGTGCGCGGCAGCCTGCGCGACGGCCAGCCGGTGGCGCAGCGCTGGATGATCGAGCGCGACGGCCGGTCGCTGGAAATCGCGGTCACGCCGCGCGTGATGAGCGAACGTGGCCAGACCTTCGGTCGCATCGACGCCGCCCCCGGCCAGCCGCCGGTGATGGAAACCGTGCGCCACGGTGTCTTCGAGGGCCTGTGGCAGGGCGCGGTGCGCACCTGGGACATCTCGGTGCTGACGGTGAAGATGATCGGCCGCATGCTCATCGGCGAGGCCTCGCTGAAGAACCTCAGCGGCCCGCTGACCATCGCCGACTATGCCGGCCAGTCGGTCAACCAGGGGCTGGCCTACTACCTCGGTTTCCTGGCGCTGGTCAGCGTCAGCCTGGGTGTGCTGAACCTGCTGCCGCTGCCCATGCTCGATGGCGGTCACCTCATGTATTACATTTTCGAAGGCGTCACCGGCCGCCCTGTCTCCGACCTCTGGCTGGCGCGGCTGCAACGCGGCGGCATCGTCGTGCTGTTGATGATGATGTCGGTCGCCCTCTTCAACGACGTAGCCCGCCTGCTGGGCCTGCACTGAATCCCATGTTCCCTGTCTCTCCGTTCGGGCCGTTCGGCCGGTTCAGCCCTGCCGCGGCCCTCGTCGTCGCCGTTGCCACCCTCGCCGCCGCGCCCGCCGCGCTGGCGGTCACGCCCTTCGTGCTGAAGGACATCCGCGTCGAGGGCCTGCAGCGCACCGACCCCGGCACGGTCTTCGCCGCGCTGCCCTTCCGCATCGGCGACACCTACACCGACGACAAGGGCTCGGCCGCGCTGCGCGCGCTCTTCACCACGGGCCTGTTCAAGGACGTGCGCATCGAGATCGAAGGCGAGGTGGCGATCATCATCGTCGACGAGCGCTCGATCATCGGCGCCGTCAGCTTCGTCGGCCTGAAGGAGTTCGACAAGGAGCCGCTGACCAAGAGCCTGCGCGACGCCGGCATCGGCGAAGGCCTGCCCTTCGACCGTGCGCTCGTCGACCGCGCCGAGCAGGAGATCAAGCGCCAGTACCTCAGCCGCAGCCTCTACGGCGCCGAGGTGGTGACGACGATCACGCCGCTGGAGCGCAACCGCGTCAACGTCACCTTCACGATGACCGAGGGCGACGCGGCGAAGATCGCCGACATCCGCATCGTCGGCGCCACCGTGTTCAGCGAACGCACGCTGCGCGACCTGTTCGAGCTCACGCCCACGGGCTGGTTCACCTGGTACAGCAAGACCGACCGCTACTCGCGCACCAAGCTCAACGCCGACCTCGAGAAGCTGCGCGCCTACTACGTCAACCGCGGTTACCTCGAGTTTGCGATCGAATCGACGCAGGTCACGATTTCGCCCGACAAGCAGACGATCGCGGTCGCCATCTCGATCAAGGAAGGCCAGCCCTACACCGTGACCTCGGTGCGGCTGGAGGGCGACTACCTGGGCAAGGAAGCCGAGTTCCAGGCCTTCGTGCTGCTGCGCCCGGGCCAGCCCTACCGCGGCGACGCCGTCACCGAGACCAGCAAACGTTTCACCGACCTCTTCGGCCTCTACGGCTATGCGTTCGCGCGCATCGACACGCGGCCCGAGATCGACCGCGCCACGGGCCAGGTGGCGGTGGTGTTCACGGCCGAGCCGCAGCGCCGGGTCTACGTGCGGCGCATCGACGTCGCCGGCAACACACGCACCCGCGACGAGGTCGTGCGGCGCGAGTTCCGCCAGCTCGAAGGCGCCTGGTACGACGGCGGTCTCATCAAGCTGAGCAAGCAGCGTGTCGAGCGGCTGGGCTTCTTCAAGGAAGACATCGACGTCGAGACCAAGGAAGTGGCGGGTGCGCCCGACCAGGTCGACCTCGTCGTCAACGTCGTCGAGAAGCCCACCGGCAACCTGCTCATCGGCGCCGGCTACTCGAACGCCGAGAAGCTGACCTTCACCGCGTCGGTGAAGCAGGACAACGCCTTCGGCTCGGGCAACTACCTGGGCATCGAGCTCAACACCAGCAAGTACAACCGCACGGTGGTGGTGAGCACGGTTGACCCCTACTGGACGGTGGACGGCATCTCGCGCGCCATCGACGTCTTCTACCGCACCAGCCGCCCCTTCAACAGCCTGGGCGACAGCTACGACCTGAAGACGCCGGGCGCCACGGTGCGCTTCGGCGTGCCCTTCTCCGAGTACGACACGGTTTTCCTCGGCCTGGGCTTTGAACGTACAGAGATCGGCACCTCCACAGGCATCCCGCTGTCATACCTGAACTACCGCACGCTCTATGGCGCGAAGACGAACTCCTTCCCGCTGACGCTGGGCTGGGCGCGTGACGCGCGCGACAGCGTGCTCACGCCGACGGCCGGCCGCTACCAGCGCCTGAACTTCGAGTGGGCCTTCGCCGGCGACGTGCGCTACCTGCGCACCAACGCGCAGTACCAGGAGTACTGGCCGCTGCCGTTCCGCATGTCAGTGGGCGTCAACGCCGAACTCGGATGGGGCAAGGGCCTCGGCGGCAAGCCCTTCCCGGTGTTCAAGAACTTCTACGGCGGCGGCCTGGGCACGGTGCGTGCCTTCGAGCAGAGCTCGCTGGGCGTCGTCGACCCCACCGGCGCCTACATCGGCGGTGCCAAGCGCGTGAACGTCAACACCGAGCTCTACTTCCCGGTGCCCGGCACCGGCAACGACCGCTCGCTGCGCATCTTCGCCTTCGTCGACGCCGGCAACGTCTGGCGCGAGGACGAGACCATCACCGCAGAGTCCTTCCGTTCCTCGGCGGGCGTCGGCCTGTCGTGGATCTCACCCGTCGGCCCCTTGAAGCTGAGCTGGGGCAAGCCCTTGCGGCTTCAGCGCAACGATAGAATCCAACGATTCCAATTCCAGATCGGGACTGCCTTCTGATGAAGACGTTCGCCATGCAGCGCACCACCGCCGCCTCCCTGTCACGGTGGCTTGCCATCGGCACCCTGGCGGCCGCTGCCGCCACGCCCGCCGCGGCACAGGATCTCAAGATCGGCTACGTCAACAGCGAGCGTGTGCTGCGCGAGGCCAACCCGGCCAAAGCGGCGCAGGCCAAGCTCGAAGCCGAGTTCAGCAAGCGCGAGCGAGAACTCAACGACGCCGCGAGCAAGCTCAAGGCCGCCGCCGACAAGCTGGAGAAGGAAGCCCCCACGCTGGCCGAGACCGAACGCACGCGGCGCCAGCGTGAACTCGTCGAACAAGACCGAGACCTGCAGCGCAAGCGCCGCGAGTTCCAGGAAGACCTGAACCAGCGCCGCAACGAGGAACTGGCCGCGGTGGTCGAACGCGCCAACCGTGCCATCAAGCAGATCTTCGACAGCGAGAAGTACGACCTCATCCTGCAGGAAGTGGTCTTCGCCAGCACGCGCGTCGACATCACCGAGAAGGTGATCAGGATCCTGAACGCCCCGGCCAACGCCGGAAAGTAAGCCGGGCCCGCGAGGTCGGCCGCCATGCGGGTGCCTCTCGGCGCGCTGAGCGAACGCCTCGGCGGTGAACTGGTGGGGGATGCGCAGGCCACCGTGTCGCGCATCGGCCCGCTGGAGTCTGCCGACGCGCAGACCATCAGCTTCCTCGCCAACCCGCGCTACCAGTCGCAGCTGGCAGCCTCCGCCGCCGGTTGCGTCATCGTCGGGCCGACCATGCGCGACGCCGCAGTTGCGCGCGGAGCGGCCATCGTCTGCGACGACCCCTACCTCGCCTACGCCCGCCTGACGCAGTGGTGGGCGGCGCAGACCCGGCGCGTGGCGCCGCCGGGCATCCACCCCAACGCGGTGATCGAACTCGGTGCCTCGATCGATCCGCTGGCTTCCATCGGCCCGCTGGCGTTTGTCGGCGCCGGCGCGCGTGTTCTGGCCGGGGCGGTGGTCGGCGCGCAGGCGCACGTCGGCGCCGACGCCGTGGTCGGCGAGCGCACGGTGCTCAAGCCCCGCGTGGTGCTCGGCGACGCCTGCCGCATCGGTGCACGCGGCATCGTGCACAGCGGCGCCGTCATCGGCGCCGACGGCTTCGGCTTTGCGCCGTCGCAAGGTGACGACGGCAGCCACTGGGAGAAGATCGAGCAGCTCGGCGCCGTGGTCATCGGTGACGACGTCGAGATCGGCGCCAACACCTGCATCGACCGCGGCGCGCTCGAAGACACGGTGCTGGAAGACGGCGTCAAGCTCGACAACCTGGTGCAGATCGGCCACAACGTGCGCATCGGCGCGCACAGCGCCTTCGCCGGCTGTGTCGGCGTGGCCGGGAGCGCGCGCATCGGGCGGCACTGCACGGCGGGCGGCGGCGCCATCATCCTGGGCCATCTGGAGATCTGCGATCACGTGCACATCACCGCGGCCACGGTGATCAGTCGCTCGATCCACAAGCCGGGCCAGTACAGCGGCATGTTCCCCTTCGATGACAATGCGTCGTGGGAGAAGAACGCTGCCACGCTGAGACACCTTTACACGCTGCGTGAACGTCTGCGGGCGCTGGAGAAGAAGACGTGACCACGATGGACATCCAACAGATCCTGCGCAAGCTGCCGCACCGCTACCCCTTCCTGCTCGTCGACCGCGTGCTCGAACTGGAAACGGGTGTGCGGATCAAGGCGCTGAAGAACGTCACTTTCAACGAGCCCTTCTTCAACGGCCACTTTCCGGCGCGGCCGGTAATGCCCGGTGTGCTGATGCTGGAAGCGCTGGCCCAGGCCGCGGCCGTGCTCTCGTTCGAGAGTGCCGGGGTGGAGCCGGGAGACGACACGGTGGTCTACTTCGCAGGCATCGACAATGCGCGATTCAAGCGCCCTGTCGGCCCGGGCGACCAGCTCATCCTGGAAGCGCGCATAGAACGCCAGAAAGCCGGCATCTACCGCTACAAGACCCAGGCCTTCGTCGACGGCCACCTGGTGGTCGAGGCCGACCTGATGTGCACGATGCGCAAGATCGCTGCCACTGCTCCCTGACATGGCCACGGTCCACCCCACCGCCATCGTCGACGCGGGCGCCGAGCTGGCGGCCACGGTGAAGGTCGGCCCCTACGCGGTGATCGGACCCGGCGTGCAGGTGGGCGAGGGCACGACGATCGGCGCGCACTGCGTCATCGAAGGCCCCACGGTCATCGGCCGCGACAACGTCATCCATGCGCACGCCGCCCTGGGTCTGGCGCCGCAGGACATGAAGTACCGTGGCGAGCCGACGCAACTGCACATCGGCCAGCGCAACACCATCTTCCAGTTCTGCACCTTCAGCCGCGGCACGGCGCAAGACGTTGGCATCACGCGTGTCGGCGACGACAACTGGATCATGGCCTACGTGCACCTGGCGCACGACGTGCAGGTGGGCCACCACACCGTGCTGGCAAACAACGCCACGCTGGCCGGCCATGTGCACGTGGGCGACTGGGCCATCGTGGGCGGGCTGTCGGGCATCCACCAGTTCTGCAAGGTGGGGGCGCACGTCATGCTGGGTTTCCAGAGCCATGTCTCGCAGGACGTGCCGCCCTTCATGACCGCCGCGGGCAACCCGCTGGCGGTGGCCGGCACCAATGCCGAAGGCCTGCGCCGACGCGGCTTCTCGCGCGAGCGCATCGCGCTCGTCAAGCAGATGCACCGGCTGCTCTACCGCGAAGGCCTGACGCTGGAGAAGGCACGTGACGCGATCGCTGCGCTGAAGGGTACGGTCGAAGGCGGGGATGCCGACATCGACCTGCTGCTCGGTTTCATCGCCGGGGCGACGCGCGGCATCGCGCGTTGACGTGCGGCATGCGACTGGCCATGGTCGCCGGCGAGGCCTCGGGCGACCTGCTCGCTGGCCTGCTGCTTGGTGGCCTGAAGGCGCGTTGGCCCGCGCTGCAGACGCAGGGCATAGGCGGCCCGCGCATGGCCGAGCACGGTTTCGATGCCTGGTGGCCGCACGACAAGCTGGCCGTTCGCGGCTACGTCGAGGTGCTGCGCCATTACCGCGAGATCTCGGGCATCCGCGACGCGCTGGCCGCGCGCCTGCTGCGTGACCCGCCAGAGGCCTTCATTGGCGTCGACGCGCCCGACTTCAACCTCGGCCTCGAAGCGCGGCTGAAGGCCGCCGGCATCAAGACCGTGCACTTCGTCTGCCCGTCGATCTGGGCCTGGCGCGGCGGCCGCGCGAAGAAGATGGCGGTCAGCTGCGACCACGTGCTCTGTCTCTTCCCTTTCGAGCCTGCGATGCTGCACGCCCACGGCGTCGCCGCCACCTTCGTCGGCCACCCGCTGGCCGACGCCATCCCGCTCGTGCCGCCACGCACCGAGAGCCGCGCGGCGCTGGGGCTGGCCGACGACGCGCAGGTGGTGGCCGTGCTGCCGGGCAGCCGGCGGTCCGAGATCCAGTACATCGCGCCGGCCTTCCTGCAGGCCGTGGCGCTGCTGCACCGCCAGCGCCCGGCGCTGCGCTTCGTGCTGCCGCTGGCGCCCGGGCTGCGCGGCATGGTCGAGCCGCTGCTGGCGGCGCACGCGCCGGGTGTGCCGCTGCAACTGCTGGACGGTCGTTCGCACGCCGCACTGGCAGCCTGTGACGTGACGCTGATCGCCAGCGGCACCGCCACGCTGGAAGCGGCGCTGTTCAAGCGCCCGATGGTCATCGGCTATCGGATGAACACGATCAGCTGGCAGCTCATGAAACGTTTGCGCTACCAGCCCTGGGTGGGCCTGCCCAACATCCTGTGCCGCGACTTTGTCGTGCCCGAACTGATCCAGGGCGATTGCGAACCCGCGGCGCTGGCCGCGGCCACATTGCGCTGGCTCGACGATGCCGCGCCAGCCGCTTCCGTGGCACGGCGTTTCGAAGACCTTCACCACGAACTGCGCCGCGACACCGCGCGCTGTGCCACCGATGCCATCGCGCAAGTCCTTTCGGCTTGAACAGCTGGGCCCGGGCTGGGACAGGCCCGGCCTGGTCGCCGGCGTCGACGAGGCCGGCCGCGGGCCGCTGGCCGGGCCGGTGGTGGCCGCGGCGGTGATCCTCGACGAACTGCGCCCGATCAAGGGCCTGCGCGACTCGAAGGTGATCAGCCCGCGCCGGCGCGAGGCGCTCTTCGACGAGATCCGCGCGCGGGCGCTGTGCTGCGCCATCGCCAGCGCCAGCGCCGAGGAGATCGACCGTCTGAACATCCTGCAGGCGACGCTGCTGGCGATGCGGCGCGCCGTCGAGGCGCTGCGCCTGCTGCCGCACCGTGTCGTCGTCGACGGCAACCGCGTGCCGCTGTTGAAGATGCCAACGGCAGCGGTCGTCAAGGGCGATGCGCTGGTGCCGGCGGTATCGGCAGCGTCCATCCTCGCCAAGGTGCATCGCGACCGCCTTTGCCTCGAACTGCATGCCTTGCACCCGCAGTACGGCTTCGACGCGCACAAGGGCTACCCGACGTCCGAGCATCTGGCCGCGCTGCGCCAGCACGGCGCCTGCGCCGAGCATCGCCGCAGTTACGCGCCGGTGCGTGCCGTGTTGCCGGAAGCATGATCGAAGCCGCGCGCCCTCAGCCGTTCCACCGCGAGCCTCAGCGCATCACCTCGCGCGACAACCCGCTGCTCGTGCGCCTGCGCAAGCTGGCGCAGGACGGAAGCGCCTACCGGCGTGCGGGCCAGGTCTGGATCGAGGGCGAACACCTGTGCACCGCGTTGCGAGAACGGGGCGGTGCCGCGGTGCAGGCGGTGGTCAACGAGGACGCCTGGGCGCGTCCCGCCGTGCGTGATCTGGCCGCCTGGGCGCCGCGCATCGCGCTCGTGCCGGCGGCGCTGTTCAAGGGTTTCAGTGGCCTGGAGTCGCCTGCGCCGCTGGGCTTCGTGATCGCGACCCCCGCCGCGCCGGCCTTGTTGACGCAGGCCGCCACCGTGGTACTGGACCGTGTGCAGGACCCCGGCAACGTCGGCAGCATCATGCGCAGCGCGGCGGCCTTCGGTGTCGTGCAGGTGCTGGCGCTGAAGGGTACCGTGGCGCTGTGGTCGCCCAAGGTGCTGCGCGCCGGCATGGGTGCGCACTTCGCGCTGCGGCTGCTGGAAGGCCTCGAGCCCGAGGCGCTGGTCGCACTGCACACGCCGCTGGTGGCCACCGGTTCACACGCCGGGGCGCTGCTGCCGTCGGCGCCGCTGCCGCAGCCTTGCGCCTGGGTGCTCGGGCACGAGGGGCAGGGCGTGGACGTCGCGCTGCTGGCGCGCTGTGCACTCGAAGTGCGCATTCCGCAGCCGGGCGGCGAAGAGTCACTGAACGTCGCCGCCGCCGCGGCGGTGTGCCTCTACGAGTCGTCGCGGCGCAGCGCCTGAGCCCGGCCGCCGGCGCTTCGGGCGGGGTCAGTAGATGAGCCGGTCGGGCCGCAGGTCACGCAGGATGGTGGTGGCGATTTCCTCGATCGACTTGTGGGTCGAGCTCAGCCACGAGATGCCCTCGCGCCGCATCATGCTTTCGGCCTCGCTCACCTCGTGACGGCAGTTCTGCAGCGAAGCGTACTTGCTGTCGGGCCGGCGCTCGTTGCGGATCTGCGAGAGCCGTTGCGGGTCGATGGTCAGCCCGAAACACTTGCGCTTGAACGGTGCCAGCGGCGTGGGCAGGCGGCCGCGGTCGAAGTCTTCCGGGATCAACGGGTAGTTCGCGGCCTTGATGCCGTGCTGCATGGCCAGGTAGAGGCTGGTGGGCGTCTTGCCGCTGCGGCTGACGCCCAGCAGGATGACGTCGGCGATGCTCAGGTTGAGCGCGCTCTGCCCGTCGTCGTGCGCCAGACTGAAGTTGATGGCCTCGATGCGGTCGTGGTACTCCTGGCTCTGGCTCGCGTCGCTGAACCGTCCGACGCGGTGGTTGCTCTTGACGCCGAACTCTGCCTCCAGCGGCTCGACAAAGGTGCGGAACATGTCCAGCACCATGCCCTTGCAGTGGTCGCCGGTGACGATGGCGCGCACGTCGTCGTTGACCAGCGTGATGAAGACGATGGGTCGCTTGCCCTCGTTGGCCGCCGTCTCGTTGATCTCGCGCAGCACGACGGTGGCCTTCTCGACTGTGTCGATGAAGGGCCTGCGCACGTGGCGGGGCTTGGTCGGGAACTGGTTGAGGATGGAGTTGCCGAAGGTCTCGGCCGTGATACCGGTGCCGTCAGAGACAAAAAAGACGCTGCGTTCGGTCATGGATGCGCTGTTCTCGGGGGCGCGCCGGGGCTGGCGACCGCCCCATCATACGGACGAAGTCCTTAGAATCAGTGCAACTTTCCGCCTCGCCACCCCGCCTTGAACCCCACGCGCCCGCCCGTCGAAGAACAACATGCCGCCGCGTGGGCATGGGCCGCTGACCTGCCTGCGGAAGCACCGGTTTTGTCACATCACGGAGCTTTCCCATGTCTTCAGCCATCCTGGCGACCGCCCTGGTCGTCCCGTTCGAACAACTGAGAATGACCGACGTCGAGGTGGTCGGCGGCAAGAACGCCAGCCTCGGCGAGATGATCAGCCAGCTTGCAGCCACCGGCGTGCGTGTGCCCGGCGGCTTCGCCACCACGGCGCACGCCTTCCGCGTCTTCCTGCAGCACGGCGGTCTTGCCGCACGCATCCAGGACAAGCTCTCGACCCTGAACGTCGAGGACGTGAACGCGCTGGCCGCTGCCGGGGCGCAGATTCGCCAGTGGATCGCCGACACGCCTTTTCCGCCGGAACTCGACGCCGCCATCCGCGAACAGTTCGCGCGTCTGACCGAAGGCAACCCCCCCGGACAGCCACCCAGCTTCGCGGTGCGCTCCTCGGCAACGGCCGAGGACATGCCCGACGCGTCCTTCGCCGGTCAGCAGGAGACCTTCCTCAACGTCACCGGCATAGCTGACGTGCTGCACCGCATGAAGGAGGTCTTCGCGTCGCTCTACAACGACCGCGCCATCAGCTACCGCGTGCACAAGGGTTACGCCCACGCCGACGTCGCGCTGTCGGCCGGTGTGCAGCGCATGGTGCGTTCCGACCTGGGCGCGGCCGGCGTGCTGTTCACCATCGACACCGAATCGGGGTTCCCCGAGGTCGTGTTCATCACCAGCAGCTACGGCCTGGGTGAACTGGTGGTGCAGGGCGCCGTCAACCCCGACGAGTTCTACGTCCACAAGCACACGCTGAACGCCGGGCGCTTTGCCGTCATCCGGCGGGTGCTCGGCAGCAAGCTGCAGCGCATGGAATTCGCCAGCCCCGCCGACAAGGCCGCCAGCGGAAAGCTCGTGCACACGGTCGACACGCCGCCCGAGCAGCGCAACCGCTATTCGCTCACCGACGCCGAGGTGATGGAGCTGGCACGCTACGCGCTGGTCATCGAAAAACACTATGGCCGCCCGATGGACATCGAGTGGGGCAAGGACGGCGTCGACGGGCAGCTCTACATCCTGCAGGCGCGCCCCGAGACCGTGAAGAGCCAGGGCCACGGCAAGGTCGAGCAGCGTTTCCGCATCAAGGGCGACCGCACGAAGAACACCGTGCTGGCCGAGGGCCGCGCCATCGGCCAGAAGGTGGGCACGGGCCCGGTGCGCCTGGTGCGCAGCACGGCCGAGATGGACCGCGTGCAGCCCGGCGACGTGCTCGTCACCGACATGACCGACCCGAACTGGGAGCCGGTGATGAAGCGCGCCTCGGCCATCGTCACCAATCGTGGCGGCCGCACCTGCCACGCGGCGATCTTCGCGCGTGAACTGGGCATCACGGCCGTGGTCGGCTGCGGTCACGCCACCGAGCAGCTGCACGAGGACGCGCTGGTCACCGTGTCGTGCGCAGAAGGCGACACCGGCTACATCTACGACGGCCTGCTGGAAACCGAGATCAGCGAGGTGGTGCGCGGCGAGATGCCCTACTGCCCGATCAAGATCATGATGAACGTCGGCAACCCGCAGCTGGCCTTCGATTTCGCCCAGATGCCCAACAGCGGCGTCGGCCTGGCGCGGCTGGAATTCATCATCAACAACAACATCGGTGTGCACCCGAAGGCGATCCTCGACTACCCCAACATCGACGCCGACCTGAAGAAGGCCGTCGAGTCGGTGGCGCGCGGCCACGCGTCACCGCGCGCCTTCTACGTCGACAAGCTTGCCGAGGGCATCGCCACCATTGCGGCGGCCTTCTGGCCCAAGACCGTGATCGTGCGGCTGTCCGACTTCAAGAGCAACGAGTACCGCAAGCTCATCGGCGGCACACGTTACGAGCCCGACGAAGAGAACCCGATGCTGGGCTTCCGTGGCGCCAGCCGCTACATCAGCGGCGACTTCAGCGATGCCTTCGCGATGGAGTGCGAGGCCCTCAAGCGTGTGCGCACCGACATGGGCCTGACCAACGTCGAGATCATGGTGCCCTTCGTGCGCACCGTGAAGCAGGCCGCCACCGTCAAGCAGATGCTGGCCGAACGTGGCCTGAAGCGCGCCGCCGACGGCGGCACAGACGGCCTGCGCCTGATCATGATGTGCGAGGTGCCCAGCAACGCCCTGCTGGCCGAGCAGTTCCTCGAGCACTTCGACGGCATGTCCATCGGCAGCAACGACCTCACGCAGCTGACGCTGGGCCTGGACCGCGACAGCGGCCTCGAGCAGCTGGCCGGTGACTTCGACGAACGCGACCCCGCGGTGAAGGCGCTGATCTCGCGCGCCATCGCCGCGTGCCGCGCCACCGGCAAGTACATCGGCATCTGCGGCCAGGGCCCCAGCGACCATCCCGACTTTGCCGATTGGCTGGCGCAGGAAGGCATCGTGTCGATCTCGCTCAACCCCGACACCGTGATCGACACCTGGCAGCGCCTGGCGGCACGCTGAAGGGCTGCTGCGGCGCCGCAGGGGCGGCGCCGCGGCCGGGTTTTTCCGGCTATCGATAACCCGTCCGGTGTCGGGCGTCGCTGTGCCTTGCACCACAATCGCCGCCATGAGCGACATGCCCCGACAAAGGCTCTGGCGCGCCACCTCGTGGCTGACCGGGGCGCTGCTGCTGGCCTGGTTGCTGCTGAGCGTGCTGGGCCCGTGGTTCGCACGCGACCTCGACACTTGGCAGTTCTTCGGCTTTCCGCTCGGCTTCTGGCTCGTCGGCCAGGGGGCGCTGCTGGCCTACCTGCTGATCATCGTGATCTACATCGTGCGCATGGAGCGCATGGAAGCCCGCTACCACCGCGAACGCGACGAGCAGGCCGGTGACCGGGTCGACACCGCCGCGCCGTCCGCCACGCAGCCGTGATAGGCCGCCGTTACGCGCTCTTCCTGCTGGGCTTCGCCACGCTCATCGGCGTCATGGGCGCCGCGGAGCATGCCGGGCTGCCGCACAGCTGGATAGGCGCCACCTTCCTCGTCGTGACCGTGGGCGTCTATGCCTGCATCGGCTTCCTGTGCCGCACCGCCGACGAGGCCGAGTACTTCGTCGCCGGCCGGCGCGTGCCGGCGATGTACAACGGCCTGGCCACGGCGGCCGACTGGATGTCGGCGGCGTCCTTCATCGGCACCGCAGGCGTGCTCTACCTGCAGGGCTTCGCGGGGCTGGCCTACATCCTGGGCTGGACCGGCGGCTACGTGCTGCTGGCCGTGCTGCTGGCGCCTTACCTGCGCCGATTCGGGCAGTACACCGTGCCCGACTTCCTCGGGGCGCGCTATGGCGGCCATCTGCCGCGCACCATCGGCGCACTCTCGGCGGTGGCGGTGTCCTTCGTCTACCTCGTGGTGCAGATCTACGGCGTAGGCCTCATCACCTCGCACCTCACCGGCTTCAGTTTCGAGCTCGGCATCTTCGTCGGCCTGGGCGGCGTGCTGGTGTGTTCCTTCCTCGGCGGCATGCGCGCCGTCACCTGGACGCAGGTGGCGCAGTACATCGTGCTCATCGTCGCTTACCTGGTGCCGCTGACGTGGCTGTCGGTGAAGCAGACGGGCAACCCGCTGGCGGCCCTGTCCTACGGCGTGCAGCTCGAGCACAACGCGGCGCGTGAACGCCAGCTGGCGCAGGACCCGGCCGAGATCGAGGTGGCGCAGCGCCAGCGCGCGCTGGCGGTCGATGCCGCGCGCAAGCTGCAGGACGTGCGGTCCGCGATGGCACAGGACGCGCAGGCGCAGACGCGGCGCATCGCCGAACTGCGGCACGCCAATGCCCCCTTGCTGCAGGTGCAGCGCGCCGAGCGCGAGTTCGTGCAGCGGCCGCGCACCGAGGACGATGCCCGTGCACGCTACGAACGCGACCGCGAGCGTGCGCTCGCGCGTGCCGCGCCGCTGGCCGGCATGCCGCCGCAGACGCTGCCCTTCGCCACCGGCGACCCGGCAGGCGACGGAACGGCGCGCCAGCGCTACCAGGCCGAGCGTGTCAACTTCATCGCGTTGCTGCTGTGCCTGATGATGGGCACGGCGGCACTGCCGCACCTGCTGACGCGTTACTACACGACACCTTCGGTGGCGCAGGCCAGGCGCTCGGTGGCCTGGTCGCTGTTCTTCATCATGCTGCTCTACCTGGCGGCGCCGACGCTGGCCGTGCTGGTCAAGTACGAGGTGCTGCACAACGTCGTCGGCTTGCCCTTCGACCAGTTGCCGCAGTGGGTGAGCCGCTGGTCCAAGGTCGACCCCAACCTGATGTCGGTGCGTGACCTCAACGGCGACGGCCTGCTGCAGCTGGGCGAGCTGGCCATCGCGGGCGACATCGTCGTGCTCGCGGCGCCCGAGATCGGTGGCCTGCCCTACTGGGTGACGGCCCTGGTGGCCGCCGGTGGCCTGGCTGCCGCGCTTTCGACTGCAGACGGCCTGCTGCTGACCATCGCCAACTCGTTGTCGCACGACCTCTACTTCCGTCTCGTCCGCCCGCGCGCGGCGGCAGTGTCGAGGGTCATCGCGTCGAAGATGTTGGTGATGGTGGTGGCGCTGCTGGCGGCGCTCATCGCGGCGCTGAAGATCACCGACATCCTGCAGTTCGTCTCGGCGGCGTTCTCGCTCGCCGCGGCGGCCTTCTTCCCGGCTCTGGTGCTCGGCATCTTCTGGCGCCGCAGCAACCGTGCGGGGGCGGTGGCCGGCATGCTCACCGGGCTGGGGGTGTGTGGCTGGTACATGGTCACCAACCTCGGGTTGCTGCGCCGACTCTTCGACGTCACGCGGCCGCTGGCCGAATGCCAGTGGTTCGGCATCGAACCCATCGCCGCGGCGGTGTTCGCGGTGCCCGCCGGTGCCCTGGTGATGGTGGTCGTCAGCCTGCTGACGCGCCCGCCCGATGCCGCGCAGCGGGCGCTGGTCGACCGCATGCGCGTACCGGGGCCCGACGAACGCTGAGGCGGGGCACGCGTCAGGAAGCGGGTCGGCATGGACCTGGGTGCTATACTTATCGGCTTTCCTTGCCGCACCCGTCATGTCGACGCATCGGGGCGGCTTCCACCACCGAGCCTTGCAGCCACTCACGCAGTGGGTCGCGCACCGGCCGGAATCCACAAGGAGTATTCATGCGTCACTATGAGATCGTTCTACTGATCCATCCGGATCAAAGCGAACAGGTTCCGGCCATGCTGGAACGCTACAAGACCCTGGTCAC